>NZ_AOPZ01000195.1 GCF_000414115.1 Streptomyces aurantiacus JA 4570
GCCCACGGCCCAAACCGCGGATGGCCCTCGTGGTGGGTCTCGTTCCAGACGGCCACGACGACGTTCAGCACGATCAGGACGGTCAGCAGGGCGATGTCGGAAGGGGTGGGACGCAGCGAGGGACGTTTGCGGCGCCGCTCGGCGGAGGGTTGGGCGGGCGTCTCCGGGGACGCCCCGGGCCGCTGGTCTCCGGCCGTCCTGGCTGCCTGCACGACAAGCCCACCCCCGTACATGTCGGCTTCGCGCTCAGTGGGTCGTGGAGAGCTTAATGCGTAGCGCCGCCAGACCGTAGTCGCAGCCCTGACCTGGGACTTTAACGCCCTCTTAGCGGCTTTCGTGAGGTCCGTGCGGCGCGCGGGGCGCCGCGGCCGTGCACCCTCGCCGGGCGCCGCACCAGGTCCACGAGAGGGGGAACGCCGCGCTCGGTCACTACTTTCGTCGGTAGTGGTACCTACGTTTCCCTCTGCCCCGCCCCGGGCCCGCCCGGGTTGAATAGTTGTTGTTGGCAGAGCGAGAAACACAAGACTGCTCACCCGAACAGAAATTTTGAGGAGCGACATGCTGTGGGTCGGCATCGTCCTGGCGGTTCAGGGATTCGGTTCATTCCTGACCGAGCGCATTTGGGACACAAAATTCGGTGTCACGGCATTGCTGTCCGATGACACCCCCTCGTGGGTGAGCCTGGCGATCGGTGTAGTGGGTCTCGTCATCCTTGGGTTCTGTGCGAGTTCACGTTCCCGTAAGGCCGTTCACAACTAGCACAACTTACGCTCCCTCCCCCGGGGTGCATTTCCTCCCCCTGCTGCCGCAGGGGGCACAGACTCCCGGTGGCCGGTTCTCCCCCGTAACCGGCCGCCGGGTTCTTTTTATGTTCGGCGGGCCGGTCACCACGTACGCACACGCGTGGTGACCGGCCCGCCGAGTGTTTTTCCGGGGATCTACGAGGTGAAGTGCGCCTTGAGGAGGGCGATGATCTCCTGGGCCTGGTCGGTCAGGTAGAAGTGGCCGCCGGGGTACACCTTCATGTCGAAGGTGCCCAGGGTGTGCGGCTCCCAGGCACGCGCCTCGTCGAGCGTCGTGCGCGGGTCGTCGTCGCCGACCAGGACCGTGATGGGGCTGCCGATCTGCGTGCCGGGCTCGGCCCGGTAGGTCTCGATGGCGGTGTAGTCGCTGCGGATGGCCGGCAGCACCATGCGCAGCACGTCGTCGTCGCCGAGGATCCGCGGGTCGGTGCCGCTGAGCTTGCGCATCTCGGCTATGACGCCGTCGTCGTCGCGCTGGTGGACGTTCTCCGGCCGGTGGCTCGAGGGGGCGCGGCGGCCGGAGGCGAAGACGTGCACGGGGGCCCGGCCGACCTGTTCGAGGCGGCGGGCCACCTCGAAGGCGAGCACGGCGCCCATGCTGTGGCCGAAGAAGGTCAGCGGCAGCGTCGAGTCGTCGTACGCGAGCAGGGCCTCGGTGGCCCGGTCCGCGAGTTCGGCGATGCTCTCGATGCCCTTCTCGGTGTGCCGGTCCTGCCGGCCCGGGTACTGCAGGGCGACCACGTCCGCGACGGGGCTCAGGGCGGCCGAGACGGGGAAGTAGAAGGTGGCCGAGCCGCCCGCGTGCGGGAAGCAGACGAGCCGGGCGGTGGCGTCGGGTGTGGGGTGGTAGCTGCGGACCCACAGGTCGGCGGCGGCTGTCGTCATGACGGGGTTCCCCTCGTGGTCGTCGTAATGTCGGCAGGACATGGGGGCATGGGAGATGAACGTGCCGAAGGCGGGCCGTGGCCCGCCTTCGGTCTCTGAGCGGTGCGTACCCGGGTCACTTGAGCGGGAAGCGGACCTCACCGGCCACGATCGGGTTCGCGTAATTCTTGCTGGAGATCTTGATCCGGTTCAAGGCGAGACCGGTCAGGGCCTCGAAGACGGCCCGGCGAGCGTTCATGGCGGTGGAGTAGCCCGCGTCCAGGTGCGGGGCGACCTCGACCACGTCCATGCCGATCAGGTCCGTCTCGTGCGCGATGCGGCGCAGCGCGGTGAACAGTTCGCGGGTGTTGAGTCCGGCGGGCTCGGGGGTGCCGGTGCCGGGCGCGAAGGCGGGGTCGAGGACGTCGATGTCCAGGGAGAGATAGACGTGGTCGGCGACCGCCTTGGCCTCCTCGATGACCTTGTCGATGACGGCGGCGAAGCCGACGCGCTCGATCTCGGCCATGAAGTGCGAGCGCATGCCCGCCCGGCGCATCCAGTTGAACAGCTGGTCGTCGGGCCCGGAGATGGTGCGGATGCCGACCTGGATGATGTTCGGTCCCGGCACCATCTCCTCGTCGATGAGCCGGCGGATCGGCGTGGTGTGGGTGGCCCGGTGCCCGAACAGCTCCTCGTGGCAGTCGGGGTGCGCGTCGAAGTGGATGACGGCGATGGAGCCGCGTCCGTGCACCTCCGACAGGGCGCCGACGCTCGGCCACAGCAGCGAGTGGTCGCCGCCGAGCACGACCGGCCGCGCCCCGACCTCGGCGATCTCGCGGACCAGGCCGCGGATGGGCTCCATGGACCGGGTGATGTCGAAGGGGTCGACGGCCGCGTCGCCGTAGTCGACGACCTTGAGGACGTTGAACGGGTTGACGCGGGTCGCGGAGTGCACGAACCCCTCGGGGGTGCTGTACAGGTAGCGCTCGTCGGCGCGGATGGCGCGCGGCCCGTAGGCGGCGCCGCGGTGCCCGCTGGAGACGTCCACGGGGCAGCCGACCACGGCCACGTCGACGCCGCCCGCCCGCAGGTCCTCCTGGGTGAGGGCGAGCGGGACGCCCATGAAGGTGGGCACGCCCGAGTAGGACGGCTGGACGTAGTAGCGGCGCAGGTCGATGGGGCCGGGCTCGCGTCGCGGGAAGGTGGAGCGATCGACCTCCCGCCGCCATGCCTCGGACTCGGGTGTCTCGCTCATCTCTCTCCTCGGATACGCGGGTTCGTACGCGGCGGTGTGCCGCCGGTGGTTCTCGGGGCCGGGTGGACGGGGGCTACCCGGCCTTGCCGGTGACGGGCAGTCGCGTACAGCCGCTGATCACCGGTGAGCTGCGGCGCCGCACCGGCCCGGCGACCCGCAGGTCCGGCAGCCGTTCGGCGAGGACGCGGAGCGCGGTCTCGCCCTCCATGCGGGCCAGCGGGGCGCCGATGCAGTAGTGGATGCCGCCGGAGAACGACAGGTGTTCGGCCGGGTTCTCGCGGGTCAGGTCGAAGCGGTCGGGCTCCTCGTACACCTCGGGGTCGCGGTTGGCCGCGCCGATCAGGACGACCACGGAGCTGTTGGCCCGGATGTGGTGGCCTTCCAACGCGATGTCCTGGTGCGGGACCCGCTGAGCCTGCAGGGCGGGCGAGTCGTAGCGCAGGGTCTCCTCGACGGCGCGCGGCGCGAGGTCCGGGTCCTCCCGCAGCAGGTCCCACTGGGCGCGGTCGCCGGTCATGGCGAGGACGGCGTTGCCGATGAGGTTGGTGGTGGTCTCGAAGCCGGTGACGGCGAGGACCGTGCAGAAGGCCAGCAGTTCCTCGGTGGTGAGCTTGCCCTCGCCGTTGGCCACCGTGAGGCGGCTGATGAGGTCCTCGCCGGGGTCCTCGGCGCGCAGCGCGATCAGCTCGGTGAAGACCTGGTCGAGGTCGTCGACGGCGCCGCGGAACTCCCGTGCCATCTTCAGGGACTTGACGCCGTCGATGACCGGTCCGACCTTGCGGCCGGCGCGGATGAACCGGTCGTGGTACTCCTCCGGCACGCCGAGGAGTTCGCCGATCACAAGCAGCGGCAGCGGCCCGGCGAAGTCCTCGATGAGGTCGAAGCCGTCGCGGGCGGACATCTGGTCGAGCAGGCCGTGGCACAGCTTCTCGACCTGGATCCGGTACTTGCTGATCATCCTGGGGCCGAAGGCGGGCTGCGCGAGGCGCCGCAGGCGGGTGTGGTCGGGCGGGTCGAGGCCGAGGATGGAGCTGTTCCAGGGGATCTCGTCCATCATCTCGTGCCCGGGCACGCCGCCCTGCTCGCGGTTGAGGAACAGCGAGCGGTCCCGCAGCACGCGGCTGCCGAGCTCGTGGCTGCCGGTGACCCAGGTGCCCAGGTGGCTGCGGTGGATGCGGCCCCGCTGCCGTACCTTCGCGTACAGCGGATACGGGTCCTCCTGCCCCTGGAGCAGGCGGGTGAAGGGGTCGCCGAAGACGCCGAAGGCGCGCAGGATCGCGCGGGTCGCGCCCAGCTTGGCGCTGAACTTGAACCCGGCCGACTTGCTGTCCATGAGCGTGGTCATCACTGCTCCTTGCGCGCGGAGGACGGGGCGGAGGGCTGGGCGGAGGTCCGGGAGGCGGAGCGGGCGGCGGGCCGGGCGGGCCTGAGTGCCTGCTCGGGTCCGAGGGCGACGACGTCGAAGGCGCGGGTGGTGACGTCGAGACGGTGGATGAGCCGGTCGGAGCCGGTGACGTGGACCGTGGTCACGCCCATGCCGCGCAGGGTGTCCACGACGGGATGCCAGCGGACCGGGTGGTCGAAGGTGTCGAGGAGCAGCGTCCGCATCTGGTCCGCGCTCATCACCAGGGAGCCGTCGTGGTCGGCGACGACCGGGAGTTCGGGGTCGGCGAGGTCGAACTTGGCCAGGACCTCTTCCTCGGCGCGGGCGCGCAGGCCCGACAGGATCCGGCAGTGCGCGGGCGGCTTCATCGAGTACAGCGAGTAGCCGCCGACGGCGCTGATGCGGCGCTGGAAGGACTCCAGGACCTGCTCGCGCATGGTGACCATGTGCATGCCCTCGTCGAGCCGGCCGGAGACCTCGTGGAACTCGCCGCGCTCGGACAGTTCGCCCAGGACTTCCTGGAGCGTCGCATCGGGAACGCGGGTGAGGGTGAGCGTGACCAGGTCCTGGTGCTCCTCCTCGAAGAACCGCTTCTCGCAGAGGGCGAGTTCATAGGTGAGCCGGACGGCCTCGGTGAACGGCAGGGCGCCGCTGAACGCGGTCGCCGCCTTCTGGCCGAAGCTGAACCCCGCGCAGACGTCCGGGGCGAGGCCCTGGGTCTCGACGGCCCGGTCGGCCAGCGCCACCGAGTTGATGAAGCAGGCGATCTGGGCGAACTCCCCGAAGTCCGCGCCCGCCGTGCGGAATCCGTCCAGGACCGAGCGGCCCAGGGCCTCGTCGGCGGCGGCGAGACGCTTGCGCACGAAGGGGTCGATCATCATGAACTTGCCCACGTCGGTGAAGCGCGAGGGCCCCATGCCCGGAAACACCACGGCGGTGCGTGCCTGGTCGGTCGTCATCATGTCCGCTCTGTCTGGTCCGTCGGGTGGTTCTGGTGGGGCGTGGGGGATGGTCGCGCCCCGGTCTCCCGGGGTGCGGCCGGCGTTCGCGCAGGGGGCAGTCGCACGCGATCGGGGCCGCACCCCGGGGGGTCTCAGGCGGAGGCGGCGAGTTCCTCCGTGGCCCGCTCGGCGGCCCGCTGTTCCAGGGCGCGCCGGTCGGGCTTGCCGTTGCGGTTGAGGGGGAAGCTGTCGATGACGACGACCCGGTTGGGATGCTCGTACGAGGGCAGGGCGTCCTTGATGCGGCCGCGCCACTCGGCGGCGTCACGGCCTGCCGGGTCCTCGACGAAGAAGACGAGTTCGCTGCCGCGGGCGTCGTCGGGCAGCGCCACCACCTTGACGGCGCAGCCCGCCACGGCGGCCTTCCGCTCGATGATCTCCGGGTAGAGCGTGTATCCCATGCGGTGCACGGCGAGCTTGCGGCCCGCCACGAACAGGTTGCCGTCCGCGTCGAGGTGACCGAGGTCCCCGGTGCGGTACCAGCCCTGCTCGACGGGGGCCAGGGTGCCGTCCTCGGCGAGGTATCCGGCCATCATGTCGGGGGTGTTGACGACGAGTTCGCCCATCTCCCCCGCGGCGAGGATCTTGCCGTCGTCGTCCTGGACGGTCAGGTCCAGGCCCTTCATGACCTGGCCGCAGGCAACGGGGTTGTCGATGGTGGCGAAGGCGATGTTGCCGAGTTCGGTGCTGCCGTAGCTGTCGAGCAGCGGCTTGCCGAAGGAGTCGACGTACGCGTCCGACAGGGCCGGGTCGAGCGGGGCGGCGCCGCTGCAGAACATGCGGACGCCGCCCAGGGCCGCGCGCACGTCGGGCTGGCGCCGGGCGAGGTTGAGCATGCTGCGGTACGTGGCCGGGGTCGCGTCGATGACGGTCACGCCGCACTGGCCGCCCATGAGCAGCGACCGGTCGAGGCGCCGGTGCGGCGCGACGACGAGGGAGCATTCGGCGAGCCAGGCGATCAGGACCATGGACAGGCCGTACTGGTGGGCGAAGGGCAGCAGCGGCAGCAGGACGTCGCCCTTGCCGTGGCCCATGTGGTCGGCGTTGCGCCGCAGGTTCTCCAGGAAACGGCCGCCGTTCTTCACGACGCCCTTGGGGGTGCCGGTGGACCCGGAGGACCACATGATCAGGCCGTCCGGCAGGGCGCACCACGCGTCGAAGTCGAGGGCCGGCTCGGTCGGGACCAGGCCGGACGCCTCGACGAGCAGCTTGTACAGATAGACGGCGTCCTGGGTGTCGGCCGGCACGGGAGCGTCGTCGTCGTACAGACACAGCCGGGCGCGGGTGCGCTCGACGATGCGCGCGGTCTCGCGCGCGTGCTCCTGCTGGTCGACGAGCACGATGGAGGCGCCGACGTGCATCAGCGCGAAGAACGCGTTCAGCCAGGCCGCCGAGTTGCCGGCCTTGAGCAGCACCCGGTCAGCAGGACCGACGCCCTGTGCGCGCAGGACCATCGCGACCCGCAAGGTGTCCTGCTCGAATTCGGCGAAGGTACGTGCCGAATCCCCCGTGAATATGTTGGGTGTCATCAAAGCCGCCCCCTTTCCCAGTTCTGAGAATCGTCGGGCACGATAAGGACGATAAGGTCGAGCATTTCTCCCGCCCCGGTCAAGTCGCCGAGGACCTACGGTAGAAGCTATTCAGCCTGCCTGAGCAGCAGAACCCCTATCTTCCCCCTAGCGGCCCCTGAGCAGTCAACTTGCCGCTTTCAGGGGCAAGCTGACGGGCCGTGCCAAGCGCTACCTTCGACGGTGTTTACACCATGTACCGCATAAGCCGCGGAGGCCCCGGTGGGAGTTCGGACGCAAGCCGGTCAAGTACCGGATCAGGGAAAGACCCAGGAACAGGATAAGGAACGGCAGGAAGCGACGGCAGTCCAACAGGAGGAAAATCCGCAATCGACGGAGGCGGGACGGCCGCCGGAAAGTTCCGCGCCGCCGCCCTTCGCCGGACGCTGGGTCGGCGCGGTCGCGGGCGCGTCCGGTCTGGCGCTGCTCCTGGTCAGCACGCGGTACGGCTTCCAGGGCGACGAGCTCTACTTCCTGGGCGCCGGGCAGCACTTGAGCTGGGGGTACGCCGATCAGCCGGTGCTGCTGCCGCTGCTCGCCCACGGCATCGACGCGGTGACCGGCGGCTCGCTGTTCGCGCTGCGGCTGCTGCCCGTGCTGCTCACCGTGGCGGGCGCGCTCGTCGCCGCGCTCATCGCCCGCGAGTTCGGCGGGGAGCGCCGCGCGCAGCTCCTCACGGCCGCCGCGTACGGCTTCGCCCCGGCGGTCCTGATCAGTGGGCACGCGCTGTCCACGATGGCCGTCGACCTGTTCCTGTGGACGCTGGTCAACTGGCTCCTGGTGCGCTGGGTGCGCACCCGCGAGGACCGGCTGCTGCTGTTCGCCGGGCTTGCCACGGCCCTGGCACTCCAGGGCAAGTATCTGATCGTCGGCTTCTGGGCCGTGCTCGCCGTGTGCCTGTTCGTCGCCGGTCCGCGCGAGCTGCTGCGCCGCAAGGCGCTGTGGATCGGCGCGGCCGTCGCCGTCGTCACCTCGCTGCCCGGTCTCATCTGGCAGGCGCGGCACGACTGGCCGCAGCTGGAGATGTCCTCGGTCCTCGCCGACGAGGGCATCCTCGGCGGCCGCGCGGGCTTCCTGCCCTATCTGGTCGTCCTGTCCGGCGGGGTGTTCACCGTCGTGCTGGTCTACGGCCTGGTGCGGCTGCTGCGCTCGCCGGAGCTCGCGCCCTACCGGTTCCTGGCGTGGGCGTTCCTCGGTCTGACGGCCGTGTTCCTGGTCACCGGCGGCCGGCCCGCGTATGTGGTGGGCGCGTTCGCGCCGCTGTGGGCGGCGGGCGCGGTGGAGCTGGCGCGCGGGGGCGGTGCCCGGTGGTGGCGGTGGCTGGCCTCGTGGCCGGTCGTCGCGCTGACGGCGCTGGTGGCGGTGGCGCTTTCGCTGCCGGTGTATCCGGTGTCGCAGGTGACGAAGACCGAGCAGCCCAAGAACAACCCGATGACCGCCGAGACGCTGCGCTGGCCGAAGCTGATCGACGCGGTCGACAAGGCGAACCGGTCGCTGCCCGCCGCCGAGCGGAAGCGTGCCGTGGTGGTCACGCAGTACTACCAGGAGGCGGGCGCCGTCGACCACTTCGGCCCCGACCGCGACCTGCCGCCCGCCTACAGCGGCCACCGCGGCTACTGGTACTTCGGCGCGCCCTCCGACTCCTCGGGCCCCGTCCTGTACGTGGGCTCCGACGTGGCGAAGCTCAAGCCGTACTTCTCGTCGGTGAAGAAGGCGGCGACGGCCGCGGGCGGCCCCGGCGAGAGCTTCGTCGACGGCGTTCCCGTGTGGGTTCTCGACGGCCGGAAGCAGCCGTGGTCGAAGATCTGGAAGGACTACGGGCACTTGTCCTGACGCTTCGTCGACATCGCTCACGCGGACGGCCCCGCCCCCACCATGTGGGGACGGGGCCGTCGTGCTGTGCGTCGGACCTACTCTGCGTCAGAGCTTGTTCAGCCACTCCTCCACGGCGCGCGCCGTGGTGTGCGAGTGCTCCTCCATCACCGTGAAGTGCGTTCCGGGTACGTCCACCGCGGTGTGCTCCAGCTTCCAGGACGGCCGCCAGTCGTACTCCTTGGTCCACTCCACGAGCGGTTCGCCCGCCCGGACCAGGAGCGTCGGCGCCTGGACGGCGTCGGGCAGCAGGCCGAGGAACATGTAGCGGGCCATGGCGGTCACCCAGGCGTCGCCCCAGTCGTTGTCGTCGGCCTCGGCGCCGGGCACCGCGTCGTAGCGGTCGCTGAGCTGCTTGCCCATCGCGGCCGCCATGTCGCCGAGCGCCTTCTCCTCGACGTAGGTGTCGACGAGCACCACGCCCGCGGGCCCGGCGCCCCGGCTCTCCAGCTCCCGCGCCACGGCGTGCGCGACGAGCCCGCCGGAGGAGTGCCCGGCCAGCACGAACGGCTTGCCGCCCGCGTGCCGCAGCACGGTGTCCGCGTGCAGCCGCACCAGCGCCTCCTTGTCGGCGGGCAGCAACTCGCCCTCCAGGAAGCCCGGGTGGGTGATGACGCTGACGTCGCGCCGGTCGCGGAAGTACGTGCCGAAGCGGGCGTAGTCGTACGCGCTGGAGCGGCCGACGAACGAGGTGAAGAGCACCACGCTCACCGGGTCGTCGCCCCGGGACAGCGTGAACGGGGCGCGCGGCGCGCCCAGTTCGGCCTCGTCGGTGAACGAGGCGCGGAACTGCGCCATGGTCCGCAGCAGCGGGATCAGGTCGTCGGCGCGGCCCTGGCGTGCGGCTTCGTCGTACAGCTCGGCGAGGCCCGTCGCCGGGCGGGGCGCGGCGACCGGGAGGGAGGCGGCGGGGGCCGCATCCGGTGCCGGGGAGTGGTGCGCGGCCTCGGGCTGCCGCGCCGCCGAGGGCTGCTGGGCACTGCCCTTCCAGGTGCCCTCCGGTCGGTCGGCCTGGCCGACCGCCGCCCGCTCGCGCGCCGACGCCGTGTCCCGGGCCGCCGCGGGCGCCGCCTGGTCCAGGTCGGCGGTCAGGCGTTCGGCGAGCGACCTCGGCGTGCGGTTCTGGAAGACCAGGGTCGCCGGGAGCCGCAGGCCGGTGGCGGCCATGAGGCGGTTGCGCAGTTCGACGCCGGTCAGGGAGTCGAAGCCGAGCTCCAGGAAGCCGCGTTCGTCCTCCACCCGGTCGGCGGAGGCGAGGCCGAGTACGGCCGCCGCCTGGTCCCGCACCAGGGCGAGGAGCAGGTCCGCGCGCTCGGCGGCGGACGCGGCCGCCAGGCGGCGGGCGAACGCCTCCGCCTCCGAGGCCGCGGCGCCGGCCGCTGCCCGCCGGGCGGGGACCCGCACCAGGCGCCGCAGCAGCGGCGGCACGGCCTCTCCCTGCCGCGCGCCCGCGCGCAGGGCCGCCGTGTCGAGGCGTACGGGGAGGAGCAGCGGAGCGCCCGACGAGCGGGCCGTGTCGAAGAGGGCGATGCCCTCCGCCGAGGACAGCGGCAGGACGCCGCCGCGTGAGATCCGGGTGCGGCGGGCCTCGTCGAGGTGGCCGGTCATCTCGCTGCTCTCGTCCCACAGGCCCCAGGCGAGCGCCGTCGCGGGTACGCCTCGTGCGCGCAGGTGGTGCGCGAAGGCGTCGAGGAAGGCGTTCGCCGCCGCGTAGTTGCCCTGGCCGGGGCTGCCGAAGGTGGCGGCGGCCGAGGAGAACAGAACGAATTCCGCCAGGTCCTGATCGGCCGTCAGCTCGGCGAGGTTGAGGGCCGCGTCCAGCTTCGGCCGCAGCACCGCGTCCACGCGCTCGGGCGTCAGCGACGCGACGAGGGCGTCGTCCAGGACTCCGGCCGTGTGGACGACGGCGGTCAGCGGGTGCGCCGCCGGGATCCCGGCGAGCGCCGCCGCCAGTTCCTCGCGGTCCGCCGCGTCGCAGGCGACGACGCGGGCCTCGGCGCCGAGGGCCGCCAGTTCGGCGACGAGTTCGGCGGCACCCGGGGCGTCCGGGCCCCGGCGACTGGTCAGGAGCAGGTGCCGGGCGCCGTGCTCGGCCACGAGGTGGCGGGCGACGAGGGCGCCCAGGGTGCCGGTGGCACCGGTGATGAGGACGGTGCCTTCGGGGTCGGGGGCAGGGCCGTCCGCGGTGGCCGTCATGGCCGTCGCGGGCACCAGGCGCGGCACGAGGAGCTCTCCCCCACGTACCGCCAACTGCGGCTCGTCCAGGGCCAGTCCGTACGACACGAGCGCGGTGGACGACTGCGGGGCGGCCGCGTCGGCGTCCAGGTCGACCAGGACCAGTCCGGCCCCGTCCGGTCCACCCGCCTGCTCGGACTGGGCCGAGCGGGCCAGGCCCCACAGCGGGGCGTGGGCGAGGTCCGGGGCGTCGCCGTCGGCGGCGGCCACCGCGCCGCGCGTCAGCAGGACCAGGCGGGTGGCGGACAGGCGCGTGTCGGACTGCCAGGTCTGGAGCAGGCCGAGGGCCCGGTCCAGGGCGGTGCGGGCGTGCTCTGCGGTGGCGTCGGCAGCCTCTGCGGAGGCCGCGCCGTCGTCTCCGTACGCGAAGGTGACGAGCAGCGTGTCCGGAGCGTCGGCGCCGGCGTCGAGGGCCGCGTACAGCGCCTCCGTGTCGGCGTACGTGTCCACCCGCGCCCCGGACGCCGCGAGTTCCGCGCCCGCGTTCAGGGTGTCGGGGCCGACCGTCGCCCAGGTCGTGTCCGTCACGTCGGCCGCGCCCGCGGGCAGCGGTGTCCACTCGACGCGGAACAGCGCGTCCCGGTGGCCGCTGCCGGAGGCCGCCCGCAGTTCCTCGGGGGCGACCGGGCGCAGCTCCAGGGAGTCGGCGCGGGCGACCGTCGCGCCGGTGTCGTCGGCGAACAGCAGCTCCACGCCCCCGGTGCCGGCGGGCCGCACGCGGACCCGCAGGACGGTCGCGCCCTGCGCGGCCAGGGACACCCCGCTCCAGGCGAACGGCAGCCGCACCCCGTCGCCCTCCGCGAAGGGCGCGAGGGCCACGGCGTGCAGGGCGGCGTCGAGGAGCGCCGGGTGCACGCCGAACGCGCGGGCGTCCCGGTGCTCGCTCTCGGGCAGGTGCACCTCGGCGTGGACGGCGTCGCCCGCGGGGTCGCGCCAGGCGGCCCGCAGCCCCTGGAACGCGGGGCCGTAGGCGAGTCCGCCGTCGGCGAGGCGCTCGTAGAACCCGTCGAGGTCCACGGCTTCGGCGCCCTCGGGCGGCCACACGGTCAGCGCCTCGTCGGGCGCCTGCGGGGCGTCGGCGAGGGTGCCGGTGGCGTGCCGCGTCCAGGGGGCGTCGGCGGTGCCCTGGGTCCGGGAGGACACCGTGAGCGGGCGCCGTCCGGCCTCGTCGGGGGCGCCGACCCGGACCTGGAGGGTGACGGTGTCGTCCTCGGCGACGACGAGCGGCGCGTGCAGGGTGAGCTCGTCGACGAGATCGCAGCCGACCTCGTCGCCGGCGCGCAGCGCCATCTCCACGTACGCGGTGCCGGGCAGCAGCACGGTGTCGCCCACCGCGTGGTCGGCGAGCCAGCCGTGGGTGCGGCGGGTGAGCCGCCCCGTGAGGACGTACTGGTCGGCGTCGGCGAGTTCCACGCAGGCACCGAGCAGCGGGTGCCCGGCCGACTCGATGCCGACGGCGGTGACGTCGCCCGTTCCGGCGGCGGCGGGCGCGGGCCAGTAGCGCTGCCGCTGGAAGGCGTACGTGGGCAGCTCGACCGGCCGGTGTCCTCCTGGTACGAGCGCCTCCCAGTCGAGTTCGGCGCCGTGGACGTGTGCGTCGGCGAGGGCGGCGAGCAGCCGGTCCGGGCCGCCCTCGTCGCGGCGCAGGGAGCCGAGCGCGACCGCGTTGGCGTGCGGTACGGCGTCGATGGTCTCCTGCACCGGGACGGTGAGGACCGGGTGCGGGCTCATCTCCAGGAAGAGACCGTGCCCTTCTTCGAGCAGTCCGCGTGTGGCCTGCTCGAAGCGGACGGTGTGGCGCAGGTTGCGGTACCAGTAGCTCGCGTCCATGGGCGTTTCGGCGGTCAGCCATGCCCCGGTGAGGGTCGAGTACAGCGGGACCCGGGCGGCCTGCGGGGCAAGCCCGTCCAACGCCTCGCCGATCCGGGCCTCGATCTGCTCCACGTACGAGGAGTGCGAGGCGTAGTCGACGGGGATGGGCCGGGCCCGCAGTTCGCGTGCCGCGCACGCGGCGACCAGCTCTTCGAGGGCTTCGGGGTCGCCGGAGACGACCACTTGGGAGGGGCCGTTGACGGCGGCGATCTCGATGCGGCCGTTCCACGCCTCCAGGAGCGTCTCGGTCTCGTCCTGCGGCAGGACGAGGGAGACCATGCCGCCCTTGCCGGACAGCTCCCGGATGGCCTGGCTGCGCAGGGCGACGACACGGGCCGCGTCGCGCAGGGTCAGGGCGCCCGCGACGCACGCGGCGGCGATCTCGCCCTGGCTGTGGCCCACCACGGCGGCGGGTTCGACACCGGCGGCCTGCCAGACGGCGGCCAGCGACACCATCACAGCGAAGAGAACGGGCTGGACCACGTCGACACGGTCGAACCGGTCACCGTTCAGCTCCTCCAGCAGGTCCCAGTCCACGAACTCCGACAGGGCCGTCGCGCACTCCCGCATCCGCTCCGCGAACACCGGGCTGGAGTCGAGGAGTTCACGCGCCATCCCGGCCCACTGCGAGCCCTGCCCGGGGAAGACGAACACCGGACGGACCGTGCCGCCTTGGGCCCGCCCCGTCACGACGTGCTGCGCCGTCGCGTCCCCCTGCGCCAGCGACTCCAGCGCGGCCAGCAGCTCGTCGCGGTCCGCGCCCAGGGCCACTCCCCGGTGCTCGAACCTCGATCGCGCCACCGCCAACGACCAAGCGACATCGCCCAGTTCGAGGTCGGCGTGCGACAGGAGGTGTTCCCGCAGCCGGGCGGCCTGCCCGCGCAGCGCCTCCGGCGTCTTCGCGGAGAGGGCCAGCGGCACGACACCGGCCACCACCGACGGATCCGTGTCGGAGCCGTCGGGCTCCGGCTCCTCCGCCGAGGGCGCCTGCTCCAGGATGACGTGCGCGTTCGTCCCGCTGATGCCGAAGGAGGAGACGCCCGCCCGGCGCGGCGCGCCGTCCTCGCGTCCCGGCCACGCGCGGGCCTCGGTGAGCAGTTCCACTCCCCCGCCGGTCCAGTCGACCTCGGGGGTCGGGGCGTCGACGTACAGCGTCTTCGGCAGGATGCCGTGCCGCATCGCCATGACGGTCTTGATGACGCCGCCGACTCCGGCGGCTGCCTGGGTGTGGGCGATGTTGGACTTCAGCGAGCCGAGCCACAGCGGCCGCGCGGGGTCGTCGGGCCGGTCCTTGCCGTACGTGGCGATGAGGGCCTGGGCCTCGATGGG
>NZ_AOPZ01000196.1 GCF_000414115.1 Streptomyces aurantiacus JA 4570
CGGCCGGGCGGGACGAGCCTGTCGGTCAGAGCGGTCCGTTCAGCGCGTGGACACGCGGGTCAGTACGTGGACACGCGGTCAGTACGCGGACACTCGGGTCAATCCGTGGACAGCGCCTCGATGAGCTGTCCGGCCTTGGGGTCGCTCAGGGCGCGGGCGGCGTCGGCGAGCGAGACCATGCCGACCAGGCGCCGGCCGTCGATGACGGGCAGTCGGCGGACCTTGTGCGAGGTCATGGTGGAGAAGATCTCCTCGGCGCTGTCGTCCGCCCCGATGGTGACGGCCTCGCCCTGGGCCATCGACCCGGCGGTGACGGCTGCGGGGTCCTTGCCCTGGCCCAGGACCTTCACGACGATGTCCCGATCGGTGATCACTCCCTTGAGCCGGTCGTCGGTGCCGCAGATGGGCAGCGCGCCAACCTCGAGCCGGGTCATCTTCCGGGCGGCTTCAAGTACGGACTCCTCCGCTCCGGCACACTCGGCGCCCGCCGTCATGATGTCGCGTGCGGTGGTCATGGAAGGTTCCCTCCTCGCATCACGTGGAGCGCGGTTCGCGCGGCACGTGAACTGCGTTCTGTGGTGGGTGGTCTTGTGCCACGGCCCGGGTGCCCACGCCCGGTGCGGCATAACGCCCCGCGGCGGGCGCCTGCGCGAACAGGGCGGAACTCCCGCTGTTCCAGGCAGCCAGCAGATGGCGGGCGAGCCGTTCCTCGACGAGCCCGGTGGCGTCCACACCGAACGCGACGTCGGCGTCGAGGTGGGGCTCGTCGGTGAGCAGGCCGGTGACGAGTTCGTGGCGGACGACCTGTTCGTGGACGGCGTCGGCTTCGACGTGCTCGGCGTAGAAGTGCTCCGCCGCGGCACCCGCGCCCAGGCGCCGCATCGCCGCGGCCATGCGCCGGGAGCCGGGCGGCGAGGTGATCTCCACGGCGGCGAAGTGCCCGACCAGCGCGCCGCGCAGGGCCCGGTGCAGTCCGAAGAGGGACATCAGGTTGACGGCGGCCAGGGCCGGCGCGGGTGCCCGGTCGAGGTAGTGGCCGTAGGTGTTCTCCAGGCCCAGGTCGGACATGAGGTCGGCGAAGAGGCGGGCGTGGATGCGTTCGGGGCGGCCCGCTCCGAACTCGTCGTACTCGACCGCGACCATCGCCGCCTTGGCGCGCCCGCGCAGCCGTGGCACGACCCACAGGTGCGGGTCGGCCTCCTTGAGGTGGTAGAGCGAGCGCAGGGCGGCGTACTCGCGCACCTGCCACAACTCGCCCTCGACGGCGAGATGGTGGCTGACGCTGCCGGTGTGGTCGACGGGTTCGACGAGGAGTTCGTCCAGGGCCCGCGCCGCCGTCCGGCCGTCGGGGGTGCCCCTGCGCAGGGCGTCCAGGAAAGCTCCCTCCAACTCGCGCCGCAGGGCGAGGAGTCCGGGGTCCCACTCGTGGTCGTCGGGGACGGAATCGAAGCCGCGGTAGTGGAGTTCGTACAGCACGTACAGGGCGAGGTGCAGGTCGTCGCCCCACGGGTCGGCGGCGCGGATCTCGGCCGCGCGGGACTCGCGGGACTCCTCGGATTGCTCGAACCGCCCAGGCTGCCCGGGCTGTCCGGACTGCCCGGGCTCGTCGGAGGAGAGTGCGTCGGGGCCGCCGCGCAGGGCGTTCACCACCGCGTGCGACAGCGGGCCTCGGGGCAGCGGCAAGGTGGTCACGGCGTGTCCTCGCAGTCGTCGCGGGGGCGGCCCGGTTCCCCCTCTTTCGTACGTCGGCGGTGGCTGGTGTCGCACCAGGGCGGCGTACGGGTGCGACGGCAGGTGCACACGGCGACCATGAAGCGGTCCGAGCGTGCGACGGTCCCGTCGTCGCGGACGACCTCCACCGGTCCCTCGACGAGTACCGGTCCCTGCGGGTCCACGGTCACGCGTCGCGCGCGCCCCGCGTCAGGCTCGTTCGGCACGGATCACCACCAGTTCCTCCTCGGCCGACTCGGGGTCGATCAGCCCGCGCTCGCGCAGCCAGTCCAGCCGTCCCCGCAGGACGGGTCCGTACGGAACGAGCGCGCGGTCGGCGACCTGCGCGCGCAGGCCCGCCTTCTCCAGCCGTGTCAGGGTGCGGTCCGTGCCGCTCAGGGCGGAGTGGACCAGGAGCATGACGCCGTGGGGGTGCAGCAGCGCCGGGGCGGCGTCGCACAGCCGGTCGAGCACGAGGCGGCCGTCCCTGCCCGCGTCCCACGCCCGCGCCGCTCCCCGCGCGGGCGGCGCCGGGTCCGGGGCGGGCACGTAGGGCGGGTTGCTGACGACCAGGTCGAAGCGTCGATGGGCGAGGGCCTTCGCCAGGTCCCCGCGGACGGCGGTGACCTGCTGCCGGGCCCTGCGGGCGTTGAGCCGGGTGCTCCAGACGGCACGCCGGGAGACGTCCAGGGCCGTGACGTGAGCGCCCAGGTGCGCGGCGTACAGGGCGAGGGCGCCGCTGCCGGTGCCGACGTCCAGGACGTCCAGGCCGCTCACGCCTTCGCGGTGGAGGGCCCGGGCCAGGAGGC
This sequence comes from Streptomyces aurantiacus JA 4570, assembly GCF_000414115.1. Lineage (GTDB taxonomy): Bacteria > Actinomycetota > Actinomycetes > Streptomycetales > Streptomycetaceae > Streptomyces > Streptomyces aurantiacus_A. Next base: position 2,520 of record NZ_AOPZ01000196.1, read on the forward strand.
TGGTGTCGGCCTGCGGCGCGTACACGCCGGGCAGCCGCCACAGCCGCTGGGGGGCGCGCTGCCGGGCGGGCGCGGGGCCGCGGGCGGGGGCTGGTGCGGACACGAGCGTTCTCGCCATGACCGGCCTCCCTGTGCGTGCTTCGGCTGAGGCTTCTGGGGGAGGTGGGGAGGAAGGGCCCTTCACCAGCGTTCCTCGCTTTCCGCCCGGCGTCCACCGGGACGGCCGGGGCTCCGGGGCCACGATCAAGGTCAGGAGAGCTACAGGTGCCCCTGAGAGCCCCGCTGATGCATGGTGAAGTGGGGTGTTCCTCGGGAAGGAGACGGCATCGTGGTCGACCCTGCGGCCGAAGCCCCGCAGTTGGTGCTGGCGAACTTCGCGTCCGCGCTCGCCGTGGATCTCTCCGAGCACGTCGTGCTCCAGAAGTGGGCCACGCAGGCGCCCCGCGAGATCTGGCTGCTGCGCCCGGGCGACCTGCTGGTCACCCCGGTGCGCCCGTCGGAGGCGTTCCTGGCCGCGGCCTGTGGGCTGCTCGGCATGGCTCCGGCCGACATCACCGTCATCACCGTCCCCGACCTGCCCGGCGTGGCGATGGCCGAGTCCGTACGCCGCGCCGGTCTGCTGCCGGTCCTGGCGCGCTGGGCGCGTGAGCGGCCGGGGGCCCGACTGCTGCCCGTCGCGCTGGACGCACCGACCGCTCGCCTGGCGCGCGACCTCGGCATCGGCATGGCCCCCTATCCGGATGCGGCCCCGCCGACCGCACGCACTTTGGCGGCCGTGATGGACCTCAACACGAAATCCGGTTTCCGTACGGCTGCCCGGGATCTGGGCATCCGTGTCCCGCCTGGTGAGACGTGTGCGGCCACCGACCTGCCCAACGTTGTCCGGCGCTCCCTCGCGGTCCACGGTGGCGTCGCCGTGAAACCCGACCGCGCGGCCGGGGGCCACGGGGTGCGCTTCCTCACCGGACCCGAGCCCGCGCCCGAGCCCGAGCCCGCACCCGAGCCCGGGGTGGCGCAGGCGACGGTCGCGGGCGCGCAGGCCGCGGACCGCTGGGTGGTCGAACGCCTCATCCCTCACCGGTGCTCCCTGAGCGCCCAGTTCAGCGTCGCGGGACCCGCCGCCACGCGCTGGGAGTTCGACGGCACGATGGCCGTCCGCGACGGCGCGTTCACCGGCTACCGCAGCCCGCTCGCCGCGCCGGTGGCAGCCGAGGAACTGCGCGAGTGGGGTGCCCGGTTCGGCCGCCACCTCGCCGCCCACGGCTATCGCGGGCCGTTCGGCCTCGACGCCCTCCTGGCCGAGGACGGCAGCACGTTGTACGCGACGGAGGCCAACGTACGCCGTACCGCCACCACCACCCCGTACGCGCTGGTACGCCGACTGGCCGACGCGGCGGACGGCGGCGACGCGGCCTGGCGCACCGGCCAGGCGCCGGGCGGCCCCGACGCGTCCTTCGAGCAGGCGCACACCCTGCTCACCGCAGCGGGGCTCGCCTACCGCCCAGCCGCGGGCGAGGGCGTCGTCCTCTACGCGGACGTCTCCCCCGGCGTCCCCGTGCGCTACCTCGTGGTCGCGGCCACGACCGACCGGGCGGCGGAACTGGAGGGCCTCGCGCGCCGGTTGCTCGGCCCACGGCCACTTGACGAGTAGCCGCCGGTCACTCACGCCCAAGCCGCTCTCCGCCCACCCTCCCGTCCTGAACTCCGGTCGTCAGTCGGCCCGTTGGTTGTACGCGTCCGCCGCCTCCTCGTTCATGGCACTGCCCAGCCCCTGTAGTCGCCCGGTGACGGGTCCCTGCGGCGACGCGACGTCCTTGCCTTCGCGAAGGGGTTCACGCCCGCGCGGTCCGCTCGGAAGCAGCCGGGCGGCCAGGCTGTTGAGACGGGTCGTCAAGGCGGGGGCCACGCCGTGGGCGAGGTCCGCCGCGCGTGCCGCGGGCGTCAGCACGAGCCGGGTACGCCGACGGACCAGCGCGTGCACGATGCGCTCGGCCGCGCGCTGGGCGTTCATCGAGATCAGCGGGGCTCCGGCGAGTGCCGAGAACCAGGCGTACTCCTTGGTGTGCTCACCGCCGAACTGCGCGTGCAGGTGCGATCCCGTACGCATCAGACCGGGGTAGACGGCCGTCACGCTCACCCCGTCCGCGGCCACCTCCGCGTGCAGTCCCTCGGCGAGAACTCCCGTCGCCGCCTTGGCACACGCGTACGGCAGCAGATGGGGAACCCCGAGCAGTCCGCCCACCGACGAGACCAGCGCGAGGCGTCCGCCGTGCGGGCTCTCCCGGAGGTGGGGCAGCGCCGCCAGCGCGGTGTGCGCGGCGCCGAGGAACATGGTGTCCATGGCCGCCGCGAAGTCCCGGTCATCGATCGATTCGAGCGGCGCGACCTGGATGATCCCGGCGTTGGCCACAACGATGTCGGGCCCGCCCGCGGCCTCGTGCGCCCCGCGCATCATGGCGTCGACGGCGGCCTCGTCGCGGACGTCGCAGACGCTCGTGCGCACGGCCACCTGCGGATGACGCGGCTGGAGTTTCGCCCGAGCGTCGTCGAGTTCGTCCTCGTCACGGGCCGCCAGGGTGACGACGCATCCCCGCGCCGCCAGCCGGTCGGCGATCAGCAGGCCGAGGCCGCGTGATCCCCCCGTGACGACGGCGGAGTGCCCGGCCAGGGACACGGAACGGGCAGCTGAGGGAGGGGCGTGCGTACGCATGTCAAACGTCTCCTTGCCCAGGAGGCAGACCTCGGCTTCAGGAGGCCGGGTACGGGTGCGCGGACAGCAGCTCGGCCAAGTGGAAGGTATTGGCGGCGAGGGTGCGGGTGGTGGCGGCCACCTCCTCGGGGGTCTCCTCCAGGTCCTGGTAGTCGGTGCCGTGCTGCGCCTCGCCGACCCAGTACGTGACCGCGCCGGGGGCCAGCGAGAATCCGACGTCGTTGAGGCCCTGGAACAGGTCGGCGCTGACCTTGTGCGCCCCGTCCTCGTTGCCGACGACCACCACCGCGGCGGCCTTCCCATAGGTGAGCGGGCGCCCCTGCTCGTCCGATTCCGACTGCTCGGCGTTCAGCCGCTCGAGCACGCGCTGGCAGATGCTGGAGGGGTGGCCGAGCCAGATCGGCGTGGCGAGGACGAGGATGTCCGCGCCCAGGACCTTCTCCCGCAGCGCCGGCCAGGCGTCGCCCTGGCCCATGTCGGTACCGATACCGGGTCGTACGTCATGGTCGACGACGCGAACCGTCTCACCCGAGGCGCCCAGTTTCTGGAATTCACGCATCACCTGATCGGAGAGCAGGTGGCTGCTGGCGCGGGCGGGCGATGCGCTGAGGGTGCAGACCAGGGACAAGACGCGCATGGCGGACCTTTCTGTGGGCGTTTTCGTCCGTGGCGGCCCGAGTGCCCTCCGGCCGCCACGGTGAATCACTTCGCCACGCCGCTGCGCGCTACCAGTAGTGCCGTCGGCCGCCGAACGCGTGTCCCAGGCCGCCGAGGACCCACAACACGGCGCCGATCGCGACAAGGATGATCCCGATGGTCCACAGAATGTTGATCCCGGCCACCAGGCCGATGATCAGCAGGACTACGCCGAGAATGATCATGACGCCTCCGATCACAGAAGGCCCCTGATTAAGTTTCGTCCCGTCGGCCCCCTCCGCGCAAACTCCCCGGCCCGACGCCGGGCGGGCGCGGAGCCGTGCGGCGACGAGTCCCGTCGGACAGGACATCCGCGCGTACCGCTCAACCACCCGTCGTCTGCCGTCTCACGGCACAAACCCCCTACAAGCGACACGGGTGACTTACGCTGCCGCCGACGGACCGCAAGAGTGCGAATTCAGCCAAGCGCAGACGACTCCCAGGAGCGTGGAATGGCCATACGGAAGAGATCAAGGACCGGCGTGGTCGGTCTGGCGGCGGCCGCGGTGGCGGCCACCGCCTTCACGGGTCCCGCGCAGGCGTCGCGGGACACGGCTGCCGCGGCGGTCGACCACCGGGCGACGCAGCGCGCGATGGACGCGGCCGTGAAGGCCGGTGTCCCCGGCATCACCGCCCACGCGCGCGACGCGAAGGGCGTCTGGAAGTCGGCGTCGGGCGTGGGCAACCTGAAGACGGGTGCGCCGCGCGGCAAGAACGACCGGTTCCGCGTCGGCAACATCACCAACACCTTCGTGGCGGCCGTCCTCCTCCAGATGGAGGCGGAGAAGGAGCTCAGCCTCGACGACACCGTGGAGCGCCATCTGCCCGGCCTGGTGACGGGCAACGGCAACGACGGCCGCGAGATCACCGTGCGGCAGCTCCTCAACCACACCAGCGGCCTGTTCGACTACCTCGGCGACAAGGAGTACGTCGCGACGTACATCGAGGGCGACGGCTTCCTCCGGCACCGGTACGACACCATGAAGCCCGAGCAGCGCATCAAGGTGGCCCTCTCCCACCAGCCGCCGTTCAAGCCCGGTGCCAGGCACGCGTTCTCCCACACCAACGATGTCCTGGCCGCGCTGATCGTCGAGAAGGTCGGCGGCAAGTCGTACGAGAAAGAGGTGCGCGCCCGCATCATCAAGCCCCTGAAGCTCAGGGCGACGTCCCTCCCCGGCAACAGCACCCGCCTGCCCAGGCCGAGCAGCCGCGGCTACTCCAAGCTCTTCAGCGCGCAGCCTGACCGGATCGACGACGTCACCGAGGTGAACGGGTCACAGGGCTGGGGCAACACCGACATCATCTCCAGCGCGGGCGATCTGAACCGGTTCTACGGGGCCCTGCTGCGCGGGAAGCTGCTGCCGCCGAAGCAGCTGAAGGCCATGAAGACGACCGTCGACAACCCCGACTTCCCGGGCGCGTCCTACGGGCTCGGCATCGAGCGGTACAAGCTGAGCTGCGGCACCACCTTGTGGTATCACGACGGGGGCATGGTGGGGTGGGTCACCTTCACGGCCAGCACTGAGGACGGCGGCCACCAGTTCGCGTTCAACCTCAACAGCAACTGGGGAGCGGAGAACCTGCTCCCCATCCTGAACGCCGAGTACTGCGACACGCCTTCCCGCTCGCGCTGAGGCAGGCCACGAGAACGCCCCCTCCGCGACCGCGACACCAGCACACCGGCCCGCACCGCCACCCGGTGCGGGCCGGAGCAGCCACGGTGCGCACCGGTTCTCATCCCCTCGGCCGCACCGGCAGGCGCGCCACGCTGTTGCCCACGAAGCCCGCCTGGCGGGGCAGTTCGCTCTCGGGGACCGCGAGGTCAAGGCCGGGGAAGCGGGTGAAGAGCCGTTCCAGGGCGATCGTCGCCTCCATGCGGGCCAGCGGTGCGCCCAGGCAGAAGTGGGCGCCGTGGCCCAGCGAGAGGTGCCGGGCGGGCCTCGTGACGTCGAAGAGGGCGGCGTCGGGGCCGTACGCCGCCGGGTCGCGGCCGGCCGCGGAGTAACCGGCCAGTACCGGCGTGCCCTTGGGGATCGGCGTCCCGTCCAGGGTGAGGTCGCGGGTCGGGTAGCGGAACGGGAAGAAGCTGACGGGGCTGTCCCAGCGCAGTGTCTCCTCCACCACGTCCGGCCAGCCCGCCTCGCCGGTGCGCACCAGCTCCAGCTGGTCGCGGTGCGCGCACAGGGCGCGGACCGCGTTGGTGATCAGGTTCAGCGTGGTCTCGTGACCGGCGACGATCATCAACAGCAGGGTGCCGATCAGCTCCTGCGGACCGAGCCGGTCGCCGTCCTCCGCGCGGGCCGCGATCAGCGCGCTGGTCAGGTCGTCACCGGGCTTCTCGGACCGGGTGGCGGTCACGGCGGCGAGCACCTCGTACATGTCGCGGTTGGCCGCGATCGCCTCCTCGGGCCCGGTGGACGTACTCACCACCTGGTTCGACAGACGGTGCAGGCGGTCCTGGTACACCGCGTCCACCCCGAGGAGTTCGCAGATCACGCCCATGGGCAGCGGGAGCGCGAAGTGGGAGCGCAGATCGGCGATCCCGTCGCCCGCCGCTGCCGCCTCGGCGAGGTCGTCGAGGAGTTCGGCGGTCAGCGTCTCGATCCGCGGGCGCAGCGCCTCCACCCGGCGCGGGGAGAACGCCTTGCTCACCAGCGACCGCAGCCGCCGGTGGTCGGCGCCGTCGGCGGTCGTCATCCCGCGCACGGTGGCGAAGGTCCGCAGCGGCCAGCCCTCGGCTATCTCGCCCTCCCGCAGCGCGGTGAAGTGCTCGGCCCCCTTGGCGACGTCGGGGTGGGAGAGGAACTCCTTCAGCGCCTCGTGCCCCAGCACCGCCATGCCCCGCACCTCACCGGGGAGCACGACCTCGGCCACGGCGTTCTCTGCGAGCAGTCGGGCGTTGTCCGCGTGCGGGCAGCCCCCGGCCGGGTCCATCCGGTGCCGCGTACGGCCTGCGCGTGAAGTGGTCAATGCGTCTCTCCGGGAGTGGGAGAAGGGCCGACGGTCGAAGCCGTCGACGGCAGTCAACAGGTCTGCCGCTTCCGCGAGTTGAGGCCCGCCCATTCTCCCGCAGCCGCCCGGCGACCCGATAGGAGGCCGGTCCGGGCGGGCCGCCCTCGGGGGCTCGGTTCGGCTCGGCCGAAGGCGTCGCGGCTTCGCGCCACGCGTCGGTCCCGGCCCCTCTCCGCGCGCCCGCTACGATCTCGGTCACACGGGCCCGGAGATCAGGTCCCGTTTCCTGCAGGCACTGGCAAGTGGGGGAATTCCCTATGGTGAGAACCGGGTTCGCGCGTTCGGCGACCGTGGTGGTGAGCAGTGTGGTGTTCGCCGCGGTGGGGGCGACGCACGCGGTGGCCGAGCCGG
>NZ_AOPZ01000197.1 GCF_000414115.1 Streptomyces aurantiacus JA 4570
TCGGCCGCGACCTTGGGCGAGCCGGCCGGAGCCGTCGCCTTACGGGTCGCGCGACGCCGCGTACGCCCCTTGGGAGCCGCGTCGTCCTCGACGGGGGCGGCGGGCGCCTCGGCGGCGGGAGCGGCCGGGGCCTCGGCGGCCACGGTCTCCTCGGCCGGAGCGGCGGCCGGGGCGGCCTCCGCCTTGGCCCTGCCCGCACGGGACTTGGCCTTCTTCTCGGCGCGCCCGGACTTCTCGGGCTTCTCGGCCTGCTCGTCGCGCTTCTCGTCACGCTTCTCGTCGCGCGCGGGCTTCTCCTCGCGCTCGGACGTGTCCGCCTCGGCCGTCTCCGACTTCGGCGCACCCGCCGGAGCGGACGCCCGGCGCGTGGCACGGCGCCGCGAACGGCCACCACGGGAAGCGGCCGCCTCGGCCTCGGCCGGGCTGCTGTACAGCTCCTCGTCCGGCACGAACTCCGGCTCGGGCAGCGCGACCGGCTCGGCGACCTCCGCGGCGACCTCGGCCGCCGTCTCGGTCTGGCCCGCGTCGGCGGTCTCGTGCGTGTGGTCGTGCGCCGCGGCCGCCTCGCCGCCGCGCCCGCGCTTCTTGCGCTTGCCGCCGCCACCGGGGGCCGTCGCCTGGTCCATGTGCACGATGACGCCGCGGCCGTTGCAGTGGACGCAGGTCTCGGAGAAGGACTCCAGCAGGCCCTGGCCCACCCGCTTGCGGGTCATCTGCACCAGACCCAGCGAGGTCACCTCGGCGACCTGGTGCTTGGTCCGGTCCCGGCCCAGGCACTCCAGCATCCGCCGCAGGACCAGGTCCCGGTTGGACTCCAGGACCATGTCGATGAAGTCGATGACGACGATGCCGCCCAGGTCGCGCAGCCGCAGCTGGCGCACGATCTCCTCGGCCGCCTCCAGGTTGTTCCTGGTGACGGTCTCTTCGAGGTTGCCGCCCTGACCGGTGAACTTGCCGGTGTTGACGTCGATGACGACCATCGCCTCGGTCTTGTCGATCACGAGGGAGCCGCCCGAGGGCAGCCACACCTTGCGGTCGAGCGCCTTGGCGAGCTGCTCGTCGATGCGGTACGTCGCGAAGACGTCGACCTCGGACGTCCACCGCTGCAGGCGGTCCGCGAGGTCGGGCGCGACGTGCGCGACGTAACCGTGGATGGTCTCCCACGCCTCGTCGCCGCTGATGATGACCTTCGAGAAGTCCTCGTTGAAGATGTCGCGGACCACCCGGACGGTCATGTCCGGCTCGCCGTAGAGCAGGCTCGGCGAGCTGGTCGTGGTCATCTTCGACTTCTTGAGGATGTCCTCCCACTGCGCCTGCAGCCGCTCGACGTCACGGCGCAGCTCGTCCTCGCTCGCGCCCTCGGCGGCGGTGCGCACGATGACGCCCGCGTCCTCGGGGACGATCTTCTTGAGGATGGTCTTCAGACGCGCGCGCTCGGTGTCGGGCAGCTTGCGGCTGATGCCGGTCATCGACCCTTCGGGTACGTAGACCAGGTAGCGGCCGGGCAGCGAGACCTGGCTGGTCAGGCGGGCGCCCTTGTGGCCGATCGGGTCCTTGGTGACCTGCACGAGCACGGACTGGCCGGACTTGAGCGCGGACTCGATGCGGCGCGGCCCGTTGGCCATGCCGAGCGCCTCGAAGTTGACCTCACCGGCGTACAGGACGGCGTTGCGGCCCTTGCCGATGTCGATGAAGGCGGCCTCCATCGACGGCAGGACGTTCTGCACCTTGCCCAGGTAGACGTTGCCGACGTAGCTCGTCGACTGCTCCTTGTTGACGTAGTGCTCGACGAGCACGTTGTCCTCGAGGACGCCGATCTGGGTGCGGTCGCCGTGCTGACGGACGATCATCTCGCGGTTGACCGCCTCGCGGCGGGCCAGGAACTCGGCCTCGGTGATGATCGGCACCCGGCGGCGGCCCTGCTCGCGCCCCTCGCGGCGGCGCTGCTTCTTCGCCTCCAGACGGGTCGAGCCCTTGATGGACTGCACCTCGTCGGAGGGGGTGTCGTCGCCCTTCTTGCGGGGCTCGCGGACCTTGACGACCGTGCGCTCGGGGTCGCCGTCGCCCGGCTCGGCCTCGGCGGAGTCACCGGCGCGGCGGCGCCTGCGACGGCGGCGACGGCTGCTGCTGGAGCCGCCGGCGGCTCCCTCCGCGCCCTCGTCGGCGTCCTCGTCGCCCTCGGCCTGGTCGGCGGCCTCCGCACCCTCGTCGTTGTCCTCGTCGCCCTGCTCGGCGTCGGCGTCGTCCGAGTCGGCCGAGCCGTCCGCGTCGGCGGACTCGCCACGACGGCGGCGACGGCCACCGCGGCGG
>NZ_AOPZ01000198.1 GCF_000414115.1 Streptomyces aurantiacus JA 4570
CCGACGCCAAGGCCGGCTCCGCCTCCGTACCCGCGCAGACCACCCCCGCACAGGCGCCCCCGCCAGGCCAGGCGCCCCCGCCAGGCCAGGAGCCGCAGCGCGATCAGCACACCCGCCAGCAGCCCCTGCCCCCCAAGCCGCCGATCGACCTGCTCGCCGAGCTGACCAACACGCCGCCGCCTCCGGAGACCCCCGTCCGCACCGCCGTGCGCCGGGTCAAGATCTGGACGCCCCTCGTGCTGCTGCTCGCCGTAGTGTTCGCAGTCGCACAGGCGGTGCGGCCGCTGCCCGACCCGAAGCTCACGCTGACGAGCGCGTCCTCGTACTCGTTCGAGGGCGGCAAGCCCTCCATCCCGTGGCCGAGCAAGGGCCAGGCGGCCATGGACGTGGACGGCATCGGCACCTTCGGCACCTCCGGCGAGCAGAAGCCCGTACCGATCGCGAGCATCGCCAAGGTGATGACCACGTATCTGATCCTGCGCGACCACCCGATCAAGAAGGGCGGGGACGGCAAGACGCTCACCGTCGACGCCGAGGCGCAGCGGCACTACGAGAAGGGCAAGCCGGAGAACGAGTCGGTCGTGAAGGTGACCGAGGGCCAGAAGATCACCCAGTACGAGGCCCTGCAGGCCGTCATGCTGCCGTCGGCGAACAACGTCGCGCGGATGCTCGCCCGCTGGGACAGCAACGGTGACGAGAAGAAGTTCGTGGCGAAGATGAACAAGACCGCCAAGGAACTCGGCATGAAGAACACCCGCTACACGGACCCGAGCGGCCTCGACAAGACGACCGTCTCGACCGCCGATGACCTGGTGAAGCTCGGCCGCGTGGCGATGGAGAACCCGACCTTCAAGGAGATCGCGGGCCAGGGCGGCTACAAGGACCTCAACAAGGACGAGCAGAAGAACTTCTTCGGCCTCGTCCCGACCGTGGCCGTCGGCATCAAGACCGGCACCACCACGGCCGCCGGCGGCAACATCCTCTTCGCCGCGGAGAAGAAGGTCGGCGGCAAGACCCACGTGATCATCGGCGCGGCCCTCGCCCAGTTCGGTTCGGGCGGCGTGGCCAACATCGACAAGGTCACCAACGTCACCAAGGACCTGATCGCGGCCGGGCAGGACGCCCTCAAGGCCAAGACCGTGGTGAAGAAGGGCCAGGTCGTCGGCGAGGTCGACGACGGCCTCGGCGGCACGACGCCGGTCGTCGCCACCAAGGACGTCACCGCCGTCGGCTGGTCCGGCCTGACCGCGAAGGTCGAGCTGGACGACGCGGGCAAGACCCCGCCGCACTCGGCGAAGGCGGGCACGGTCGTCGGCCGCCTCACCGTCGGGGACGGCACCACCGCCGGCGCGATCAAGGTGCCGGTGGCCCTGCAGAAGGACCTCTCCGAGCCGGGCTTCGGAGCGAAGCTGACGCGCGTCGGCTAGAGGAGCTCGGCTGGAGGAGTGAGAACAGGAAGAAGGGGTGGGGCGAGCCGAACGGCTCGCCCCACCCCTTCTCCGTAAGAGCCCGGACAGGACCTAGTCCTTGTCGCCGTCCGGTGCGCACTTCGGCTGCGGCCCCGACGGGCCCCCGTAGTTGGACGCGATCCGCACGTCGCCCGGCTTCGTCACCGTCAGGCGCGTGAAGTCGCCCTCCTTGTACAGGCAGCCGCCCTCCGCCCACAGCCACGGCGAGTAGGCGACGCGCACGGTGACCGAGCCGGGCTCGGCCATGCGGACGGTGAGGTGGGCGCCGTCGGCGGTCACCACGGAGCCGGGCCGGTCGACCAGCGGGACGGCGTCCTTCACGCGGTAGATGCGCCAGTTGTCGTCGTGCCAGACCTGGTCCAGATAGCTGGGCTCGCTGGTCACCAGGTCGTGCTCGCGCTCGGCGGCGCCGTCCGGCTTGCCGTCGCCCTTGTAGAGCACGACGAAGCCGACGGCCCAGTGGTTCAGCCAGGCGCGGTACGAGGACGACGAGAAGGCGCCCTCCTTCACCTCGGAGACCGGGCGGCCCTCGTAGAACAGCCGGCCGCGCTCCACGTCGGCCTGCCGGTTCCAGCCGCGCGCCATGTTGATGTACGGCGAGAGCACGGCGGCCTCGCGGTGGTCGCGGGCCGGGACCACCTCGACGCGGGTGCGTTCGGCGCCCAGCCGGTTGAGTTCCTTGACGACGCCGTCGGTCTCGACGGCCCACGTGGGCACCTTGGTGTACGCCACTATGTCGGAGGTCGTCTTGATGGACACCCAGACGAGGGAGAGGGCGACGGCGACGATCAGCACCGTCCGGTGCCAGATGTGGCGCGGCCTGCCGCTGGGCCGCAGCGGCCGCAGGGCGGGCCACTTCCGGTTCAGGACGGCGGCGAGCACTATCGGCGGGGCGGCGATCTCGGCGAAGCGCTCGACGTTGGTGCCGATCGGCGTGGGGATCAGCCAGGTGAGCACCACGCCCACCGCGTACACCGCGGCGCCCACCTTCAGCATCTTCCAGGAGCGCGGCGCCGCCAGGATGACGACCCCGCACAGCAGCACCGGCGGGAAGATCCGGACGAACGCCATCGGCTGCTCGCCCTCGAAGGGGAACAGCCACGTCGTCAGGCCGACGACGACGAACGGCGGCAGGACCAGGGCGAGCCCCTTGCCCCACTCGCGCAGGAGCAGATAGGCGCCGCCCACCACGACGAGGAAGAGACCGGCGACCGGGCTGCCCATGGTCGCGAGCGCCGCGCAGAGCGTGGCGGCCGCGACCCGGCGGCGGGTGCTGGTCCCCGTGACGGCCAGGACCGCGCCGACGCCGAACGCGACGCCCAGCATGAACGTCGCCCGGCCGCACACGACCTGGCACCACATCGAGAAGCCGACGGCGATCGAGGGCCACAGCGGTTTGCGGATGCCGCTGCGCATGATGACCGCCACAGCCATCCAGGTGGCGGCGATGCCGGAGGCCGCCGCCACGGTCCGCACGCCGAACGCGGCCATGAGATACGGGGAGATGACGCTGTAGTTGGCGGTGTGCAGGCCGCCGTACCAGAACAGGCTGTACGCCGAGCCCGGGTAGCGCCGGGCGAAGCCCGCCCACGCCTCCTGGGCCGCGAGGTCGCCGCCGCCCGTCGCGAACACCGTCCACCACAGCAGATACAGCGGCAGCACGCCGGCGGTGATCAGCAGCGGCATGCGGTAACGCCAGTACCAGGGTTCGCGCATGCCACTGCCCCGGTCGGCTCGGCTGAGTGACGGGGAGGACAGTTCGGCAGAGGCCACGGTCGGCGGTCCGTTCGGCTGGCTGGGGGCAACTCCTTCGGAGTAGACGCTAACCGCTGCGGAATGGTTGGCAGACAGCGACCCCAAGGGGCCGACTCTTGATCAGTATGGGGCTGAACGGGGGCATTCGCAGGACGAGCACGTCAGCCGTCCGAGGGGGGTGCGCACACGGCGTCGGGCGGGAGGCCGCCGCCTGAGGCGCCGCCCGGGCTGTCGCCCGTGGTGCCGCCCGTCTCGGCGCGGACGGTGTCGAGCTGGCCGAGGAGCGTGTCGAGGCGGTCGCCGGAGGGGTCGCGGAAGTAGCGGAGTACCGCGCGGTGGAAGGCGTCGCGCAGCGCGGGCGGCATCGCGTCCGAGGCGTCGAAGCACAGGGTGTCCGCCTTGCCGGTGAGCAGCGCGGCGGCCTCGCCGCCGCCCGGGTCGGTGGGCTGCGGGTCGCCCGCGCCCGGGAAGAAGGGCCGCAGCTCGGGCTCCGCCTCCTCGTGCCAGAGCCGCCGCGCCGCGGAGCCGGACAGGCGTTCGACGAGTTCGCGCGCGGCCGGGTTGCCGCTGAAGACGGCCGCCATGTCGCCCGCGACCTCGTACGCGCCGTCATGGGCGGCGGGCCCGGGCAGGAAGCGCGCGGACGGATCGACCCGCACGCCCCCGTCGGACCCTCCCTTTGCGCCCCCCGATCCATTCGCATTCGCATACAGATAGCGAATGAAGGCGCTCTGGTGCTCGTGCGTGCAGTCGAGCTCCGGTGAATTGAGCAGCCCTCGCGGCGCGGGACGGGCCGCCTTCGGGTCGGGGGTGCCTTCGTACGACGTGGTGAGCGAGAGGTCGACCGACTTCTTCGAGCGCTCGCCGAGCAGCTCCGCCCACGCCGTCCAGGCCCCGCGCACCTCGGGGCTGCGCCAGCTCAGCCGCCCCGTGGCCCACCGGGCGTACGTCCCCGGACCCGACCGGTGCAGCACCAGGTCCTCGATCCAGTCCGTCCCGGGCCAGCCCGAGGTGGCCTGCGAGGCCATGCCCACGCACCAGCGAGGCCGCGCGCCGCCGCTCCCGCCCGCCTTGCCCTTGCTCTTGCTCTTGCTCCACACCAGGCTCTTCAAATCGACCTTCAGCGGCACCCAGTACGTGCGGCGGCTGCCGTTCACGTCGACGCGAGGGGCCCACGGCGGGTGGCCGGGGGAGTCCAGCGGCTCCAGGCGGTTGCCGCGGGCGTACTCGGTGAGCTCGCCCAGGCTGTTGAGGACGGCGACGTCCGGCGGGTCCCCGGCTTCGAGCTGCGCCACCAGGGTCTCGCGCAGCGAGCGGGTGCCTTTGTACGTGTACGTCTCGCCGGTGCCGTCGTCGAGCCGCTTCAGCATCGCCTCGAACGCCACGCCCTCCGCGCCGGTCCACGGGCCGAGGACGACCAGCGTCTCGCGGTCCCGGTCGGCGCAGCCGCCGCTCATGAGGGCGGCCAGGAGCAGCAGACAGCAGGCGAGGGCGGTCCGCGCGGGCCGCCGCGCGAGCGCAGGGCGCCGGTGCGGCCGGGTCATGGGACGGCTCCCGGGCGGGTGAGGCGGACGTACTCGCGCCGGTAGCCGTGCAGCGTGGCGCCGGTGACGGCGGCGCTGACCAGGCCCGCGGGCACCGCCCAGGCGGGGGCGCCGTCGAGGAAGGCGAGGCGGCCCTCCGCCAGTTCGTGGTCGACGGAGTCCTCCAGGGCGGCGATCACGTACCGGTCCGGCGTGCCGAACGGCTCGGCCGCCGCGTCGCTCTCGATCCGCGGGGACGTCTCGTCGGACAGCGCCCGGGCCGTCGACCCGGCGGACCGCTGGGCGCTCTGTACGAGCACGGCGTCGGCGGCGAGCAGCGGCAGCGCGAGCAGCGGCAGGGCGGCGGCGAGCAGCGGCAGGCTGACGTACAGACGGAAACGGTGGTGCAGGAAGACCTGCGTGCGCCAGAACCCGCGCACGAGCAGCAGGAAGGCGACCCCGGAGACGCCGAACGCCACGAGCACGCCGAAGCCCGGCTCCGCGCGGTCGGACAGCCGCTCCTGGAGGGCGCGTTCGAGGGCGGTGACGCGGTCGACGACGGCGGTGGCGGTGAAGCCGGTGGCGGGGCGGCAGGCGCGGTGGGCGTCCGGCCGGTCCGCCCGGGCGGGTTCGCGCGCGGAGCACAGGATGCTGCGGGCGTACGCCAGGGCCGCCTCGCGCAGGGCCCGGTCGGCGGCGTTGGCCTGGGCCCAGGCGGTCCAGGTGCCGTAGTCGGCGACGAGGCCCGCGACGACGTCGAGGTCCTGCCGCTCGGAGGCGGACAGGGCGCCGCTGCGGGCCACCTGGTTCAGGCGCTGGGTGGCGCGGCTGGTGCGGGTGCGGTAGCGCTCGCTGAGGCCGCTGAGTTCGACGGCGCGGCCCGCGCGGAGGCTGTCCGCCGCCTCGCGGTCGGCGATCTGGAGGGACGCCCGCGCGTCGGCGAGGTCCACGAGGGCGGGGGCCGCCCGGGTGCGGATGTACGCGGCGTCGTCTCTGAGGGTGGTGTGGGCCCAGGCGAAGGGGGTGAAGGTGAGGGCGGTGAGGAGGGGGAGGGCGAGGAGGCGGTCCCGCAGGTAGGAGTGGTTCCGCGTGCCGCGCGCTTCCGCCGCCCACAGCCACCGCCACGCGCGGCGCAGAGTTGGCCTGCTCATCACCCCTTGCCTCACCGTTCCCCCCTCTGATGTCTCCAGCCGAACGGGCGGGTCGCGTAGGCGCGGTCCAGGAGGTGTTCGGCCATCTGGCCGCTCGCTTCCGCGGGGTCGCGGGCCGCCTGTTGGGCCAGGCCCAGGCAGAAGCGGGAGAGGTCGACGCGTAATTGGCGTTCGGTGGCGGGGAGGCGGAGGCGGACGTCCGCGCCGCGGGCGATCTCGCGGAGGCGGGCGGCGGACACCGCGCCCGCGGTGAGCAGGGCCCGCGCCGCCTCCCACACCGCGGCCCGCATCCGCAGCCGCGCCTGCTCGTCGGTGAGCCCGTGCGCGTAGAAGAGCCGCCCGAGCCGCCGGACCACCTCCGCGAGGTCGTCCCCGCCCCGCGCGTGGTCCACGCACACCCGCACCGCGGCGACCCGCGCCGCCGTGCGGTGCCGGGAGTGCTGGGCCACCGCGTCAAGCGCCTCCACGGCGTGGGCGAGGGCCCGCGGCCCGCCGAGGGTGAGCCGGGCCCGCGCCGCCCCGAACGCGGCCCCGCCGAGCGAGGGGTTGCGTACCCGCACGGCCTCGTAGAACGTGAGCGCCTCCCGCCACCGCCCGAGCCGCTCGGCGCAGAGTCCGAGGGCCAGCTTGGGCGCGTACTCGCCGGGGATGGCGGCGTACACCCGGTCGAAGTGGCCGCGGGCGCGCGGCACATCGGCGGCGGCGAGCGCGAGCAGCCCGCGGTGCCAGGCGAGCCGCCAGTCGTACGGGGCGGCCCCGGGCCCGATCGCCTCCTCGGCGCGGACCAGCGCGGCGGCGGCGTCGTCGAGGCGCGGCGGCACCTGCGCGCCCGGCCGCAGCGCGGTGCGCATCGTGAGGCGGCAGCGCAGCAGGTGCACCTCGGGCGAGCTGCGCCACTCCGCGGTGTGCTGGAGCAGCGCGGCCGGGTCGTCGTCGCCGAGCCGGCTCAGCTCGATGTGGTGGGCGTCGTCGGGGTCGGGCCGGGGGACGGGCAACTCCTTGGCGATGTCGGCGGGTTCGGGGGCGCCGTACGGAACGGCACGGCCCTCGCGCCGCTCGCCGTCCCCGCCCCCCGGCACCCCCGACGCCCACCTTGACAACGGCGGCGGCACCCCGAGCCCTCCGTCCAGGGCGTGCGCGGACTGCAGGAACAGTGGTGACGGCTCGAACGTCTCCGCGCGAAGGCGCAGCGAGCGCAGCTCGCGGAAGACGCCGCGCAGTTGCTCGTCCATCTCGCGGGCCGTGGCGAACCGGTCGGCCCGGTCGGGGCGCGTGGCCCGGCGCAGCGCCCGGGCGAGTGAGAACAGGCCGAGGCCGAGGGCGTCGGGCGGCAGCGGCACGGTCATCCGGCGCGCGGCGCGGGCCAGCGGCGACTCGGCGGCGGGAGCGGGCGCGTCCAGGCCGGTGAGCAGGGAGAGGTCGGCGAGCTCGTCGAGGTCGCCGAGCCCGCACAGATGGCGCAGCGTCTCGCCGAGGCTGAACAGGTCGTCGGCGCCGGTGGACTCGCCGAGCGGGCCGACCGTCGGGGCGCGGTAGTCCGCGGAGGTGAGGCCGGGCGCCCCGGCCCGCCGCACGCTGCCCACGTCGATGAACTTCGTGGTGGACCCGTCGTGCATGACGTTCGACGGCTTCAGGTCGCCGTACACCTTGCCGCGCTCCGGCGCGTGCAGATAGGCGAGCCCGGCCAGGAACCGCACGCCGTACGCGAGCACGAACTCGTAGAACCGGGCGCCGCCGAACTCCTCCGGGCGGAGCCGGGCCCGGGCGCGCACCTCTTCGAGGGTGGGCCCGTCGACGTACTGCAGGACGAGGAAGTCACCGACGTCCGGATGGTGCCCGTAGTTGAAGACCCGGATGATGTCGTCGTGGTTGAGCTCGACCAGCTCCTGCCGTTCGCGCGCGAGGGGATGCTCGGGGGAGTCGGGCGCGGGAAGCGGGGCGGCGCCCTCGCGGCCGCCGTTCGCCGCGTTCGCCGCGTTCTCCGGGCGCAGGATCTTGATGGCGACCTCCCGGCCGCCGACCTTCGTGTCGAGCGCGAGATACACCTCGCCCATGCCGCCGTACCCGAGCGGCCGCACCACCCGGTACTGCCGGGCGAGCAGCCGGTCCGGCGGCAGCCGCAGGCCGTCGAGCGCGTCCGGGTCGTCGCCGCGCGAGACCGCCCGGTCCAGGAGGGTGATCTCCGGCAGGACGGTCGGGTCGGGGCTCTCCGGGGGCAGCACGACGCGGGCGGCGCGCTGGGGCGGACCGGCGACGAAGAGCGGCGGCAGGGACGACTCGGATGCGGCGCCCTCCGCGCGCGGAGGGTCTCCCCAACTCGGTTCCTGCCCGGTCGAGTTGGGGCGCGCCCCGGCCCCGTCCCCCTCCATGTCTCCTCAGAATAGGCGCGCGAGGGGGCGTTGGCGCCCGGGCGGCGCGAAGAGAACCCGGAGAGGTGATGACGCGTCAGTTCACGGGGTACGCCACATCGCAGACCTGGTCCTCGGGTCCCGCCGTGTCCCAGTCGGTGAAGTACACCTCGCGGCAGGGGCCCGCGGAGGTGAGCCCTTCGCGCTCCATCCACTCCTCCACGGCGTCGTAAGCGCCGATGATCTGCGGGTAGACGACCTGCGCCTTGGTGAGGCGGGTGTACGCGAGCCGGTGGGCGGGCTCCACCCGCGCCCGCACGTCCCACTTGCGCCCCTGCTCCGCGGCCCAGACGCGGGCCGCCGCCGGGTCCGCGACGGGCACGCAGGTCTCGGCGGGGCCGTCGCTGTCCTCGGTGACCTCGGCGTGGTAGATCACGAACGACGCGCCCGTGACGCCGCCGCAGAACTCCACGGCGGCGTCCTCAAGGCGGGCGAGCGAGGCGTCGATCCACGAGGGCAGTTCGTCGGTGAACACATGCCTGCGCTCGACGAGGACGAACGCCTCGGGGGCGTCGGTGGTGCGGATCTCGAATGTGCCGTACACGGCGGGGCTCCTTCCGGACAGTCGGCCACGGAGGTAGTCCGCGAGGGTGCGCTGGGCGGCGAACCGCTCCTCGACCCGGGCCCAGTGCGCGTCGACGGCGCGCGCCGCGGCCTCGTCGTCGAGCCCGACGACCGCCGCGATGTCCGCGAGCGGCATGTCGAGCCGGCGCAGCAGCACCACGGTGCGGGCCCGCTCGACCTGTTCGGGCCGGTAGTAGCGGTAGCCGGTCGCGCGGTCCACGTACGCCGGGGGCAGCAGGCCCTGCCGGTCGTACAGGCGCAGGGCCTTCGTGGAGAGCCGGGTGCGGGCCGCGAAGGCGCCGATGCTGAGGAGTTCTCGGTCCTTGCGGGGGGCTGGGTCTCTGTCGGGTGCGTCCACGGGTTCATCCTCCGTGACCGGCGGTCACCGGTCGCCGATGGCGGCTGCCTTCGGCGAACCGACCTTGGACTCTTCCCCAGGGGCAAGGTCAACGCCGCGCAGCGCGTCCCGCCAGATCCGCTCGGTCAGCGCGTTGCCGTGCCGGGACGCCTTGCCGCCGACGCCGGACAGCGGCTGCAGCAGGGGGTCGCGCGGGCGCGTACGGAAGAGGGTGACCGCGGTCGACACCTCGGGCGTGTACCCGGCGAACCACGCGGATTTGAACCGGTCCTGGCCGGTGGTGCGACCGGCCGCGACGGGCCGCCCGCCCTTCGCCGTGACCCGGCCCAGGCTGTCCACGGCGGCGTCCCGCAGCGCGGCGCCGACCTGGTGGGCGACCCGCGGGTCCAGGGCGCGCCGGGTGCGGGGCGGCTCCAGGCCCTCGACGGCCTCGCCGTCCTTGGTCACCGACGTCACCGAGTACGGGTCGTGCTGGAGGCCGCCCCGCGCGAACGTGCCGTACGCGCTCGCGAGCCGGATGGCGCTCGGCGTGGACGTGCCGAGCGGGAACGAGTCGTCGGGGCGCGCCATGCTCTGCTCCAGCATCCCGGCGCCCACGGCGACGTCCCGCACCCGCCGCTGCCCGATCTCGCGGCCGAGCTCCTGGTACGTGGCGTTGCCGCCCTCGACCAGGGCCTCGCCGGGCGTCATCCCGCCGATGCCCGGGCGGTCGGCGGGCACCCCGTCCTGGAGGGCGGCGGCGAGCACGAAGGGCTTGAACGCGGAGCCCGCGGGGACGCCGGAGGTGTCGGCGTTGTTGCTGAAGTGCCGGGTGGCGTCGGCGCCGCCGTACAGCGCGAGGACGGCGCCGTCCCTGGTGCGCACGGAGGCGGCGCCGACCTGGACACCCTTGTCCTGCGCGCGCTTCTCCGGGTCGAGTTCGCGGCGCAGAACGCCCTTCACGGACCGGGCGAGTCGGTGGACGCGGCCCTTGTCGAAGGTGGTGTAGATCTTGTAGCCGCCGCGGGCGAGGTCCTTGTCGGTGAGTCCGGTGCGCTGGCGCACGTACTTGTTGGCGATGTCGACGAGGTAGCCGGTCTGGCCGTAGTGCCCGCTGAGGCTGGTCGACCGGGACTCCTTCTGCGGCTCGGGGAACTTCTTGTACCGCGCTCGCTCCTTCGCGCTCATCCGTCCTACGGCGACCTGCCGGTCCAGGATCCAGGCCCAGCGCGCCTTCGCCCGGCGGTGGTTGGCGGCGCTGACGGAGGGGTCGTACATCTCCGCGCCCTTCAGCAGGGCGGCGAGCAGCGCCCCCTGGCTCGCGTCCAGCTTCCGCGCCGGAATCCCGTAGTAGGCGTGCGCGGCCGCCTCCACCCCGTAGGCCCCCCGCCCGAACCAGCTGCTGTTCAGATACCCCTGGAGAATCTCGTCCTTGGTCTTCCGCTGGTCGACCTTCAGCGAGATCACGAACTCCCTGACCTTGCGCGTGACGGTCTGGTCCTGGGAGAGGTAGGTGTTCTTCACGTACTGCTGGGTGATGGTGGAACCGCCCTGCGTCTCCTGCCCCTTGACCATGTTCACCAGGGCCCGCCCGAGGCCCTGGGGCGAGACCCCGGAGTCGCTGTAGAAGCTCGCGTTCTCCGCCGCGATGACCGCGTTCCGCACGGACCGGGGCACGTCCTTCAGCTCCACGTTCTGCCGGTTCACCTCCCCGGTGCTGACCATCTGCGTGCCGTCGGACCAGTAGTACACGTTCGCCTCGCGGCGGGCGGCGGCGTTCTCGTCCGGGACGTCCACGGTGACGTACACGTACGTGAAGAGCCCCGCGAGCCCGCCGCTCCCCAGCAGGCAGGTGCTGAGCCACTGCCGCCACGAGGGCAGCCACCGCCGCACCCCGCGCCGCCCCCGGCGCGGATAGTCGATCAGCACCCTTCGGCCCCGCCGCCGGGCCGTTGTCTTCAGCGCGCGGGCGCGCTGCGCGTGTGTCCCCATGATCAGGGAGAGGCGCGGGGGAGGGCGGAGGTTGGGCGCGGGGCTGTCAGCGGCGCGTAACAGTCGCCCCGTGACCCTGCCGTCGACGGCGTTCAGACGCTCTCGCGCCTCGCGTAGATCACGCGCATGGTGCTACGGTCATTAGCACCATGCTGCTGACACTGGACACCGCGGACACCCGCCCCCTGCACGAGCAGGTGGCGGGCGCGATCCGCCGGGCCATCGCCGAGGGCGAATGCGCCGCCGGTGACCGCCTGCCTCCCGCGCGCGAGCTGTCGCGGGCGCTGGGGGTCAACTCCAACACGGTGCTGCGCGGCCTGCGTTCACTGCGGGACGAGGGCCTGCTCGAGTTCCGGCGGGGCCGGGGCGTGACGGTCGCGCAGGGCGCGGCACGGCGTTCCGTCCTGGTGGACCGGGTGCGGGACCTGGTCGCGGAGGCGGCGCGGTTCGGCTACGCGAAGGCGGACCTCATAGAGATGATCAGGGTGGTGCCGTGACGGAGAAGAGAGGTTCCGCCCACTGGGCCGCCCTCGGCTGGGTGGCCGGTGTCCTCGCGCTGCTGCTCGCGTTGCCGCTCCTGACGGCGGGCCGCCTTCCGGACCGCGTCGCGACGCACTGGGACGCCGTGTCGGGGCGACCCGACGGTTCGATGCCGCTGTGGGCGGCGGCGGTGTTCCCGGCGCTGATCTGGGCGGTCGTCGCCGCCGTCGTCGCGGCGGCGCACATGTGGCGGGGCCCGGCCACCGCGTGGGGCGGCACCGTGCTGCTGTCGATGGGCGTCACGCTGGCGGGCGCGCAGGCGGCGATCGTGCGGGCGAACATGGACCACGCCCGCTGGCGGGACGCCGACTCGGTGACGCCGTGGGTCGTGGGGGCGCTGGTGGCCGGGGCGGCGGCGGGCGCCGCCGGGGCACTGACAGCGCGCCGCCGCACCCCGGGGGCCGCCCGGCCGACGGACCCGCCGCGCATGGATGTCCCGCCGGACCGGCGCGTCGTCTGGCTGGCGAGCACCTCGAACCCCTGGCTGCACGCGCTGGCGGCGGTCGCCGGAGCGGTGGCGCTGGTCGCCCTGGTCCTGACGGCGTGCGGGGCGACGGACCCGCTGTGGCCTTTGATCGTCCCGTTCGCCCTCGTCGCCGTCGCGAGCGCGGCCTGCGCGTCCGTACAGGTCCTCGTGACGGAGAACGGCCTGCGGGTGGCCTTCGGCCCGCTCGGCTGGCCCGCCCGCCGCTGGCGCCCCGCCGACATCGAGTCGGCCCACGCCGAACGCCGCACCCCCGCCCAGGTGGGCGGCTGGGGCTACCGCCTCAGCGGCCTCGGCACCACGGTCATGCTGCGCGCGGGGGGCTGCCTGGTGATCCGGGCCAAGGGACGGAACTTCGCTGTGTCGGTGGACGACGCGGAGCGGGGAGCCGCCCTGCTGAACCGGCTGAGCCAGCAGGCCGCGAACACCCCCTGAACGTACGGCACTTCGGGCGTCCCCTACCTCAAAGACATCCACTTCTGCACTGGCGCCCCGGGCCCTTGACAGCATGCGCACGCCTTCGCCACGTTTGAGCCTGGCCGGACGGCGCGTCAGCGTCTGTGCCACCAAAGGGGGAACCAGGGGGGTTGGACCAGAGGTGGACATAACGAACCACAGGCCCGAGGAGCTGAGCGAGACGCTCCGTCGGTCCTGGCACCGGACCATGGAAGAGTCGCCCGACTACGCCAATCCGTTCCTGGCACCGGAGTTCGCCGCGGGTGTCGGCAACCACCGGGGCCGGGCGCGGGTGGCCGTCCTGCACGAGAACGGGGAGCCCGTCGGCTTCCTTCCCTACGAGCGCGACACCTTCGGCGTCGGCCGGGCCATCGGCCTCGGCCTCTCCGACTGCCAGGCACTCGTGCACCGCCCCGGGGTCACCTGGGACACCCACGCGCTGCTGCGGGCCTGTGGCCTGGCCGTCTTCGAGTTCGACCACCTCGTCGAGGAGCAGAAACCGTTCGCCGGATACGTCACGGGGACGTTCGCGTCACCGGTCATAGACCTGAAGGACGGCGGCGGCGACGGCAGCGAGGGCGCCTACGCGGAATGGCTGCGCGGCACGTACCCGAGCCTGGCCAAGACGACGCTGAAGAAGGAGCGCCGTCTGGGCCGCGACCTGGGCGAGCTGCGCTTCGTCTTCGACGAGCGCGACCCCGCGGTGCTGCGCCAGCTCATGCGCTGGAAGTCCGCCCAGTACCGCAGGACGGCCCGGATGGACCGCTTCGCGCGCCCCTGGATAGTCGACCTGACGAACCATCTCTTCCAGGTCCGCGAGGAGCACTTCACCGGTGTGCTGTCCGTGGTGTACGCCGGTGACCGGCCGGTCGCCGCGCACTTCGGGCCAAGGTCACGCACCGTCTTCGCGGCCTGGTTCACCGCGTACGACCCCGAGCTGCGCTACTACTCGCCCGGCCTGATCATGCACCTCAGAATGGCCGAGGCGGCGGGCCGGGAGGGCCTGCGGCTCCTCGACCTGGGGCGGGGCGAGAAGGAGTACAAGGACTGGCTCAAGACCCGCGAGCTGCGCGTCGGCGAGGGTTTCGCGACCCGGCCGCACCCCGTGGCGACGGCGCACCGCCTGTGGCGCAGGCCGGTGCGCGGCCTGCGCAACACGGTCCTCGCCCATCCCCGCCTGCGGGAGCCGGCGGACCGGCTGCTGAAGGCTGTGGGGGCGGTGCGGACGGCGCGTACGAAGCAGGGGGCACCGCGCTGAGCGCCCCGTAGGGGCGCGGGGAACTGCGCGACCAGCCACGACGGACCGCAGACGAGCGACGGCCCATCGCGGCACTTCCCGCGAAGCGATTAGCGAGCCTTGGGCGGCACGAGCCCGCGCTCAGCCCCAAGCTTCGCCCCCGTGTCCGCGTACAGCGCGACCGAGCCATCGCTCCGCCGCACGATCAGGTCGTCGGCCCGACCGTTGGCGGTGTGGCTGCCCGCGGCCGTCGCCCGCACGCTCTTCCAGCGGGCGTCGGCCGCCCGCAGCCGCGTCTTCTTGCCGGTGCCGCGCGTGCTCAGGTCCTGGTGGAGGGTGAGTTCGCCGTCGTCGCGGCGGACGACGAGGTCCCAGTTGGCGCCGCCGGCGAAGTCGCCCGCGGTGAGCAGGGAGGCCCGCTTCCAGGTGGCGCCCGGCTTGTGCAGCCGGGTCTCCTTCTTCAGCCGCTGCCCGCCCACGTCCCGATAGAGGGTGACTTCGCCGTCGCTCCACCGCACCACCAGATCGTCGGCCCGCTTGTTGCCGCTGAAGCGCCCGGCGGTGATCTGACCGGCGTGCTTCCAGGTGGACTTGGCGCGAGCGAGCCTGATCTCCTTGCCGAATCCGGCCGTGCTGACGTCCGGGTAGAGGGTGACCTCCCCGTCGGACCACCGCACCACCAGGTCGGACAGCTTGGTGCTCCCGGTGAAGTCGCCGCCGGTGACGGCCGTGGCGTGCTTCCACGTCCCCTTGGCGGCCTTGAGCCGCCGCTCCCCGCTGAACCCGCCCTTGCCGTCGCCGGTGTACAGGGTGACCTCGCCGTCGGTCCACACCACGACGAGATCGGCCTTGCCGTCACCGGTGTAGTCGCCGGAGGCCAGCTGCTTGGCGTGCTGCCAGGTCTCGCCGCCGCCGGGGGAGTACGGCAGCGGGGGCCGCGTCACCGCCGCGACGCCGTCGACCGCGTCCTGGTACAGCTTGAACACCTCGCCGTCGTAGTACGGCGCGTACGAGACGCTCGGGCTGGACCCGCCGCCGCCCCAGCCGCCGAGGTTCCCGACCACGTCACCGGTCTTGGTCCTCTCGTCGAAGTTCATCAGCCAGGGACTGCCGGAGGTGCCGCCGTAGAACCCGCCGCACGCCATGCGCAGCTGCTTGTACCCGGCAAGCCGGGTCGTCTTCGCCCGGCACTTGATCGCGCGGTCCTTGGCGTCGTACGTCGCCTTCGGATAGCCGATGACGGTGACGGGCACCCGGTAACCGGGCGTGCGCGCGAGCCTGTTGGCGCCCGTGACCTGCTCGACCTGGCGCCCGCGCTGGTCGGCCTTGAGGGTGGCGAAGGCGAAGTCGAGGTTCGACCCGGTGCCCTTGGCGGTGTGCCGCGGGTCCTTGAAGACCCGGTCGACGGCCCAGATGCCGTACGGCTGCTTCGCGGCGGGCCGGTCCGAGCGGTACTGCGGCACGAAGGCGTACTTGCTGCCGTTGCCGCAGTGCGCGGCCGTCAGGATCAGATTGCCCTTGGCGCTGTGCACGACGCTGGCGGTGCAGCTGTGCGCGGAGAGGCCCCTGTCGACGAAGTAGAGGACGCCGATGGTCTTGGCGCCTTTGTAGTACGACGCGGTGGGGGCGGAGGCGGCGCGTGTGGCCGCGGGGGTGGCGCGCGCTACTGGGGCGGACGCGGTGCGTGTGGCCGGGGCGGAGGCCGGTGACGCGGTGGCCGGGGCGGGGCCGGCGGCCTTGGCGGGCGGCGGGGGCGTCGCCGCCTCCATGCGCGCGGCGGTCCAGAACTGCTCCGCGTCCGCCACGCCCCAATTCCCGTTCTCCCGGACGGGGATGGACTGCGTGGACGCCACCTGGGAGCCGGAACCGGAACCGAGGGTGGACGAGGGTCCGGGGCCGTCTCCGGCTCCGGAGGCGGAGACGGTGCCCGCAGCCGATACGGCGAAGACCGCGCCGCCCACCCCTACGACGACGGACCGGGCCCAACCAGAAATCCGCACAACTGCCCTTCTCCCGAAATTACTCCTGGGTACCTTATGTCACCCAAACAGCCGAACGGCCGACGCCCCCCGGCCCCGCCGCTCCCCTGAACGGGCGTCTCCTTTCCCCCACGCGGGCCATAGCGGTGTCCGCCGTGGGGCGCCCCCATAAGGCTCAAGCCAGCAGAACAAAACCAAGAACAGAACAACCAAGACCCGCACCAGGAGGTAGCCCATGCGCAAGCGCGCGTACTTCGCCGCAGCCGCCCTCGCCACGACCGCGGTACTCGGCGTCGCCGGCACCGCGGCAGCCGACCCCGACCCGTCGGGCGCGCAGGCTCAGGCCGATGTCTCGAACTCCGCCGGCGTCCTCAGCGGCAACGCGGTCCAGGTCCCCATCGACCTCGGCCTCAACGTGTGCGGCAACACCATCGACGTACTCGGCCTGCTCAACCCGGCGTCCGACAACAAGTGCAAGACCAACTGACCCGACTGCCCGGTTGCGCGTAACCTTCCCGGGATGTCTTTCATAGCCCGTATGTCCGAACGCCACGTGACGAAGCTGGCGTGGCTCATCGTCCTCGCCGGAGCGGCCTCGGTCGTTCTGGGAGACCACCTGTGGCGCTGGGCGGCGGCCCTCGGGCCGGGCGCCGGCTTCGCGTTCGGGGCGTTCTGCGGTACGGGCATCCTGTGCGGCTGGGCCCTGGCCGCGGCCGCGCTGAGGCGACGGCATTGGGCTCGCTGCGCCGTCGCGACGGCGATCGGCTGCACGGCGTTCCTCGCCCTGGCATGCCTGGTCCCCGGCCGCACCGGCCGCCTCACCGGCTCCCTCGCCCTGCCGGACGGCCGCCGCATGTGGGTGGAGGAGCACCCCGCGGTGTGGTGGGCCATCGCCGCGGGCCTGGCGGTCGGCGCGCTCGCCCTCTGGCGCACCGCGCCCCACCGCACCGCGCCCCACCGCACCGCGTCCCGTCGCACCGAACCCCACCGCGCCACGGCCCGCCGACGCCGCTCCGCCACCGCCGACGGCTCGCCCGACTCGACGTGACCGCACCGGCGTTGGCGCGAAGGCTTCCGGGTCCCGCCGCTCAGCCGGCGGGCGGGCCCCCGACGGCGGAGTTCTGGCCGACCACGATCTTCCAGCCGTCCGGCTGCCGCGCGACCACATAGGTCGTCACACCGTGAGGCCCGTCGACGGGGTTGCCCGAGCTGTCCGTGGGGGTCTGCCGGACGTTCACCCCGATCACCTCGGGCGCTATCTCAAGCAGCTTGACGACGTCGTATCGCGCGTAGGAATCGCGCAGGAACCCCTTCATAGCGGGCCCGCTGAACTCGGCGATCGCCTCACGACCGTCGAGACGCGTGCCCACGGCGTTGGTCCAGGATGCCTCGTGGGCGAACTGCTCGCTCAGGGCGATGGGGTCGTGAGCGTTGAAGGCGCTCTCCAGTCCCTTCACCACCCCCGTCACCGCCGCCCGCGTCTCCGCCGAAACCGCCCCCACGACCAGAACCTCGTTCGTCACGACCGCACCCTCTCCACACCGGCCCAACGGACCGCAAGCTCCACCGGATCCCCTCCGGGACGACGTGTCCGCCGCCACCGACGACCCAACATCCTCAACCAAACTTGAGGTCAAGCAGCAGCGAAGCCTGGGGCTGTACGAACCAGCTTTGTACGAGCCCACTGCCATCGCCGACGCGCGCGAGCGGAGTGCCTTGCAGCTGCCTCGGCGCGCGAGGCCAGCTCGACGAAGGCGCTCTCCCAGACGTCTCGGAGGTCCCGGCTGATCAAGGTGCGCAGGGTGGGCCACAGGTTGATGAGCAGGTCCCGGTTGAGGTACTGGACCAGGTCGTCGTGGAGGCCCTCGGCCAGGGATCCGCAGCGGCGCCAGTACTGAGTTGGCCCCCTTCGCCTTCGGGCGGAGGGGGCCATTCGTCATGTGCGGACCGCTACCCCAGATAGGGCGTCGGCCGTTGCTCAAAGAAGTGCTGGAGTCGAAGGCGCTGCGTGTGGTGCATGGGCAGCGACTCCAACTCGCCCGGGTCGACGAACCGTAGCTCTGTCGACTCGCCCGAGATGGCGAGTTCGCCGCCGACCGTGCGCGCGGTGAAGCACACGTTGAACTGCCTGCGCACCTCACCGTCGGAGTAGGCGATCACGTGGCGAGGGTCTGTGTAGGTACCGACGAGCCCAGTGATCTCGACGTCCAGGCCCGTCTCTTCCTTCACCTCGCGAACGGCCGCCCCTGGCAGCGAATCGGTCATGTCCATTCCACCGCCAGGCAGAGCCCACAGGTCGTTGTCCCGTCGCCGCTGGAGGAGGATGCACCCACCCTGGTCGGTCACCACTGCGGAGGCCGCGACGACGAGGCTGTTCGGCTTCGGCGCCTTGGGGTCGTCGAAGTACTCAGTGCGCGCCATCATCTACTCCTCTACGGGTTGGCTTGAGCCCCACACAGCGTCGAAGCTGTCCGTGTAGGTGTCGAACATGCCGCCCTCCTCGCAGCGTCGGAGGTGCCAGACGGGGGCGCCATACGCGTTCACACCCCAGACGTGGCAGTTCACAAACATCTGGTCGTCGCCCCGGTACAGCGAGTTGTAGAGCGTCGTGCCGTGCGTGCGCAGGCGGACCCCTGGCGTGCCGACCAGTGGGCGGAAGTGCATCAGCGCCAGTCGACACCGGGACTCGATGCCGTGACCGAACCTCTCTTCTCTGCCGCGTTGTTGCACATTCAGGCTGTCCGCATCGCCGAGCAGGATGCGGACCTCACAGCCCTCGGCCGCCTGGTCGGCCAGTAGCTCGGCCAGCCGAGGGTATGCCTCGTGCAGGAAGACGGCGGCGTATACGAGGACGTCGATGCGCTGCCGAGCCTGGCGGAAGAGGTCGATGTACGCGGACACCGCCAGATCGGCACGCTGTGTGTAGAGCGCGACAAGCTCGGGGCTGACACCACGGGCACCCCGAGGCTGGCGCAGAGCGGGCCAGAGGGCATGCACGTCCTCACTCAAGAGTTCGGCTGCACGCAGAGCGGTCGCCCGCCGCGGCACGCGACCTCGATTTACCCATCGCTCGACGGACTTGGGGTCTACCCCGACTTTCTCGGCAAGGGTTTCGTGGGTCCATCCGCCGGCCGCCATCACAGCCCTCAGCCGCTCATTGGCCATGTCGTGCTCCGTCGGGCGTCGGGACGCTTCCAGGGACGTTCTACCCCCTGCGGGACGTCCTGAATTGGCAAACAGTGGAGGTTCCTACGTCCCAGACGACCGCTGGACGATCGTGAGACACGTAATAACCCCGGCGACCGCGCGAACGGCCCCGGGGCGTGGCCGACTGCGAAGGAGTCGACATGGCCGATGCTAAGGGCCCCCGGCCGAGCCCGGAAAGCAGCGCACGGGAGCAGGCACCTGACCGTGGCGCCATCGCCGACTGGCTCGCGAGGGCTCATCCGTCCCCCCGCGAGGCGGTGACAGAGTGGGCGTCCCGGGGTGTCTCGCTGCTGCCCCTCGGGGTGCGGTTCGACGCGGTCCGCGTCCCGGCGGCGCGCATCCACAGCGCCGTGTGCAGCGAGGACCCGAAGACGGTGGCTGCTGCCCTCGACGACTGGCTGTGCGGGCCGGTCGTCCGCGACCTGCGGGCGTCCAGCGGCGACTACTACGTACTTGTGGCACCAGGAGCCGAGTGGAACGGCAAAGAGGAGCGCCTAGGTGAGGGCAGCTTCCTCGTCGTCCCGCGCATCGGCGCCCTCTCGATGATCACGCACTGGGTGGTGCCCCCGCGCCACCCGGGCAACCTGTGCTCCACCGCCCGCCTGCGCGCGCTGCTCACGCTCGCCGAGGCCCTGAGGACTGTCGAGCCGTGAACGCCACCGACCAGGTCGCGAGGTCTGAAGAGCTGTACCGGATCTATCGCGCACACCTCGACACCTGCCCCCGCCGGCACATCGGCATCCTCGCCGACTGCGCCGAGGGCGCCCGGATGCTCCGCGCCGTGCACGCGTCCCGCCTCGCCGCCAGCAGGGGGAGATGAGGAGCCGCGAGGTCGTCCGCCTCCACGTGGACCAGCAGCGCGGCGGAGGCGGCCACCGGGCCCACGCACGCGCAAGGGCCCGCGATCAGCCAGGTCGGCCAGGTCGCGGGCCCTTGCCCAAGTGCATCTCGTACAGGCCGTACGGATGCTGTCCGTGCCCCCGGCAGGATTCGAACCTGCGACACCAGCTTTAGGAGAGCTGTGCTCTATCCCCTGAGCTACGGAGGCGTCGAGTCGTCCGTGCGGACGACTCAGGACAGGGTAGCCGATGGGGGCGCGGGGGAGGGCTGGAGGAGGGGGATCAGGGAGGTCAGGGTGGGGTGGGTCTCCGCGGTGGTGCGGTAGATCATGACGATGTGGCGTTCCAGGGGCTCGCGCAGCGGGTGGACGTCCACCTGGGACGGGCGCAGGCGCAGCATCAGGTCGGTGACCGTGCTGATGCCGACGCCCGCTTCCACGAGCGCCAGCGTCGCCGCGGTGTCGGTGACCTCGTGGCGTACGGAGGGTTCGACGCCCGCCCGGCGGCAGGCCGTGCGCACCGCCCGGCCGTAGTACGTGTCCGGGGGCGGGAGGATCCAGGAGAGGGGTCCGGTGCGGCCCAGGTCGAGGGCGAGGGCCTCGGCGCCGCCCTCGGCCGCGGGAGCGTGGCCCCCGGCCGCGGCCACGCGGGCCGGGAACGTCCCCGGTGGTGCCGCCAGCGCGAAGCGTTCCGTGTGGAGGGGGCGGATCCGGAGCGCCGGGTCCCGGGGGATCGGGACGTCCGGGTAGTCCAGGCCGAGGGCCAGGTCCACCGCCCCCGACGCCACCGCGTCGTACACGTCGTCCACTTCCATGTCCCGGCTGCGCACCTCCAGACCGGGGTGCGCCTCGCGCGCCCGGCGCAGCGCGGGCGGCAGGATCTCCGCCGCCGCCGTCGCGAACAGCGCCACCCGGAGGACCCCGGTGACCTCCGTACGGGTGCGCTCCACCGCCGCCACCGCCTCCGCCTCGACGGCGAGCATCCGTTCCGCGTGCCGCGCCAGCGCCCGGCCCGCCTCCGTCAGCTCCACCCGGCGGCCGACCCGGCGCAACAGCTTCCTGCCGGTCGCGCGTTCCAGTGCCGCGATCTGCTGCGAGACGCCGCCGGGCGTGTAGCCGAGGGCCGCCGCCACCGCCGTGATGGTGCCCCGTCTGTCCAGTTCGGAGAGGGAGCGCAGTTGAGCGCTGGTCCAGTTCACGGGTTCCCCTTGATGTCCGCGTACGTCGTGTACGGCGCGTGTGTCGCGTGCGTACGGCGCGTCCGTATAGCAGGTCTCAACGGTCAGGCGCAGGATCTGTCCATGGACGTCAATGGTCGCCGTGCAGCACGATGACCGGTAGATCGCCCGGCGCGCTTCCGTCGCGTGGAAGGGGTCGTGACCTTGAACTTCTCAACCACGGACGCGTCCGTTGTCGTCGTCGGCGGGGGCGTCGTCGGCCTCTCCGTCGCCTTCCACCTCGCCGAGGCCGGCGTCCGGGACATCGTCGTCGTCGAGCGGGGCGCGCTCGGCTGCGGGAGTTCGGGCAAGCCGATCGGCGGCGTGCGGGCGCAGTTCTCCGATCCGGTCAACATCGAGCTGGGGCTGCGGAGTCTGCGGGCGTTCGGGGACTTCGGGCGGCGGCCGGGAGGAGACATCCGGTTCGCGCGGGTGGGCTATCTGTTCCTGCTCAGCGAGGCCGCGGACGTCGAGGCGTTCACCGAGAGCGTCGTCACGCAGAACGCCCTCGGTGTGCCCAGCCGCGTCATCAGCCCGGAGCGGGCCCGCGAGTTGTGTCCGTACGTACGCACCGACGGCCTCGTCGCCGCCGTGCACTCCCCGGACGACGGGCACGCCCGGCCCGGCCTCGTCATCCAGGGGTACGCCCGCGCCGCGGCCCGCGCCGGGGTCCGGATCCTGACGCACACCACCGTCACCGGGATCGACGTCGGCGCGGGACACGTCACCGCGGTGCGCACCGACCGGGGCGTCATCCGCTGCGCCGCCCTCGTGTGCGCCGCCGGCGCCTGGTCGGCGGGCATCGGCGAGGCGGCCGGGGTGCGCCTGCCCGTTCGGCCCCTGCGGCGGCAGATCGCCCTCACCCGGCCCCTTGGCCCGCCCGCGCCGCCCCGCGTCCCGTTCACCATCGACTTCTCCTCGACCGCCTACTTCCACAACAGCGACGACGGGCTGCTGTTCGGCCTGGCCGACCCCGCGCAGGAGGAAGGGTTCGACACCACATGGACTGGGGGGCCGGAGGGCTGGCTCGGGCTGTTCCGGGACGTCGCCCGGCGCCGGGCGCCCGCCCTCGCCGACATGGAGATCGCCGGGGGATGGGCCGGTCTGTACGAGGTCACCCCCGACCGGAACGCCCTCATCGGGAGGAGCGGCGAGGTCTCCAACTTCCTTTACGCCACCGGCTTTTCCGGGCACGGGTTCCTTCAGGCCCCGGCCGTGGGCGAAGTCGTACGGGATCTGTATCTGGGGCGGGCTCCCGTCGTCGACGTCGCCGCGCTCAGCGCCGACCGGTTCGCCGGCGGTGGCTCTCCCGCTGCCCGCCCCGAGGTGCACGTCGTGTGAGACACCCACACCAGGAAGGCGAGGTCGATGGTTGCTCGGTCAGCACAGTGGAGGGAGACCTGGCAGCTCCGCGCCGCCTTCGCCGCCCGCCTCTCCGCCATGTACGGGCGCGAGGTCCCCGCGTACACCACCCTCGTCGACGTCTCGCGCGAAGTGAACGAGGACGTGCTGCGCGAGCGCGGTGCCGACGCCGAGCGGCTCGGGGCGATCGGGCGGGTCACCGCCGAGCGGCACGGCGCCATCCGGGTCGGGACGCCCGCCGAACTCCAGCAGGTCGGCCGCGTCTTCGGCGCCCTGGGGATGCGGCCCGTCGGGTTCTACGACCTGCGCGAGGCCGCCGCGAGCGCCGTGCCCGTCGTGTCCACCGCCTTCCGGCCGGTGGCGGGCGACGAACTCGCCCGCAATCCCTTCCGGGTGTTCACCTCCCTGCTCACCCCGGCCGACCCCCGCTTCTTCGACGACGAGCTGCGCGCGCGCCTGGAGAACTTCCTCGCCGCGCGCGAACTGTTCCCGCCCGAGCTGCTCGCCCTCGCCGACCGCGCCGAGGCCGAGCAGGGGCTTCCGGACAGTGACGCCGAGGGGTTTCTCCAACTCGCGGTGGCTGCCTTTGAGTTGTCCGGTAAGCCGGTCGACCGGGCCTGGTACGAGACGCTGGAGCGGGTCTCCGCCGTCGCCGCGGACATCGGGGGCGTACGGAGCACGCACATCAATCACCTCACGCCCCGCGTCCTCGACATCGACGAGCTGTACCGGCGGATGACCGGGCGCGGGATCCGCATGATCGACGCCATTCAGGGGCCGCCCCGGTGGGACGGCCCCGACGTGCTGCTCCGGCAGACCTCCTTCCGGGCCCTCGACGAGCCGCGCCCCATGCGGCAGCCCGACGGGAGCGTGGTCCCGGGTTCGCTGCGGGTGCGGTTCGGGGAGGTCGAGGCGCGGGGGATCGCCCTGACGCGGCGCGGGCGCGCGCTGTACGACGAGCTGCTCGCGCGCGTCGACGCGGCCGCCCCCGCCACCGCCGCCGCCCGCGCCGACCTCGCCCGCGACCTTTGGCCCGCCCACTTCCCCCGCACCGAACACGCCCTCGCCGAGCGCGGCCTGGGCCACTTCACGTACCACGTCGTCGACGACCGGCCCCGCGACGGCCGCACCCCGCCCCCGGATCTGCCCGCACTCCTCCGCGAGGGCTGGGTCCGCGCCGACCCCGTCGTGTACGAGGACTTCCTGCCGCGCTCCGCCGCCGGGATCTTCCAGTCCAACCTGGACGAGTCGGGCACCCGCCAGGGTGGCGAGGCGGACGCGGGCGCCGCGTACGACAGCGACTGGCTGTCCGGCGCCGTCGAACGCGACGTACTCGACCCCTTTGCCCTCTACGAGCAGCAGGAGTCCCGTTCCCTGGAGCGGGTCGCGGCCGCGCTGCGCCTGGACCCGACCTGACATCGGACCGCCCCCCTTCCTTTCCGAGGAGAGCCGCCATGCCCCGCACCCTCCCCACCACCGAAGAGCTTCGGACCCGCGCCCGCGCCGCCCTCGACCGCGTCGGCGTGACCCTCGACGAAGACGCGGGCGCGGGCCCCGGCGCGGGTGACGTCCAGCACGCCCGCACCCCCCTCACCGGCGAGGTCCTGTTCCCGGTCCCCGCCACCACCCCGGCCGCCGCGGACGAGGCCGTCGCCGATGCCCGCCGGGCCTTCCTCACCTGGCGCTCCACCCCGGCGCCCCGGCGGGGCGAACTCGTCCGCCGACTGGGCGAGTTGCTGCGCGCGCACCAAGGTGACCTGGCCGACCTCGTCACCATCGAAGCGGGCAAGATCCGCTCCGAGGCGCTCGGCGAGGTCCAGGAGATGATCGACATCTGTGACTTCGCGGTCGGGCTCTCACGCCAGTTGTACGGGCGGACCATCGCCTCCGAGCGGCCCGGACACCGCCTGGCCGAGACCTGGCATCCGCTGGGCGTCGTCGGCGTCATCTCCGCGTTCAACTTCCCCTGCGCGGTGTGGTCCTGGAACACCGCCGTGGCGCTGGCCTGCGGCGACACCGTCGTGTGGAAGCCGTCCGAGCTGACGCCGCTCATCTCGCTGGCCTGCGCGCGGCTCCTTGAGCGGGCGGCCGCGGACGTCGGCGCCCCCGACGGCGTGCACCGGCTGCTCATCGGAGACCGTGCCGTCGGGGAGCGGCTCGTGGACGACTTCCGGGTCGCGCTCGTCAGCGCCACCGGGTCCACCCGCATGGGGCGCGAGGTGGGGCCGCGCGTCGCCGCGCGGTTCGGGCGGAGCCTGCTGGAACTCGGCGGCAACAACGCCGCGATCGTCGCGCCCTCCGCCGACCTGGACCTCACGGTGCGCGGCATCGTGTTCGCGGCGGCGGGCACGGCGGGCCAGCGGTGCACCACGCTGCGCCGCCTCATCGCGCACCGTGACATCGCGGACGCGCTCGTGGCCCGGCTCACCGCCGCGTACGCCCAACTGCCCATCGGCGACCCGTTCGACGAGGCGACGCTCGTCGGGCCGCTGATCTCCGCCGCCGCGCTCGACCGCATGCAGGAGGCGGTGGCCCGCGCCCAGGCCGAGGGCGGCAAGGTGCTCGTGGGCGGCGGCCGGCGGCTCGCGGACGTCGCGCCGGACGCCGCGTACGTCGAGCCGGTCGTCGTCCGCATGGGCGCGCAGACCGGTGTCGTACGCGAGGAGACGTTCGCGCCGATTCTGTACGTGATGACGTACGAGACGCTGGAGGAGGCGATCGCCCTGCACAACGACGTGCCGCAGGGGCTTTCCTCCAGCATCTTCACCCGGGACCAGGCGGAGGCCGAGCTGTTCCTGTCCGCCGAGGGTTCCGACTGCGGCATCGCGAACGTCAACATCGGCACGTCCGGGGCCGAGATCGGCGGCGCGTTCGGCGGCGAGAAGGAGACGGGCGGCGGGCGCGAGTCCGGGTCCGACGCCTGGCGGGCGTACATGCGGTCCGCCACGAACACCGTCAACTACTCGGGGCGGCTCGCGCTGGCCCAGAACATCAGTTTCCTCTAGATAGAACGTTCGTTTTAGCCGGATGAGGTTCTCACGCTGTGTACCGTCGGCCGGACACCGCCCCCGCCCGCGTGCGGAGGGCGGTCAGGTCCAGGCTGTAGGCGACCCCGGGGCGGCCGTCCAGCTCGGTGTCGCCCGCGGGGACGAAGCCGGTGCGGGCGAGGACGGCCTCCGAGCCCGGGTTGTCCCGGGTCGTCGAGGCGCGCAGGGACGTCAGGCCGTACTCCGTGGCCGCGAGCAGGCACACCTTCTCGACGGCCGACGTGGCGAGCCCCTGGCGGGCGGCGCTCCGGGCGACGCGGTAGCCCAGCTCGGCCGAACCGCCCGCCACGTCCACGAGGTTGACCCGGCCGACGATCTCGCCGTCGCCGCCCACCAGTACGTGGAAGTGGCACGCGCCGGTCTCCTGCTCGGCCAGGAGCGCGGCGTGCCGTGCCGCGAACTCGGTGAAGTACGCGTCGCCGCGATCCGGGACCGACGCGGCGAAGTAGGCGCGGTTCTCCCGCTCGAAGGCGAGGAGGGCCGGGGCGTGGTCGGCGCGCAGGCGCTGGAGTTCGGGCATGGGAGAACGGTACGGCGGCGGGGGGCCCGGCGGCAGGGGCGCCAGCCCTTAGCCGCGCGGCTCGACGTGGAACCCGAACGCCACCCCGCCGACCCCCACCGCGGTGACACCGCCGTCCACCGTGAGGGTCGCGCCGTTGACGTACGACGCGGCGGGGGAGAGCAGCCAGCCGATCGCCTCGGCGACCTCTTCGGGGCGGCCGGGGCGGCCGGTGGGGGTGAGCCGGGTGGCCTGTTCGTACGCGGCCTCGATGCCCTCCGCGCCCGTGCCGAGCCCGGCGTCGTCGGCGAACTTGCCCATCCGCCAGTCCGCCATCTCCGTACGCACCCAGCCCGGGCACACGATGTTGGCGCGCAGCCCCCGCGAGCCGTAGTCCACGGCGACCGAGCGGCAGAGCTGGAGGAGGGCCGCCTTGGAGGTGGCGTACGCGGCGTTGGCGGCGCTGTTCTGCAGCGCGGCGACCGACGCCACCGCGACGACCGAGCCGCGCGCTTCGAGCAGGTGCGGCAGCGCGGCGCGCAGAAGCAGGAAGGGGCCGGTGAGGTTGGTGTTCATGACCCTGGCCCAGTCCTCGGGGGAGAGGTCGCCGACCGCGCCGGGGTGGCCGACGCCCGCGTTGAGGACGAGCCCGTCCAGGCGGCCGTACGCCCGCGTGGTGACCTCGACCAGCTCGGCGACGGCGGCCGGGTCGGCGGCGTCGGAGGGGTGGGCGAGGGCGCCGGTCTCCTCGGCGATCTTCTCCAGGGGCTCGGGGCGGCGGCCGGAGACGACGACCCGGTGTCCCGCGGCCCGCAACTGGCGGGCGGTGGCGGCGCCGATGCCCGTTCCGCCGCCGGTGACGATGACAACTCGGCTCTCCGCCATGGGTGTTCGGCCTCCGTGTTCCCGGGTGTGCCGGAGCCCGTGCCGGACCCCGGCGACCAGGGTCGCACGCGGCGCCGTCCCACCGCGTGCGACCCTCCCGTCACCCCCGCCCACCCCGGTCCGGTTGCCCATGGGGGCCGCAGCCGGAGCGGGCGGTCAGCTGTGGGCGGGGGTGCGCACACGGGGGTGGTGGTCAGTGGAGGTAGACGCTGGCTCCGAACTCGGAGACCGTCTCGTCACCGGGATTGACGAGTTCGATGACCTGACCGGAACAGCCCGGGCTCGAGAAGACGAGCGCGACCTCGTCCGTGTAGTTGGAGACGCTCAGGGGCCAGCGGTCCGAGTCGTAGCAGCCACTGGGTTCTTCGTACGCCGTGCCGTTGACGATGAGCACCCCGTCGGCCGCTACGGCGGAGCCCGGGACCGCGAAGGCGAGCATTCCCGCCGCCATCAGGGAGCCTACTGTCAGCGCGAAACGACGCATGGGCATTCCTCCTGCCTGCCGGAGCCGCCGGTCACGGCCCTCGTGGACACCGACCGTACGCGATCATGCACGTACCGTCACCGGGCGTGCGGGGGCTCAAGATCCCCTGCGCACTGCGCCGTTCACGCCGTCCGTGTGCTACGGTGCGGACAGCACGTGTGTACGCCCCCTCTGGGCGCCCGTGCTTCTCCTCCCCGTTTCGGGCCTCTCGTTTCACACGCGTCTCCTTATATCTCGCGTGTCATGTGGTTCCTCCCGTCTCGGGTTCCGTTTCAGCGACTTGCCTGCTCGCGGCGCTCGGTTCCAGTTCCTGGGCCTCGATGCCGCCGCGGTCCCGCGAGTCCGCCCGCCCGCAAGGCGTGAACTCTCCGCCTCGCCGGGCCTCCCGTTCGCCTGTCCGCGAAAGGACCCACCACCATGACCAGCCAGACCCTCCGCAGCGGTGTCCTGGACATCGCACGCCCCGGCACCGGCCGCGCCGCCCCCAACGGGCACCTCCGCGTCGCCGGCTGCCTGCCCGGGCCGGGCGACCTGCTCGTCCCGGCCGGCCTCATCCGTCAACACGGCCTGCGTACCGGCGACTTCGTCGAGGGCGTCTGCGGCGACAAGCCGGGCGTGCTCGCCGCCGTCGCCCGCGTCAACGGCCGCGCGCCCCAAGAGCAGGGCGCAAGGCCCAAGTTCGGCGACCTCACTCCGCTGCACCCGCGCGAGCGGCTGCGCCTGGAGACGGCCGGCGGCTCCGTCGCCACCCGTGTCGTCGACCTCGTCTCACCCGTCGGCAAGGGCCAGCGCGGCCTCATCGTCGCGCCGCCGCGCACCGGCAAGACCGTGCTGCTCCAGCAACTCGCCGCCGCCGTCGCCGCCAACCACCCCGAGTGCCACCTCATGGTCGTCCTGCTCGACGAACGCCCCGAGGAAGTCACCGAGATGCGCCGCTCCGTACGCGGTGAGGTCCTCGCCTCCACCTTCGACCGCCCGCCCAAGACGCACATCGCGCTCGCCGAACTCGCCGTCGAGCGCGCCAAGCGGCTCGTCGAGGAGGGCCGCGACGTCGTGATGCTCTTCGACTCGCTCACCCGGCTGTGCCGCGCCTACAACAACTCCGCGGCCTCCGGCGGCCGCACCCTCAGCGGCGGCGTCGACGCGGCCTCCGTGCAGGGACCCAAGCGCCTCTTCGGCGCCGCGCGCCTCGCCGAGGAGGGCGGCTCCCTGACCATGCTCGCGACCGTCCTCGTCGAGACCGGTTCCCGCGCCGACGACTACTACTTCGAAGAGCTCAAGTCCACCGGCAACATGGAGCTGCGCCTGGACCGCAGACTCGCCGACCGACGCGTGTTCCCGGCCGTCGACGTCACCCCCTCCGGCACACGCCGCGAGGAACTCCTCGTACCGGCCGACGAGTTGACCGCCGTACGCGGCCTGCGCCGCGCCCTGGGCCTCCGGGGCACGCGCGACACCCGCGACGCCCGCGAAGGAGGCAGCGGCCTCGAAGTGCTCCTCGACCACATCCGCCGGACGCCCAGCAACGCGGCCTTCCTGCGACAGGTACGCGAGACGGTGCCCAAGGCCACGGCGGCGTGAGCCGATCACAACTTCGAGAAGCGGGCCCTCCAGGACCAGCCCATGTCGAGCACGGTGTCCCGCAGGGGGTTCTTCAGGTCGGCGGTGTCGTACCTGTCCGTCTTCTGGATACGCCGCTTCCCGTCCGGCCCGCGCTCGATCACCCGGGACCCGGATACCCACCGGAACTGCCCTCGGCCCCAGGTGTAGATGTCGCCGTCCGAGTTGCCCAGCTGCCATTGGTAGTCCAGACAGCGGACCTGGCACTCGTCCGGCATCAGGCGCATCCGCGTCTGCAGGACCGAGTCCTCATTGACCCGGTGAAAGTACTTCCGCCAGACGGGGTCCGTGCAGTGCCAGTCCGCCACCAGGTCGGCGCCCTCGTCCGGGGTGCCGTCGCGTATGGTCCAGGGCGCTTCGGGACAATTGAGGTCGAGCAGCGCCTCGATGACCTCGTCCGGCGTACGGGGCGCGATGCCGTCGGGGGGACGTGTGACGCGTTCGAAGCGGCTGAAGAGACCCATGGGAGCAACCTATTCGGATGGGTTTTGTGTATCGGGGGTCGGGCGCACTGTGGCCACGATGTCCCGGAAGTCCTCCAGGACGTCGTCGTGCTGGGCCGCGGTGGCGGTCAGGATGAGCCGGACCACCACGCGCCGGCCCGGGTCGTGGACGTCGAGGAGGGACAGATACACCTGGGACTGCGTGAGTTCGCGGCGCACGCCGTTGACGGCGGTGGTGAGGGCGAGTGTCTGCGTCAGGCCGGGGGCTGCGGCGGAGCCGATCTCGCGGCGGCTGGTGACGTCCAGAGTCTCGGCGACCCCGGCCAGGTCCGCCACCGACTCGTCACCGATCTCGGCCAGGGGCGCCGCGTCCGGTCGATACGCGCTGTCGACGGTCACATTGGCGGTGAAACCGTCGTCCGGGTGCGCGTGGAGCGCGACGAAGGCGGCGTCCGGAACGCCCATCCGCTCCGGGGACGCCGCGTGCCAGCCCTCTGGGAGCCGTAGCTCAAGAGGCACGGGCATCGGGCTGGGCATGGTGTTCTCGCTTCCGTAGGCGTGTGGGTCTGCCGTGTGTGTGGGGTTTCCGGATAGGACCGGGCTCAGGGACGCAGACTGCGCAGCCCGTCCGTGACACCGCCCGCGATGTCCCTGACCTTCCCGGCCCCGTCACCGAGCACGCCGACCGCGTCCTTGGCGGTGTCCACCACCTTGCCCGGCTCCACCGTGAATTCCAGGCCGATGGCGCCGGGCCCGAGGCCGGCCTTGGCGCCGATCTTGTACTTTCCGTCCTCGTCTCTGTAGAGCAGCTTGCCCTCCACGCCAACCCCGTTCCAGCCCTCGGCCGTGGCGCCCACGCCGATGCCGCCGGCGTCGCCGCCCCCGGCGACCCCGTATTTCGCCCCGGCGAACAGCTTTCCTCCGGCCGCGAATCCGTCCAAGCCCGCCTTCGCCTCGCCCGATGCCTCGGCCCCGGCGAACCCGGTCCCTCGGCCGTAGGCACCGAAGTTCCCCGCCTCCGCCCGCCCTTCGGCCATCCCCCGTACCCCGGCTGACGCTTCGCCGTTGAGGCTGACACCGGTATTGGTGATGTCGATGCCTCCCGTGATCCTGGCCCCGCCATAGACATCAGCGATGCCGGAGAACGTCCGGTTGCCGTCGGTCAGCTTCCCGTCCGCGGTCAGGTGGAATCCGTCGGCCGCCAGCTTGGCCATGCCCTGCCTGCCGTACCCCGGCCCGGTGAGGGAGTAGTCGATGCCGGGCCCGGTGAGCTCGACATTGCCGTCGGCCTGCCACGATGTGCCGTCCGGCGAGGCGCCGCCCGAAGGGGCGCGGCAGGGCTTGTCCAAGTCCCCGTCGGCGTACGGGTTGAAGCCGACGGCGCCACGGCCTGCGGGGACGCTGCCTGCCGCGCGCGCCAGCGCCTGCCGCACACCCTGGTCGGCGTCGTCCACGGCCCGTACCGTGTCGGCGATCCGCTCGGTCCACTCCCGCTCCGCGCTGCGGGCCTCGGCCATCACGCGCGCGTAGTCGGGGTCGTTGTCGATGCTCCCGGCCCCGGAGCGCTTGTCGAGGCCGACGTACGTGGCCCGGCCCGAGCTGTCGACCTTGAAGTCCTGCGCCTCGGCGTCGCCGACCAGGTCGCGCAGGGACTTCTGCATCCCGGTCAGCTTGGTGTGCGCCTGCTTGAGCAGGCTTGCGAGGGCCAGCGCCTCGTGTCTGGCCGCCGCGTACTCGAACCCCGTCGCCGTGGCCGTCTTCTGGTGCGCGCGGAAGGCAACTCCCTCCCACTTGCCGTTGGCCAGCGCCCGCGGGACCTGCTTCTCGTAGTCGTCCTTGAGTTCGCCGAATCGTTCGCCCATCTTCCGCCAGGCGTCGGACACGTCCGCCAGCGGCGACAGGTCGGCGGTCATCACGTCCTGATACGTCAGTGCCACGGTCCCCCCCCGGGATGTCACATGCGGTCGAAAGCGCTGGACGGGTTCCGCAGTACGCCGATGCCCTCGACCTGGGACCCGATGCCGACGTCCGGCGAGTGCAGGGCGTTCTTCGCGCCGCGCAGGCCGTTCATCTCCTGGTGCAGTCGGCTGAGCAGCGCCGAAGTCTGGCCCTGCCACACCGTCATGGCGTCGGAGAGTCCCTTGTACGTGTCCCAGCTCGACAGGCTCCCGCTCAGTCCCGTGTCGGGCTTCCCCATGCCGCCCTGCGGCGAGCCCGGACCGGCCAGCGGCGCGTGCACCTGGCCGCCGCTCTCGGCCATACGCGCGGCGGCCTTCGTGTCCGGAAGGAGGCGGTTCTCCATGAACAGGACGGCGCGCTTCTTGTCCGTCGCCGAACTCGCCAGCGACACCTCCCCGGCACCGCCCCACGCGGGATCCGTCTGAGCCAGTTGCATGCGCTGGTCCGCGGAGTTCTCAGAACTCATGGCCACCCCCGTCGCCTGTTCGCGCCCTCGCTCGCGCACATCGCTGAGCGGGCGGGCGCCGTCCAGACGTCAGACTAACGTTCTAGCGCCAATTCCCTTGCGTAAACCAGCGAATTGGCCGGATAGATGGCCTCAGTCCTTCGGGCGTGTGATGTGCACCCGGTAGTTCCCGTCCAGGTCCGCCCCCGCGACCGTCACCCGCACCCCGGTGTCCCGGTCCCGGAAGGTTTCTCCGGGGGCGTACGGGGCGTCCGACAGTTCGGCGTGCACGTTCGGGCTGCGGGTGCAGCCGCCGCTGTCGCGGGTGGAGTCGGAGACGGTGATGGGGCCGTGGCCGGTGTCGACGTCCGCGTCCACGCGGTAGATCAGGACGCCGGGGCGGCAGACCGCCTCGTCGTTGCCGGCTCGGGTGCGTACCTCCACGGCGTAGCCGGTCTTCTTCGTGAGGGGGATGAAGGCGAGCTTCGTGCCGCCGGTGCGGGCGAGCGGGGTGAGGAGGTGTTCGGTGGTGCCGGAGGCCGAGGCGCAGTCGACCTGGGAGTCGTCGAGCCAGCCCAGCTTCCACTTGTGCCAGGCGAGCAGGTCGTTGTTGGCGCCCCAGTCCTCGCTCATGATGTCCCAGTGGCCGACCGCGCCCCCGCCGTCCTGCGTGTACAGGTCGGGCAGGCCGAAGACGTGGCCGTTCTCGTGCGGGAGCACGCGGTAGCCGGTCTGGTCGTAGCTGCCCGAGCCGTCGTCCTGGCGGCTGTAGACGAACGACGCGTTGGAGATCGGCACGCCGTCGGCGACGGGCGCCTCGTGGTTGCCCGCGAACGTCACCGACAGGACGGTGTCGAGGGCGGAGGGCCCCGCGTTCGGGGTGACGAGGATGTTCACGAGGTCGTACGCCGCGAAGTCCACGTCGGGGTCGGCGGTGGCCACGATGTCGTCGACCAGCTCGCGGTAGCCCGGGTCGAAGGGGGCGCCGCGCTCTATGCCGTACTTCTTGAAGGGCTTCGGCATCCGCAGCCAGTCCTGGACGGGCGCCTCGGGGCGGTAGTCGACCCGGCCGTAGGAGCTGGTGCGGAACCAGTCCGTGGTCTGCGGGAAGAACTCCCCGAGCCGGTCGAGGGCGCGGCCCTCGCCGGGGGCGTCGGAGAAGTCGACCATCAGGTTCAGCGCGCGGACGGTGCCGGTGGAGCGGGCGTAGCCGGGTCCGG
This sequence comes from Streptomyces aurantiacus JA 4570, assembly GCF_000414115.1. GTDB lineage: Bacteria > Actinomycetota > Actinomycetes > Streptomycetales > Streptomycetaceae > Streptomyces > Streptomyces aurantiacus_A. Next base: position 33,122 of record NZ_AOPZ01000198.1, read on the forward strand.
TGGGGATGCCCTCCGACATCTGCACCCCCAGGCCGCCGCCGATCATGCACCGGCCGAGCGCGGCCGACCGGGCCTGCGCGGTGGGGCCCGCCGCCGACGGGGTCTCGTCCATGAGGCGCCCGGTGCTCGCGGAGGCGGCGGCGCCGAGCGCCAGGGCGGTGACGGAGGCGAGGGCCGCGGTGCGGCGCGACACGCGCCGGAACGGGCGGCGGGACGGGCGAAGGGACGAGGGGCGAGATATGCGCATGCGTGGGCCCTCCACTCCACGGCAGCCGCCGGACCCGACTGCACCCTGTTCGATCACCCTCTGCCGGAGGGTGCGCGGGCGCTCGCTGAGCGCGACCGATCGTGGGTCTGCGCAGGCGGGGAGGGGGGCGTGAGGGCTGGCGGCGGATCTGCCACCGGCTGGCGGCGGATCCGCCACGGGCTCGTGGCGGGCTCATGGCGGCGCTCGGCGGGCGCGTGACGCAGGTCACATGTCGAGCGGGAAATAACCGGGGATCGTTTCCCCGTTTAGACCGGTGTCCGCGCGAAACGGGGAGCCACTCCCCGGATCGCTCACCCCGGCCCCGCCGGGAAATTCGTTGGACCCGCCACCGCGGGCCCTGCGAGCCTGGGGCCTTTGACCGCTTCGAGGAGTTCACCGTGGAAACCGCCACCGTCGCGCAGCGCCGTACGTCCCGCCCGCGGGCCGACGCTCTGCGCAACCGGGAGCGGATCGTCACCGCCGCCCGCGAGATGTTCGTCGAGCAGGGCCCCGAGGTGCCGCTCGACGAGATCGCGCGCCGCGCCGGCGTCGGCAACGCCACGGTGTACCGCCACTTCGCCGACCGCGGCGAGCTGGTGCACCACGTCGTCCTGGCCGTCACCGACCGCGTCTCGGCCCTGGCCGACGAGGCGGTCGAGGCCGTCGAGGCCGACCCGGGTGCCGCCTTCGAGGCGCTGCGGGGCTTCGTCCACGCCGCGGTGGACGAACGCATCGGCGCCCTGTGTCCGATCCTCTCCGAGGCCGTCGACCCCGACCATCCCGATCTGCACGCCGGCCGGATCCGGCTCGAGGACGCCGTGGAAGGGCTGATGGCGCGGGTGCGCGCCGCCGGTCAGCTGCGGACCGACATCGCCGTCGGAGATCTGATGGTCGCCCTCTCCCAGCTGACCAGGCCGCTGCCGGGCGCAGGCTGCCTGGTGGACTTCGACCAGTTCGTCCACCGCCATCTGCAGCTGTTCCTCGACGGCCTGATGACCCCGGCACGCTCCGAACTCCCGGGGCACGCCGCGACGTTGGAGGAGCTGCGTCGCGACCACGACGAACGGCGGCCGCGGCGACCGCGGTCCAGCGAGGAGGGCCTGGGTCAAAAGTAGGACCCGTCCTCGCGACCGGGGGCCGATGCGCACGCACGCCCCTCAGGTGTCTCGTTTACCCCGTACTCACCTCTTTGTCTTCCTAGGTGGACCCACCCATGTCTCAGTCACCCGTCACTTCACTCGCTCCCGACCCAAAGCGCTGGAAAGCGCTGACCTTCATCGCGATCGCCCAGCTCATGGTGGTCCTCGACGCGACCATCGTGAACATCGCGCTGCCGTCCGCCCAGGAGGACCTCGGGATATCCGAGGGCAACAAGCAGTGGGTCATCACGGCCTACGCCCTGGCCTTCGGCGGTCTGCTCCTGTTCGGCGGCCGCATCGCCGACCTGTGGGGCCGTAAGCGCACCTTCGTGACCGGCCTCATCGGCTTCGCCGCCGCGTCCGCGCTCGGCGGTGCCGCCGCCAACGAGGCCATGATGCTCGGCGCCCGCGCGCTGCAGGGTCTGTTCGGCGCGCTGCTCGCGCCCGCCGCCCTGTCGCTGCTCGCGGTGATGTTCACCGAGGCCAAGGAGCGCGCCAAGGCGTTCGGCATCTACGGCGCGATCGCCGGTGGCGGTGGCGCCGTCGGCCTGATCCTCGGCGGCTTCCTCACCGAGTACCTGAACTGGCGCTGGACGTTCTTCGTGAACATCCCGTTCGCGGTCGTCGCCGCCGCCGGTGCGTACTTCGTGATCCGTGAGCCCTCCGAGGGCCGCAACCGCTCGCCGCTCGACATCCCCGGCGTCGTCCTGTCCACCCTCGGTCTGGTCGCGCTCGTCTACGGCTTCACCCGCGCCGAGTCCGACGGCTGGTCCGACGCCGTGACCGTGACGATGTTCGTCGCCTCCGTCGTGCTGCTCGCCGCGTTCGTCGTCACCGAGGCCAAGGTCAAGTCGCCGCTGCTCCCGCTGCGCGTCCTGACCGAGCGCAACCGCGGCGGCGTCTACCTCTCGCTCGGCCTCGCGATCATCTCGATGTTCGGCCTGTTCCTGTTCCTCACGTACTACCTGCAGATCGTCCAGGGCTACTCGCCGGTGAAGACCGGCTTCGCGTTCCTGCCGATGATCTTCGGCATGATCGTGGGTTCGACGCAGATCGGCACCCGCCTGATGACCCGCGTCGCGCCGCGCCTGCTGATGGCCCCGGGCTTCCTGCTCGCCGCGGTCGGCATGCTGCTCCTGACGCAGCTGGAGGTCGACACCTCGTACGCCGGTCTGATCCTGCCCGCGCAGCTGATGCTGGGCCTCGGCATGGGTACGGCGTTCATGCCCGCCATGTCGCTGGCCACCCACGGTGTCGAGCCGCGTGACGCCGGTGTCGCCTCCGCGATGGTCAACACCTCGCAGCAGGTCGGCGGCGCCATCGGCACGGCCCTGCTGAACACCATCGCGGCCTCCGCGACCACCGCGTACCTCACGGACCACGCGGCCTCCGCCACCACCCCGGCGGCGCAGAAGATGCTCGCGGCCCAGTCGATGGTGGAGGGCTACACGTCCGCCATCTGGTGGGCGGTCGGCATCCTGGTGGCGGCGTCGGCGATCGCCGCCGTCCTGGTCAACACCGGTGCCGACAGCGGCACTCCGGCGGCTTCGGGCGACGGTGTCGAGAACCCCGAGGACGCTGTCAAGATCCCCGTCGTGGCGCACTGACGCCACGTACGACCAGCGGGTGGACCTGCCCGATCGCTCCTAACGGAGCCAGGGCAGGTCCGCCCCCGCCTCCTTCGGCTGAAGTCCCTCGGCGACGATCCTCATGATCTCGCCGAGGGACTTCTGCTGTTCCGGGCTCAGCCGGTCGAAGAGGGCCTGGCGCACCGCGTGCACATGCCCGGGCGCGGTCTGGCGCAGCACGTCGAAGCCGGCGTCCGTGAGAATGGCGAACTGCCCGCGCTTGTCCGTCGGGCAGTCCTCGCGCCGCACCCAGCCGCTCTTCTCCAGGCGCGCGATCGCGTGCGAGAGCCGGGACCGGGTGATCTTCGAACTCTTCGCCAGCTCGGTCATCCGCAGCCGCCGCCGCGGCGCCGCGGACAACTGCACGAGCAGGCCGTAGTAGACGTGCGGCATGCCCGCGTCCCGCTGGAGCTGGCGGTCCAGGAAGTCCTCGAGCAGCGTGGAGGCGTGTATGTACGCCAGCCAGGTGCGCTGCTCCTCGTCATCGAGCCAGCGCGGCCCGGCGGCGTCCGCTGTCGCGGTGGATGGCGTGTCCATGTATTCCACTGTACGAGCCCTTCCTGTGTCCCCCGGACCGGCCGCCCCGGGGGCGCGCGAACTGCCTCAGAGCGCGGGCGGGTTGAGCTCCACACCGCGCAGCGCCGCGGTCCGCGCCGCGCGGTCGCCCACGTCACGGGCGGTGTCGGCGAACTTCACCGTGTGATCGTCGCCGTGCGCGGCGGCCCGCGCGAAGACCTCGTCGAAGGTGCTGCGCGCCGCTTCCTCGTGCGCTTCCTTGTACGTCCCCTCGTACGCCGCCGGGGTCGCGGGAGCGTAGGCCGCGGTGACCGCCGCGCTCGCCGCCCAGGCCGCGTCCAGGGAGGCGGGCCACAGCTCGCGGGGGAGCGCGGGCAGGGTGCGCAGGACGGCGTTGGGGGCGGTCGCGGCGTGCACGAGCATGATCGGCTCGCCGTGGCCGTGGGTGGCGTAGCGGTGGACGGCGGCGGTGACGAGGTCGGTGAGGAGGGCGCGGGCGGTGCCGGGGTCGGGGGCGCCGGGCGCGCGGTCCCCGTTGCCCGCGGGCCAGGCCGGGACCGAGGTGAGCTGGGCGAAGCGGTCCGGGAGGCTGCCGTCCTGCACCGGGATCCGCTCCACCGCGTCGAGCGCGGCCGCGGGGGAGGCCGGCGCGGGCAGGGCGACGGGGGTGCGGGCGGGCAGCGGGG
>NZ_AOPZ01000199.1 GCF_000414115.1 Streptomyces aurantiacus JA 4570
CAGGCGCTGCTCGCCACGTACGGCAAGGACCGGCCCGCCGACCGGCCGCTGCTCCTCGGCTCGGTGAAGTCCAACATCGGGCACACCCAGGCCGCATCGGGCGTCGCCGGCGTCATCAAGATGGTCATGGCGATGCGGCACGGCCTGCTGCCCGAGAACCTGCACACCGACATGCCCAGCACGCACGTCGACTGGTCGGCGGGCGCCGTCGAACTGCTGACCGAGGCCCGCGCGTGGCCGGAGGCCGGACGTCCGCGCCGCACCGGAGTGTCGTCGTTCGGCGTGAGCGGCACGAATGCCCACGTGATCGTGGAGCAGGCTCCGGCGGAGGAACCAACTGAAGCTACTAAAACGAGCGTTCTATCCACTGCGGTGCCATGGTTGGTGTCGGCGCGCGGCGCGGACGCCCTGCGCGCCCAGGCCGACCGGCTGCGCGAGCACGTCACCGCCGACGGCGGCCTCGACCCCGTCGACGTGGGCTGGACGCTGCTGTCGGGGCGTTCGCCGCTGGAACACCGGGCGGTGCTGTTCGGGCGCGAGCGGGCGGAGTTCCTGTCCGGCCTCGCGACCGTGGCCGACGGCGGAGACGGCCCGGGCCTGGTCTCCGGATCGACGGTCGAGGGTCGCCTCGGGCTCGTCTTCACCGGGCAGGGAAGTCAACGCATCGGCATGGGCCGGGAGTTGTACGAGACCTTCCCCGCCTTCGCGGAGGCGCTGGACGAGGTGTGCGCCCACCTGGACGGGCTGCTGGAGCGTCCGCTGAAGGACGTCATGTTCGGCACGGATGCCGACCTGCTGGAGCAGACGGGATACGCGCAGCCCGCGCTGTTCGCCGTCGAGGTGGCCCTCTACCGCCTCGCTGAGTCCTTCGGGGTGCGGCCGGAGATCGCCGGAGATCGTCGGCGGCCACTCGATCGGCGAGCTGGCAGCCGCGTACGCAGCCGGGCTGTGGTCGTTGGAGGATGCGGCCCAACTGGTGGCTGCACGCGGCAAGTTGATGCAGTCACTGCCCGAGGGCGGCGCGATGCTCGCCGTGCAGGCGGCCGAGGCCGAGGTCCTTCCGCTGCTGGAGGGCATGAACGACCGTGTCGGTGTGGCGGCCGTCAACGGCCCCGCCCAGGTGGTGCTCTCCGGTGACCGGGAGGTTCTGGCGGGCCTGGAGGAGACCCTGCGCGGAGAGGGTCGCAAGGTGCGCTGGCTGAAGGTCTCGCACGCCTTCCACTCGCCCCTGATGGCGCCCGTCCTGGACGACTTCCGCAAGGTCGCCGAGAACCTGACCTACCGGGACACCGCCCTGCCCGTCGTCTCGAACCTGACAGGACGCCTCGCCACCGCCGACGAACTCAAGGACCCCGAGTACTGGGTCCGCCACATCCGCGAGGCCGTCCGCTTCCACGACGGCCTGACTGCCCTCACCGACTTCGGTGTGTCGACGCTGCTGGAACTGGGCCCGGATTCCGTCCTGACGGCGATGGCCCACGACACCGTGACCGACCCGGCCGCGCAGACCGGCCTGATCGCCGCCCTGCGCAAGGACCGCCCGGAAACGGACACCTTCCTCACCGCCCTCGCCAAGGCGTACGTGCGCGGCGTCGAGGTCGACTGGACCCCGCTCTACGCCCCGGCCACGCCCCGCGGCCGCGTGGACCTGCCCACGTACGCCTTCCAGCACGAGCACTACTGGCTCAACCCGCTGGAGCAGACCGCGGCGGCCGCGGCGGGCGGCGGCGCGGACCCCGTGGACGCGCGTTTCTGGCAGGCCGTGGAGGACGAGGACCTCGCCGCGCTGACGGGCGCCCTGGAGGTCGACGAGGAGGCGCCGTTCCGGTCCGTGCTGCCCGCCCTGACGGCCTGGCGGCGGCAGCGGCACGAGCAGTCCGAGCTGGACCGCCGGCAGTACCGGATCGCGTGGAAGCCCCTGGCCAAGGTGGCGCGGCCCGCGCTCACCGGCACGTGGCTGGTCGTCGCCCCCGCCGGGGAGACGGACGAGCCGTGGACCGACGCCTCTGTAAGGGCGTTGGAGCAGGGCGGGGCACGTGCGCGCGTGCTGCGGGTGGAGCCGCGGGACGCGGGCGGAAGCGAGCTGCGGGAGCAGGTGAGGGCCGCCCTCGCGGACCACGGCGGCAGCGAGGAGCAGGGCACCCCCGTCACCGGGGTGCTGTCCCTGCTCGCCTGCGGGCCGACGCCGGAACGGTCGGAGGCGCCGGAGACGTCGAAGACGCACGCCGTCGACGGCGAAACCGTCCCGGCCGACGTGCTCCGCACCCTCGCCCTCGTCCAGGCCCTGGGCGACGCGGACGTGGCCGCGCCGCTGTGGGTGGCGACGCGGGGCGCGGTCTCCGTGGGCGCGTCGGACGCCGTGGCCGAGGCCGACCGTGCGGCCGTGTGGGGTCTGGGCCGGGTCGCGGCCCTCGAACACCCGGAGCGCTGGGGCGGACTGGTCGACCTGCCCGGGACGCCGGACGCGCGCGCGACGACACGGCTCGCCCAGGTCCTCGGCGCGGCGTCGGGCGAGGACCAGGTGGCGGTGCGCGGGACCAGGTGGCGGTGCGCGGGTCCGGCGTGTTCGGGCGCCGACTGGTGCGCGCACCGTTCGGCGACGCGTCCGAGAACCCGGCGGGGGAGTGGACCCCGACCCCGGGCGGCGGCACGATCCTCGTCACCGGCGGCACGGGCGCCCTCGGCGCACACGTCGCCCGCTGGCTGGCGCGCGAGGGCACCGAGCACCTCGTCCTGACCAGCCGCCGCGGCCCCGGCGCCCCCGGCGCGCCCGAACTCCAGGCAGAACTGGAGGAGTTGGGTGCACGCGTGACGATCGCGGCGTGTGACGCGGCGGACCGGGAGGCGTTGGCGCGGCTCCTGGACGAGATCCCCGGCGACGCACCGCTGACCGGTGTCTTCCACACGGCCGGAGTCCTGGACGACGGAATCCTCGACGGCCTCACCGAGGACCGCGTCGCCTCCGTGTTCCGCGCGAAGGCCGAAGCGGCCCGGCACCTGGACGAACTGACCCGCGACGCGGACCTGTCCGCCTTCGTCCTCTTCTCCTCCCTCACCGGCACCGTGGGCGCGCCGGGCCAGGGCAGCTACGCCGCCGCGAACGCCTACCTCGACGCGCTCGCCGAACGGCGGCAAGCCGCCGGACTGCCCGCCGTCTCGCTCGCCTGGGGCCCCTGGGGCGGTGGCGGCATGGCCGCCGACGACGGCGCCGAGGAGCGGATGCGGCAGGCCGGACTGCCGGTCATGGACCCCGCGCGTGCCACCGAGGCACTGCGCCGCGCGACACGGCACACGGCGGCGCACGCTGCCGTGCGGCCGGACGGCCCGGCGCCCACCGGGCCGGGATGCCGCCGCGCTCGTCGTCGCCGACATCGTGTGGGACCGGTTCGCGGAAGGCTTCACCGCCACCCGCCACAGCACCCTCTTCGACGACCTGCCGGAGGCCGCCGCCACCCGCACCGAGCACCCCGCCGGTCCCGGCGGCACCGAAGCCCCGCCCCTGAAGCAGCAGTTGGCCGCCCTCGCGCGCCCGGACGCCGAGCGGACCCTGCTCGACCTCGTCCGGACCCAGGCCGCGACCGTGCTCGGCCACGGCGGCACCCAGGCCGTACCCGGGGACAGCGCGTTCAAGGGACTCGGGTTCGACTCGCTCACCTCGGTCGAGTTCCGCAACCGGCTGGGCGTCGCCACCGGCCTGACCCTCCCGGCCACCCTGGTCTTCGACCACCCCTCGCCGCGCGCCGTCGCCGACTACCTGGCCGACCACCTCCTCACCGGCGACGGCACCGAAGCCGCCGACGCCGTCGCTGTCGCCGTCACGCCGTCGTCCACCGGGACGGTGGCCGACGACGAGCCCATCGCGATCGTGTCGATGAGCTGCCGCTTCCCCGGCGGCGTAGGCGCCCCGGAAGACCTGTGGCGACTCGTCGCGGACGGCGTCGACGCGCTGGGGGAGTTCCCCGCCGACCGAGGCTGGGACACGGGAGCGCTGTACGACCCGGACCCGGCGACGCCCGGCTCCACCTACGCCCGGCAGGGCGGCTTCCTGCCGGACGCGGGCGGATTCGACGCGGACTTCTTCGGGATCTCGCCCCGCGAGGCCCTGGCCATGGACCCGCAGCAGCGGCTCCTCCTGGAGACCGCGTGGGAACTGTTCGAACGAGCCGGCATCGCGCCGCCGACCCTGCACGGCAGCCGCACCGGCGTCTTCGCGGGCACGAACGGCCAGGACTACCTGGACCTCCTCAAGGACGCGCCCGACGGCGCCGAGGGCTACATCGGCACGGGCAACGCCGCCAGCGTGGTCTCCGGCCGTCTGTCGTACGCCTTCGGCTTCGAAGGCCCCGCCATGACCGTCGACACGGCGTGCTCGTCGGCCCTCGTCGCCCTGCACCTGGCCGCACAGGCGCTGCGCCAGGGCGAGTGCGACCTGGCCCTCGCGGGCGGCGTCACGGTGATGTCCACGCCGAGCGCCTTCATCGAGTTCAGCCGCCAGCGCGGCCTCGCCGCCGACGGCCGCTGCCTGTCGGACGCGCGGCGTCTCGGCCATGAGGTCTTGGCCGTCGTACGCGGTTCCGCCGTCAATCAGGACGGTGCCAGCAACGGCCTCACCGCGCCCAACGGTCCGTCCCAACAGCGCGTGATCCGGGCCGCGTTGGCGAGCGCCGTGATCCGGGCCGCGTTGGCGAGCGCGGGCCTCACGGCCGGTGACGTCGACGCCGTCGAGGCGCACGGCACGGGCACGTCCTTGGGCGACCCGATCGAGGCGCAGGCGCTGCTCGCGACGTACGGACAGGACCGGGCGGCGGGCCAACGGCCGCTGTGGCTGGGATCGGTGAAGTCGAACATCGGCCACACGCAGGCGGCGGCCGGTGCCGCGGGCGTCATCAAGATGGTCATGGCGATGCGGCGGGCGTCATCAAGATGGTCATGGCGATGCGCCACGCGACGCTGCCGCCGACGCTCCATGTGGACCGGCCGAGCACGCACGTGGACTGGTCGGCTGGGGCTGTCGAGCTGCTGACCGAGGCCCGTGAGTGGGCCGACCGGGAGGACGGCGCGCCGCGCCGCGCGGGTGTGTCGTCGTTCGGCGTGAGCGGGACGAACGCGCACGTGATCCTGGAGCAGGCGCCGGTCGAGGAACCTGCTGCGGCCGCTAAAACGGTCGTTCTATCCAGTGCCGTGCCGTGGTTGGTGTCGGGGCGCAGCGCGGAGGCGCTGCGGGCGCAGGCACTCCGACTGTGTGAGCACGTGACCGGAAACGCCGAGGTCGAGCCCGTCGACGTGGGCTTGTCGTTGCTCTCGGGCCGGGCCCTGCATGAGCACCGGGCTGTGGTGTTCGGGCGCGAGCGCGAGGAGTTCCTGACCGGCCTTGAGACCGTCGCGTCCGGCGGGCGCGGGGTCGTCTCGGGTTCCGTGGTGGAGGGCCGCCTGGGCGTTCTGTTCACCGGTCAGGGCAGCCAGCGGCTTGGTATGGGACGGGAGTTGTACGAGACCTTCCCGGTGTTCGCGGACGCGCTCGACGAGGTGTGTGCGCACTTGGACGGGTTGCTTGACCGTCCGCTGAAGGACGTGATGTTCGGGGCGGATGCCGG
>NZ_AOPZ01000200.1 GCF_000414115.1 Streptomyces aurantiacus JA 4570
GGGCAGCGACTGCATCAACTTGCCGCGCGCAGCCACCAGTTGGGCCGCGTCCTCCAAGGACCAGAGCCCAGCTACGTACGCGGCCGTCAGCTCGCCGATCGAATGCCCACCGACGATCTCCGGCCGCACCCCGAACGACTCGGCCAGACGGTAGAGGGCCACTTCCACGGCGAACAGCGCGGGCTGCGCGTACCCCGTCTGCTCCAACAGACCGGCATCCTCGCCGAACATGACCTCCTTCAGCGGACGGTCAAGCAACCCGTCCAAGTGCGCACACACCTCGTCCAGCGCGTCCGCGAACACCGGGAAGGTCTCGTACAACTCCCGGCCCATACCGAGCCGCTGACTCCCCTGACCGGTGAAGACGACGCCGAGACGTCCCTCGACCACGGCACCCGACACCACACGGCCCGAACCACCGGAGGCCAACGCCTCAAGGCCGGTCAGGAAGTCCTCCCGCTCCCGCCCGAAGACGACCGCCCGGTGGTCGAGCGCGGCCCGCCCGGACAGCAGGGACCAGCCCGCGTCGACGCAGTCGAGCGCCTCGTATCCGGCCGCGAACTCGACGAGCTTTCCGGCCTGCGCGCGCAGGGCGTCCGCGCTGCGCGCCGACACCAACCACGGCACAGCACTGGATAGAACGACCGTTTTAGCGGCCGCAGCAGGTTCGCCCACCGGCGCCTGCTCCAGAATCACGTGGGCGTTCGTGCCGCTCACGCCGAACGACGACACACCCGCGCGACGGGGCGCGCCGCCGTCCCGCTCGGCCCACTCCCGGGACTCCGTCAGCAGCTCGACAGCCCCAGCCGACCAGTCCACATGAGAGCTCGGCTCGTCCACGTGCAGGGACCGCGGGAGGACACCGGCGCGCATCGCCATGACCATCTTGATGACACCGGCGACGCCCGAAGCGGCCTGGGTGTGCCCGAT
>NZ_AOPZ01000201.1 GCF_000414115.1 Streptomyces aurantiacus JA 4570
CCGCCGAGCGCCGACACCGGGGCGGGCGCGGGCAGCGGGCGCGCCCAGTCCGCGTAGCCGGTGAGGCCGAGCGCGTCGGCGACGCCGGCGGCGATGCGGGCGTGGCCGACCGGGCTCGCGTGCGTGCGGTCGCGGCTCCACAGCCGCGGGTCGGCGGTGAACCGCTGCGGGAACAGGTCGAGGACCAGGACGCCGTGCCGGTCGGCGGCGGCGCGGATGCGGGCGTTGAGGTCGATGACGCGGGGCTGGGCGCGGCGGGCCAGCGGGGCGATGCGGCCGATGTCGGGGAAGGTCACGGTGACCACGCGCGCGCCCGCCCCGGTGAGTTCGGCGAACATCTCCTCGACGGCACGCGCGGTGCGGGCCGCGTCGTAGCCGGGCCGGACCAGGTCGCCGACGCCCGCCACCACGGTCGCGAGGTCGGGCTTGAGCTCCAGGGCCGGGCCCAGCTGCTCGTCCCTGACCTGCTCCGCCAGGCGGCCGCGCACGGCCAGGTTGGCGTACGTGAAGTCGGGGTGCCCGACGGCGAGGATCTCCGCGAGCCGGTCGGCCCAGCCGCGGTAGCCCTGCCGTTCGTCGCCGTCGCCGAGGCCCTCGGTCTGGCTGTCTCCGACGGCGACGTAACGCTCGTACGGATGCGAGGTCATGGCCCGAGGGTCCTGCGCCCGCCCCGGCCCGTCAACGCGGCCTCGGAGACACGTGTCACACTCCGGCCATGCCCGCCCCGGCGGAGCGCCTAGTCCCGTTCACGAAGCCGACCCAACTGGCTCTGGAACCAGTCGAGCCGGGCCTGGAGCAGTGCCGCCTCGGCGGTCAGCTCGGGCAGGCCGAGGCCGGAGGCTGCGGGGTCGGAGGCGACGGGGTCGGCGGACACCGGCGGCTCCGCCACGACGCGCAGTCCTTCCCCGGCCACGGCCGCGAACCGGCCGAGGCTCACCACCGCCCGCCCGCCGCCGCGCCCGCACGTGCCGCAGACGCCTTCGAGGGCGCGCCAGCCCGGCCTGCCCCACCCGGCGTCCGCGAGGCGGGCCGCGGCCGCGCCGCAGCCGCAGGGCTGGACCGTCATCGAGCGCACCCGCTGGCGTGCGTACCGGAAGCCCTGCTCGAAGCGGATGTACGCGCCGAGCACCGTCACCTGGAGCAGCGCCGCCCTGCGGTGCTCGGCGGTGCACAACAGCCCTTCCGCCGCGGCGCGTTCGTGCACGCAGTGGAAGCCGCAGTCGCAGCGCCGGTTCGGTGCGCGGTGCCGTCTGCCGTAGGCGCAGCGGGCCTCGTCGAGCGCGCCGTACGGCAGCGAGCCGCCCAGTGAGACGCCGGTGAATCCGGCCCGGGTGCCGTCCTGGGACAGCATCGGGTGGGCGATCTTGTATCCGGTGGGCGGCTCCTCGGGGCGTTCCTCGGGAAGCCGGAACCTCATCGGCCCGCGGGCACCTCGACGGGTGGCGCCGCGAGCAACTCCTCGGCTTCCAGGGTCAGTTCGGGGTGGATCTCCTCGACTGCCGGGTGCTCCCCGGTGTTCTCCTCGGCGATTCCGGTGGCGACTGCCCTGCCCAGCCTCATGGTGCCTCCTGTGAACGACCGGTCGACGTCCGGACGCCCGCGCGCCCGGCTCCCGCCATGGTGACGCATTCCGGGGCGAGTTGGTACGGTCTCTGACCTGCTTCCCCGCCCTGCCCCCGCGCACGTTGTAGCAGTCCTGCGCACTACCTCGTAGCAGAATTAAGTGGAGCTTCATCACGGGCGCGTCGACACTGCCCTTATGACCGCAGCCTCCCCGCCCGGAAGGGCATCCGCGTCCGCCCCCTTCGGCCGCGCCCTGTGCGCGATGATCACGCCCTTCACGGCGTCCGGGGCCCTCGATCTCGACGGCGCGCAGCTCCTCGCCGACCGCCTGGTCGCGGACGGCTGCGAGGGCCTCGTCCTGTCCGGCACCACCGGGGAGTCCCCGACGACCTCGGACGCCGAGAAGGCGGCACTCGTGCACGCCGTCCGGGAGGCGGTCGGCGACCGGGCCACCGTCGTCGCGGGCGTCGGCAGCAACGACACGGCGCACGCCGCCGAACTCGCCCTGCAGGCCGAGAAGGCGGGCGCGGACGGCCTGCTCGTGGTCACGCCGTACTACAGCAAGCCGCCGCAGGACGCGGTCGAGGCGCACTTCCGCGCGGTCGCGGACGTGTCGGGCCTGCCGGTGCTGCTGTACGACATCCCGGGCCGCACCGGCACCCGCGTCGAGCCGGACACGATGCTGCGCCTCGCGGAACATCCGCGGATCGTGGGGGTCAAGGACTGCGCGTACGACCTGCTCGGCTCCGCCAAGGTGATGGCGCACTCGGACCTCGCGTACTACACGGGCTGCGACGAGTTCGTGCTTCCGCTGTACGCGCTCGGCGGCGCCGGGTACATCAGCACGGTCGCCAACGTCGCGCCGCGCACGCTGCGGGCGATCGTGGACGCGTTCGACGCGGGCGACACGGCGGGCGCGGCGCGCGGCCAGCGGCAGCTCACCGAACTCATCGAGCTGGTGATGGCCTCCGGTCTGCCCGGCACGGTCACGGCGAAGGCGCTGCTCAACGCGCTCGGCCTGCCCGCGGGCCCGGTCCGGGCACCCCTGCGGCCCGCCGACGAGGAGACCGTCGACGGGCTGCTGGCGGCGTATGAGGCGCTTGGCGGAGCGCTTCCCGCCGGGGCCGTTCAGCGTGTGGTGAGCATCGGGCTCCACAGCCGCTTGTAGCCCTCGGGCGACTTGCGGATGGCGGTCAGGGGCACGGCCTTCTCGCTGCCGACGGTGACGACGACGAGCCGCATGCCGAAGGCGTCGCCGGTGCACCGCGCGGGGTCGCAGGCCAACGCGACGAGCCGCTTGCTGTCGGCCCAGGCGAGCTGTTCCTGGCTGGGCACCCGCGCCACTTCCTTGCCGGTCCTCGGGTCACGGATCGCCGAGGTCCTGGCGTGGCTGTCGTCGGCGAGCAGCTTGCCGTCGGGCGAGAGTCCGGCCCGCGGCCAGCCCGTGTGCCGCTCGCCGGGCGGCGCCGGGGTCTTCGCGCCGCCGGGCGTGTACCAGTCGCGGTAGTTCGCGCCGCGGGGGCCCTCGTACACCATGACGAACAGCCGCGTGCCGTCCCTGTTCCAGTGCATGTCCTCGCGCGAGACGCCGGGGAAGTAGCCGTCCTTCTCCGCCCGGGGCTGCGGCAGCGGGCGGAACGGGCCGACCTCGCCGGACCCGGCGTCGATCACGAAGTAGCCGGTGCGGCTGGGGTGCGGCTGCGGTCCGCTGATCGCGTGGTCGCCGGGCCGGTCGATCAGCCGGTCCGGGTTCTTGCTGTACGCGGTGGCGAGCAGCCGCTTGCCGTCGGGCGACCACTCCACGGCGGCGACGGGGCGATCGGTCGTGATCCAGCGCGTCACCTCGCCCGTCCTCAGGTCGAGCATCCCGATGCGGCGTGCGGGCAGTTCGCCCTCCAGTACGGCGGCGGTGCGCATGCCGGGGGCGACGGCGACCCAGGCCCACTTGGCGTCGGCCTTCTCGTACTTCTTGGTCGCGGGGTTCAGCAGGAAGTATTGGCGGACGAGGAGGCTGTCGCCGTTCTTCTGCGGGATGTCGCGGCTGACGGCGTATCCGGCCATGCCGACGTTCCCGGCCGCGACGAAATCGCGGGGGACGGACTGGTCGGGGTGCGCGATGACGTCGCCGCCGTGGGTCCGGCCCGCCGGGCGCGGGTCGTCGCCTCCCGAGCCGTCGGAGCCGCCGGTGCCGAACGCGGTCACGCCCACCGCCGCGGCCACCACGGCCGCCGTGCCGAGGGCGGCCCCCGCGATCGCCCGGGTGCGGCGGCGCCGCCTGGCGGTGAGGACCCGGCCCGCGAGGTCGCCCCGCGGTCCGTCCTGCTCGGTGGCCTGTTCCTGGAGCGCCTCGCGCACCAGCTTGTCGACATTCACGGACGTACCTCCACAGGCGAGATGTCACGGGACGGCGAGGACTCGGCGGCGGCCGGGCCGAGCCCGGCCAGCTCGGGCGCGAGGGAGCGCAGGCGGGCCAGCGAGCGGTGCGTGGTGCTGCGGACGGTGCCGACGGAGCACCCGAGGATCCGGGCCACTTCGGCCTCCGGCAGGTCCTCGTAGTAGCGCAGGACGAGCACCGAGCGCTGGCGCGGAGTCAGCCGCGCGAGCGCCGCCCGCATGACCACCCGCAGCTCGGCGCCGCCCGCCGTGTCGGCGCCGGCGCGCTCGGGCGGCTCGGCCACGGCGACCTCGCGCCGCGGCCACTTCAGGCGCCACCTGCTGACCTGCTGCCGGTAGAGGATCCGGCGGACGTACGCCTCCGGGTCCTCGATCCTGTTCCACCGGCCCGCAGCCTTGACCAGCGCGTTCTGCAGCAGGTCCTCCGCCGCGTGCCGGTCGCCGCCGGTCAGCAGCACGGCCGTTCTCAGCAGTGCGGCGGACCGGCCCGCCACGAACTCCCGGAAGCGGTCCTGGCTTTCGGCATCCATCGTCACCTTCTCGTTCCCGCCGGGGGCCCGGCTGCCCTCGCGGCCTCTCTGCCTGTGGTGACGTGCGCGGGTGTGTGGCGCTATGCCTGGGCGGCGAAAACGATACGGCGGTGGCCCGCCCGGAACACCGGGGCGGGCCACCGCCGACATGAAGAGCGCGCTACGGCTTCGGGAATCCCCCCGCCTTGGTCCACTTCAGCGTGTCCCCGCCGCGCTTGAACGTGACCGACGTGCCGGACGCCGAGACGAGGGCCTTCTCCCAGCCGTCGAAGTCCTCGGTGAGGTGGCGGTCCCACTTCGTCAGGCGGCCGGTCGCGACGGCGGCGATGGACTCCGTCGGGGGCTCGCCGTCGGCGCAGTAGTGCCCGAAGTCGGCGATCGCGGCGACGGTGCCGGCCCTGGCCTTCAGCGTGATGCCCTGGCAGGCGTCGGTCTTGGCGCGGTACACGACGGCGGGCTTGGACCAGCCGCGCGCCCTGGGGCTGTAGTCCTGGACGTAGAGCCGCTTGTTCTTGAGGTAGTGCATGGCCACGCGGCGGCCGTCCGCGAGCTTCACCCGGGACTCGAAGGGGCTCGGGCTCCCGCTCCACGGGATGTCGCTGTGCCGGAGCTTGTACGTGTGACCGCCCGCGGCCCTCCGCTCCCCATCCACCCGCGCGGCCGCGTCCCGCCCGACGCTCTGCCCGCACCCCGCGAGCAGCACGACCACCGCGGCGGCCCCCGAGGCCACCGTGCGCACACCTGCCCTGTTCATGTCGATCTCCCCTCCGTTGCCGCGCAGCATACGCACGAAGGGCGCCCCTCCTCGCCGGAGGGGCGCCCTTGCGTACGCGATACGTTGCCGATCAGTTGTGGCTGTGCAGCACGTCGTTGAGGCCGCCCCAGACCGCGTTGTTCGGGCGGGCCTCGACGGCGCCGGTGACCGAGTTGCGGCGGAAGAGGATGTTCGAGGCACCGGACAGGTCACGGGCCTTGACGATCTCCCCGTCGGGCATCGTCACGCGCGTACCGGCCGTCACGTACAGGCCCGCCTCGACGACGCACTCGTCGCCGAGCGCGATGCCGACGCCCGCCTCGGCGCCGATGAGGCAGCGCTCGCCGATGACGATGCGGACGTTGCCGCCGCCGGACAGGGTGCCCATGGTGGAGGCGCCGCCGCCGATGTCCGAGCCGTCGCCGACGACGACACCGGCCGAGATGCGGCCCTCGACCATGGACGTGCCGAGCGTGCCCGCGTTGAAGTTCACGAAGCCCTCGTGCATCACGGTGGTGCCCTCGGCGAGGTGCGCGCCGAGGCGGACACGGTCGGCGTCGGCGATGCGGACGCCCTTCGGCGTGACGTAGTCCGTCATGCGCGGGAACTTGTCGACGGACGTCACGGCGAGGTGCAGGCCCTCGGCGCGGGCGTTGAGGCGGACCTTCTCGACGTCGTCGACGGCGACCGGGCCCAGCGAGGTCCAGGCGACGTTGGCGAGGAAGGCGAACTGGCCGTCGAGGTTCACGCCGTGCGGCTTGACCAGGCGGTGCGAGAGCAGGTGCAGGCGCAGGTAGACGTCGTGGGCGTCCAGCGGCTTGTCGTCCAGGGACGCGATGACCGTACGGACGGCGACGACCTCCACACCACGGCGGGCGTCGGCCCCGACGGCCTTCGCGGCGCCCTCGCCGAGCAGCTCCACGGCGCGCTCGGCGGTCAGCCGCTCACTGCCGGCCGGGCCCGGCTCGGCGACGAGCTCGGGCGCGGGGAACCAGGTGTCGAGCACGGTGCCGTCGGCGGCGACGGTGGCAAGCCCGGCGGCGACGGCGCCGGTCGTACGGGAAGTGTCAAGGGAAGGCGTCTCGGTCATGAGTGAAACCTAACCGGGCCGACCTCACAGAAGCTAACCGACCTGGCCCCTCGTCTCACGTCCCGGGCGGCACGCGCGAGCCCCGGCCCGCTCCCCACTGCGGCCAGCCCCGCCCCGCCCCTCGCTGGGGGCAGACCCCGCCCGCTCCTCGCTGTGGGCAGACCCCGCCCGCTCCTCGCTGTGGGCAGGCGTTCCGCACGGCGAGTGGGGTCTCCCCTGCTCGAGCGAAGCCGAGAGCTTGGGGAAGGGTAGGCACAGCGCCCCGGTGCCGGCCACCCCTGGTCGAAACATGTGCCCCGCCCCCAGAAGCAGCACCCCAGCCAGACCGGCCAGCATCGCACAAACAGGCCACAAAGCCCCCGGCGCAGCCGTGTACAGCGCCCCGCCCAACGGCGCGGAAAGCACCACCCCACTCACGGACACCCCCGAGTACAGACTCTGGAACCGCCCCTGCACATGCGCAGGGGCACTGTCGGCGACGTACGCCGTGGCGGGCGTCTTGTAAAGAATCTCCCCCGCGGTGAGCAGCGCCATCATCACGACAGCGGACCCCGCCCCGACCCCGAACGCCAGCACCCCATACCCCGCCCCCACCAACAGCACCCCACCCCCGATGATCCGCAACGGCCGCCGCCCCCGCAGCGCCAGCGTCACCGGAAGTTCGAGCAGCAGAATGAGCCCACCGTTGATCGCGAGGAGCCAGCCGTAGAACCCGGTACCGAGCCCGTGCCGACCGAGGTCCGTCGGCAGCGTCGAGTACTGCTGGCGATAGACGAGGTCGGTGACGAGGATCGCGCCGAGCAGCACCACCACGGCAGGACGCGCGCGCAACGCGGCGAACACCCC
The DNA here is from genome assembly GCF_000414115.1 of Streptomyces aurantiacus JA 4570. Classification (GTDB taxonomy): domain Bacteria; phylum Actinomycetota; class Actinomycetes; order Streptomycetales; family Streptomycetaceae; genus Streptomyces; species Streptomyces aurantiacus_A. Next base: position 7,178 of record NZ_AOPZ01000201.1, read on the forward strand.
GGGCGCGTCCGGGGCCGGTGCGGAGGCGGGGACGACACCCCGCGCAGGCAGCACGCGCGCAGCGTACGCGGCGAAGACCAGCGTGCCGACCCCGTCCACGACGAACAGCACGCCGTACGAGAAGTGGGCGATGACCAGCGCCCCGAGCGGCGGCCCCACCGTGAACCCGGCGTTGCCCGCGAACCGCATCACCGCGAACCCCTGCCGCCGCGCCCCCTCCGGCACGGTCACCGCGACAAGCGCCCCGTTGGCGGCCCGCACGCACCCGCCCGCGTACTGGCTGAGCACCGGCACGACGTACAGCAGCGCCACCGGCAGCACGGGCAGCGCCAGCACCCCCGCGCCACTGATCACCGAGCCGGCCAACAGCACACGCCGGTGCCCGTACCGGTCCCCGAACCACCCGCCCGTGAAGTTGCCCGCGACCTGCCCCGCTCCGCCGAGGCCGCTGATGAGCCCGGCCTGCGCGACCGACAGGCCGCGCTCGTGCGTCAGGTAGACGAAGAAGTACACAAAGGTGAAGGCCACCACCATGTTGAAGAACTGACCCGCGGCGAGCAGCCACACGGTCCTCGGTACGTCGCGCAGCCCGCGCAGCATGCCACCCCCGGCGAAACAGTGGGCCAGTGAAGCACTGAACCAGTGAGTTCCTTTTGGGAACGGACTATGGCAGCATGCGAAGCTCCGGGTCAACGCCCCATCGGCCCGGGGAGAGTGTGAGGGACATGCCACGCCGTACGAGCCTCGGCGACGCCCACTGCGCCATCGCGCAGGCACTGGACGTCGTCGGCGACTGGTGGACGCTGCTGATCGTGCGGGACACGGCCCGCGGGGTGCACCGCTTCGACGAGCTCCAGGCCGAACTGGGCCTGTCCCGCAAGGTGCTGACCGAGCGCCTGCGCCTGCTGGTCGACGCGGACGTCCTGGCCCGGGTGCCGTACCAGGACCGCCCGCCGCGCCACGAGTACCGGCTCACGCCGCGGGGGCGGGCCCTGCTGCCGGTCCTGATCGCTCTTCAGGACTGGGGGGACACATGGGTGCTGGGAGAGGGAGAGATGACGGCGACGGCTCCGACGGAGACCTCACAGGAAGCGCGACGCGTGCACGAGCTGCTGGGCACGACGGTGCCCGAGCTGCGACTCCTCGCGGACGACGGCGAGTTGACGGACCCGGTGGCGACGGGGGCGGCCTCGGGCCCCGGCGACTCCCCGTTCACCGTCCTGTACTGCTTCCCGGGCGCCTACGCCCGCAAGGACGCCTACCCGCCCGGCTGGTCCGCGATCCCGGGCGCGCCCGGCTGCACCCTGGAGTCGTGCACGTACCGCGACCGGCTCGCGGAGTTCACGGCGGCGGGCGCGGCCGTGCGCGGCGTGTCCACCCAACGCCCCGACGAGCAGCGGGCGTTCGCCGCCAAGGAGGGCCTGCGCTTCCCGCTCCTGTCGGACGCGGAGCTCGCCCTGACGGCGGCCCTGCGCCTGCCGACGTTCCGCGCGGCGGGCGTGAGCCGCCTCAAGCGGCTGACCCTGGTCGTGGACGCGGACCGGGTCGTACGCGACGTGCAGTACCCGGTCACCGACGTCACGGCGAGCGTGGACGCGGCCCTGGCGGCGGTCAACCGCCTGCGGGGCGCGGGCAGTTGAGGAGCCGCGCGATCATCTCCCGCGCGTACGCCTCGTCGTAGGTGTCCCCGGCGACCAGCACCTGCAGACAGATGCCGTCCATCAGCGCACTGAGCCCGTGCGCGGTGGCGGCGTCGGCGCGCTCGGCGAGGATGTCGACGAGGCCGGAGCACCACTCGGCCGCGACCGGCTTCAGCGCGGGCCTGCGCAGGGCCGCCAGATACAGCTCGTACTCCAGCTCGACCCCCGTCCGGTCCCCCCCGAGCCACTCGCCGAGCAGCGCCGCCAGCTCACCGGCGAGGTCGACCTCCGGGTCCCGCAGCGCGGCACGGCTCCGCGCGACCTCGGCGAACCCCTCGTTGGTCTGCCGCAGGGCGGCCACCATCAACTCGTCGAGGGTCTTGAAGTGGTACGTCGTGGACCCGAGCGGCACATCGGCCGCGGCGGCGACGGACCGATGGCTGAGCCCCGCGATGCCCTTCTCCCCCACGACCCGGATCGCCGCGTCGATGATCCGCTGCCGTCTCTCGGGGTCGTACCGCCGCGCCATCAGTGGGCCCCGCCGAGGTTCAGGACGACGACGCCCGCGATGACGAGCACGATGCCCGAGATCTTGACCAGGCTCGCCGACTCCCCGAGGAACAGCATCCCGATCCCGGCGACCGCGGCGGTCCCTATCCCCGCCCAGATCGCGTAGGCGGTCCCCACCGACATCGTCTTCAGCGTCTGCGCGAGCAGCGTGAAGGCCAGCAGATACCCCGCCACGGTGAGCAGCGACGGCCACAGCCGGCTGAACCCCTCGCTGTACTTCATGGCCGTCGTCCCGGCCACCTCCGCCGCGATCGCCGCGGCCAGCAGTCCGTATCCCATGCGTACGAGTGTACACATCGATGTGTACGGGTGTACATAGTCACGGGCGGGCGCACGCGAAAGGGCCCGCACCGACCGGTGCGGGCCCTCAAGGGACGCCTCAGGTGCCGCGGCGGGCTCCCGAGCCAGAAGAAATCAGACGTTGAACCCCAGCGCCCGGAGCTGCTCGCGCCCATCGTCCGTGATCTTGTCCGGGCCCCACGGCGGCATCCAGACCCAGTTGATCCTGAGCTCGTTGACGATGCCTTCCGTCGCGGACTTCGCCTGGTCCTCGATGACGTCGGTCAGCGGGCAGGCCGCGGACGTGAGCGTCATGTCGATGGTGGCGATGTTGGCGTCGTCGATGTGGACGCCGTAGATCAGGCCCAGATTGACGACGTCGATGCCCAGCTCGGGGTCGACGACGTCGTACAGCGCCTCGCGGACCTCCTCCTCGGAGGCCGGCTTGGTGGTCAGCGTCTCGTTGTCGCTCATGCCGTCTTCCTTTCGGCCTCTGCGGCCTCGACGTCGGCGCCCAGTGCCTGCGCCGTCGCGTCCTTCCACGCCATCCAGCTCAGCAGAGCACACTTCACGCGCGCGGGGTACTTCGAGACCCCGGCGAACGCGACCGCGTCCTCCAGAACCTCCTCCATCGCGTCGTCCGGCTCCAGCTTGCCCTTGGACTGCATCAGCTCCAGGAACACGCCCTGGATCTTCTGCGCCTCGGCGAGGTCCTTGCCGACGAGCAGCTCGTTCAGGACGGAGGCACTGGCCTGGCTGATGGAGCAGCCCTGGCCCTCGTAGCTGACGTCCTCGATGCGCGAGCCGTCGTACTTCACGCGCAGCGTGATCTCGTCGCCGCACGTCGGGTTGACGTGGTGCACCTCGGCGTCGCCGTCGCGCAGACCGCGCCCGTGCGGATGCTTGTAGTGGTCCAGGATCACGTCCTGGTACATCGAATCCAGCTTCACGTCCCAGGCCCCTCAGCCGAAGAAGTTCCGTACGTGCTCCAGGCCCTCGACGAGTGTGTCGATCTCGCCGGGCGTGGAGTACAGATAGAACGACGCTCGCGTGGTCGCGGGAATTCCGTACCGCAGGCAGACGGGACGGGCGCAGTGGTGGCCGACCCGGACCGCGATGCCCTGCTCGTCGAGGACCTGGCCCACGTCGTGCGGGTGGATGTCGCCGAGCGTGAAGGAGATCGCGGCGCCGCGCTCCTCGGCCGTGGCCGGGCCGATGATCTTGAGGTCGGGGACCTCGAGGAAACGCTTGACCGCGTACTCGGTGATCGCGTGCTCGTGCTGGGCGATCTTGTCCATGCCGATCGAGGTGAGGTAGTCCACCGCCGCGCCGAGGCCCACGGCCTGCGCGACCGGCGGGGTGCCCGCCTCGAACTTGTGCGGCGCGGGGGCGTACGTCGACGAGTGCATCGAGACCGTCTCGATCATCTCGCCGCCGCCCAGGAACGGCGGCAGGTCCTCCAGGAGCTCCTGGCGGCCCCACAGCACGCCGATGCCCGTCGGACCGCACATCTTGTGGCCGGTGAAGGCCACGAAGTCGGCCTGCAGGGCCTGCACGTCCAGCGGCATGTGCGGCGCGGCCTGGGAGGCGTCGATCAGGACCAGGGCCCCGACCTCCTGGGCGCGGCGCACGATCGCCTCGACCGGGTTGACCGTGCCCAGGATGTTGGAGACCAGCACGAAGGAGACGATCTTCGTCTTCTCCGTGATGACCTCGTCGATGTTGGACAGGTCGAGCCGGCCGTCGTCGGTGAGGCCGAACCACTTCAGCTTCGCGCCCGTGCGCTGCGAGAGCAGCTGCCACGGCACGATGTTGGAGTGGTGCTCCATCTCCGTGATGACGATCTCGGTCTCGTGGTCCACGCGGTAGGGCTCGTCGGCCCAGCCCAGCATGTTGGCCACGAGGTTCAGCGACTCCGAGGCGTTCTTGGTGAAGATCACCTCGTCGCGGCTGGGCGCGTTGATGAACTCCGCGACCTTGTCACGGGCGCCCTCGTACAGCGCCGTGGCCTCCTCGGCGAGGACGTGCACGCCGCGGTGGACGTTGGCGTTGTGCTGCTCGTAGTACTCGCTGAGCACGTCGATGACCTGGCGCGGCGTCTGGGACGTCGCCGCGTTGTCCAGGTAGACGAGCTTCTTGCCGTCGTGGAGCGTGCGCTCCAGGATCGGGAAGTCCTTGCGGAGCGCCTCGGTGTCGAGGAGGCCGGTAAGCCCCTGGTGGGCCACAGTCACGCGGATGCGCCACCCTTCACGTAAGCCTCGTAGCCCTCGTTCTCCAGCTTGTCGGCGAGCTCGGCGCCGCCGGACTCGGCGATGCGGCCGTTCGCGAAGACGTGCACGAAGTCGGGCTTGATGTAGCGCAGGATGCGCGTGTAGTGCGTGATCAGGAGCGTGCCGACCTCACCCGTCTCGCGGATGCGGTTGACGCCCTCGGAGACCACGCGCAGGGCGTCGACGTCCAGGCCGGAGTCGGTCTCGTCGAGGATCGCGATCTTCGGCTTGAGGAGCTCCATCTGCAGGATCTCGTGGCGCTTCTTCTCACCGCCGGAGAAGCCCTCGTTGACGTTGCGCTCGGCGAAGGCCGGGTCCATCTGGAGCGCGGCCATCGACTCCTTGACCTCCTTCACCCAGGTGCGCAGCTTGGGAGCCTCGCCGCGGATCGCCGTCGCCGACGTGCGCAGGAAGTTGGAGACGGAGACGCCGGGGACCTCGACCGGATACTGCATGGCGAGGAACATGCCGGCGCGGGCGCGCTCGTCGACCTCCATCTCGAGGACGTCCTCGCCGTCGAGGGTGACGGTGCCCTGCGTGATCGTGTACTTGGGGTGGCCCGCGATGGAGTAGGCGAGGGTCGACTTGCCGGAGCCGTTCGGGCCCATGATGGCGTGCGTCTCGCCCTGCTTCACGGTCAGGTCGACACCTTTGAGGATTTCCTTGGTGCCGTTCTCGACCTCGACGGTGACGTGCAGGTCGCGGATTTCAAGCGTTGCCATGGTGCCTCAGGACTCCTGGGTGACGGAGACGAGCACATCGTCCCCTTCGATCTTTACGGGGTATACGGGGACGGGGCGCGTCGCGGGAAGGCCGGACGGCTTGCCGGTGCGGAGGTCGAAGCTGGAGCCGTGCAGCCAGCACTCGATCTGGCAGTCCTCCACCTCGCCCTCGGAGAGGGAGACGTTCGCGTGCGAGCAGATGTCATGGACCGCGAACACCTCGCCCTCGGTGTGGACGACCGAGACCGGCGTGCCGTCGAGTTCCACCCGCTTCGGGGTGTCCTCCTCCAGCTCGCTCAGGCCGCAGGCGCGTACGAATGTCATCAGACCGACGCCTCCAGCTCCTCGTCGATCTTCACGAGGAGGCGCTGCTCAATGTCGTCGACCTCGATCTGCTGGACCAGCTCGGCGAAGAAGCCGCGGACCACCAGTCGGCGGGCCTCGTCGGCGGGGATGCCGCGGGCCATCAGATAGAAGAGCTGCTCGTCGTCGAAGCGGCCGGTGGCGGAGGCGTGACCGGCGCCGACGATCTCGCCGGTCTCGATCTCCAGGTTCGGTACGGAGTCCACGCGGGCGCCGTCCGTGAGGACGAGGTTGCGGTTCATCTCGTACGTGTCCGTGCCCTCGGCCCTGGCCTCGATGAGGACGTCGCCGATCCAGACGGCGTGCGCCTGCTCGCCCTGCAGCGCGCCCTTGTAGACGACGTTGGACTTGCAGTGCGGGACGTTGTGGTCGACCAGGAGGCGGTGCTCCTGGTGCTGGCCGGCGTCCGTGAAGTACAGGCCGAACAGCTCGGCCTCGCCGCCGGTGCCCGCGTACGCCACCCGGGGGTGCAGCCGCACGAGGTCGCCGCCGAAGGTGACCACGAACGACTTGAAGGTGGCGTCCCGGCCGATCAGCGCGTTGTGCTGACCGACGTGGACGGCCTTGTCGTCCCAGTCCTGGACGGAGACGACGGTCAGCTTGGCGCCGTCGCCGAGGATGTAGTCGACGTTGGCCGCGAGCACCGCGTCGCCGGTGTGGTCGATCACCACGACGGCCTCGGCGAAGGCGCCCAGCTCGATGACCTGGTGGCCGTAGGCGACGCCGCCCTCGCCGTGCACGGCGATGCGGATCGGCTCGGTGAGCACCGTCTCCTTGGGCACGGTGACGACACCGGCCTTCTCGAAGGCGGAGTACGCCTGGGCGGCGACGCGGTCCACGGGGGCGCCCGCCTTGCCGAGCCGCGCGTCGTCACGGCCGACGGTCTCGACCACGACGCCCTCGGGGGCGTCGATGTCGATCTTCACGCCGTCGCCGGTGGCGACCGCGGTGCCGTCGTGCAGCCCGCGAAGGCGCTCCAGCGGCGTGAACCGCCACTCCTCCTCGCGGCCGTGCGGGACCGGGAAGTCCGCCACGTCGAAGGAGGGGGGCGCGCTCATGCGCGTGGCGACGGTCGACTCGGCGGCCACCGCGATCTGGCCGGCGGTCGTCGAACCAACCGGGATGTTCTGAGCCTCAGCCATGGCTGTCGGTCTGCTCTCTTCCTACGTACCTACGTCAAGAAATCTGGCGACTGCTAAGGAGGACGGGCTTAGCCGACCGCGCCTTCCATCTGCAGTTCGATCAGCCGGTTGAGCTCGAGGGCGTACTCCATGGGCAGCTCCTTCGCGATCGGCTCGACGAAGCCGCGCACGATCATCGCCATCGCCTCGAACTCGGTGAGGCCGCGGCTCATCAGGTAGAAGAGCTGGTCCTCGGAGACCTTGGAGACGGTCGCCTCGTGCCCCATGGACACGTCGTCCTCGCGGACGTCCACGTACGGATACGTGTCGGAGCGGGAGATGGTGTCGACGAGCAGCGCGTCGCACAGCACGTTGGACTTGGAGCCCGCGGCGCCCTCGCCGATCTCGACCAGGCCGCGGTACGACGTACGGCCGCCACCGCGGGCCACCGACTTCGACACGATGTTGGACGAGGTGTTCGGCGCCATGTGGACCATCTTGGAACCGGCGTCCTGGTGCTGGCCCTCGCCCGCGAAGGCGATGGACAGCGTCTCGCCCTTGGCGTGCTCACCCATCAGGTAGACGGCGGGGTACTTCATCGTCACCTTGGAGCCGATGTTGCCGTCGATCCACTCCATGGTCGCGCCCTCGTACGCCACGGCGCGCTTGGTGACCAGGTTGTAGACGTTGTTCGACCAGTTCTGGATGGTCGTGTAGCGGCAGCGGGCGCCCTTCTTGACGATGATCTCGACCACCGCGGAGTGCAGGGAGTCCGACTTGTAGATCGGCGCGGTGCAGCCCTCGACGTAGTGGACGTAGGCGTCCTCGTCGACGATGATCAGCGTCCGCTCGAACTGGCCCATGTTCTCCGTGTTGATGCGGAAGTAGGCCTGGAGCGGGATCTCGACGTGCACGCCCTTCGGCACGTAGATGAAGGAGCCGCCGGACCACACGGCGGAGTTCAGCGACGCGAACTTGTTGTCGCCGACCGGGATGACCGTGCCGAAGTACTCCTTGAAGAGCTCCGGGTGCTCCTTCAGGGCCGTGTCGGTGTCCAGGAAGATGACGCCCTGCTCCTCCAGGTCCTCGCGGATCTGGTGGTAGACGACCTCGGACTCGTACTGCGCGGCGACACCGGCGACGAGGCGCTGCTTCTCCGCCTCGGGGATGCCGAGCTTGTCGTACGTGTTCTTGATGTCCTCGGGCAGGTCCTCCCAGGACTCCGCCTGCTTCTCCGTGGAGCGCACGAAGTACTTGATGTTGTCGAAGTCGATGCCGGAGAGGTCCGAGCCCCAGTTCGGCATGGGCTTCTTCTCGAACAGGCGCAGGCCCTTGAGACGGAGCTTGGTCATCCACTCCGGCTCGTTCTTCTTGGCGGAGATGTCCCGGACGACGTCCTCGTCGATGCCGCGCTTGGCAGAGGCACCGGCCGTGTCGGAGTCGGCCCAGCCGTATTCGTACTTACCCAGACCCTCGAGTTCGGGGTGGGCAGTCTCCGTGGGGAGAGTCATGCGGGGTTCCTCCCGGCCGTGCTTGCAGAAGTGTTGGCAGTGTTCTCAGTGTCTTCAGCGGGCTGCGGTGCCGCCTTGGGGATGTACGTCGTGCAGACGCCGTCCCCGTGGGCGATGGTGGCCAGGCGCTGGACGTGCGTCCCGAGCAGCGCGGAGAAGATCTCCGTCTCCGCCTCGCAGAGCTGCGGATACTGCTCCGCGACGTGGGCGACCGGGCAGTGGTGCTGGCAGAGCTGCTCGCCCACCGGCGCGCTGCGCGCCGTAGCAGCGTACCCGTCGGCGGTCAACGCCTTCGCCAGGGCGTCGGTGCGCTGCTCCGGGGGCGCCGCCTCGATCGCCGCGCGGTAGACCTCGGCCTGTTCGGCGATGCGGGCGCGGGCGAATTCGGCGACCGCCGCCTCGCCGTGCGTCTGCTCGATCCAGCGCATGGCGTCGGCCGCGAGCTTGTCGTAGGACTGGTCGAAGGCGTCTCGGCCGCAGTCCGTCAGGGCGAAGACCTTGGCCGGGCGGCCTCGGGTCCGGGCGCCGTAGACACGCTTCTCGCGGCCCTCGACCACATTTTCGTGCACGAGGGCGTCCAGATGGCGGCGGACGGCTGCCTGGGTCAGGCCGAGCCTGCCCGCCAGGTCCGCCACGGTGGACGGGCCGTGGTCCAGGATGGAGCGCGCGACCCGGTTGCGTGTGGACCGCTCCCCGGTCGCGAGCTCTTCCTGAGGGGCCCCCGTGGGGGTCTCCCGAGCCTCGCCAACGTTTTTCACAACGCCATTGTTGCGTAATTCCTCAGAGCCTGACAAGCCGCGTCCGGATCACTGTTCGGTGCCGTGCATCACTTAGGTAAACCTAAGCTGACCTGCGGAAACGATCTTTGATCGATCAATTCGGTGGCGCGTTCGGGCCCCTCCGGGAAGACTCCCGATCATGCCGACACCCCCTCCCACCGGCCCTTTGTGCACTCGCGACTCCCTCGCGGAGGAATTGCGCGCCCTCGGTGTGTGCCGCGGCGACACCCTCCTCGCGCACACCTCCCTCAGCTCCCTCGGCTGGGTCAGCGGCGGCGCCGAAGCGGTCGTGCTCGCGCTGTTCGACTGTCTGGGTGACGAGGGGACCCTGGTGGTGCCCGCGCAGTCCGGCGACAACTCGGATCCTTCCGAGTGGGAGAACCCTCCCGTCCCCGCCGCCTGGTGGCCCGCCATCCGCGCCACGATGCCCGCGTACGACCCGCGCACCGCCCGCACCCGCGGCGTCGGCGTCGTCCCGGAGACCGTGCGCACCTGGCCCGGCGCCGTCCGCAGCGCCCACCCGCAGACGTCGTTCGCGGCCGTCGGCCCCCGCGCCGACGCCCTCATGGACGGCCACGCGCTGGACTGCCGGCTCGGCGAGCGCAGCCCGCTGGCCCGGCTCGAACGGGCCGGGGCACGGGTGCTGCTCCTGGGCGCGGGCTTCGGCTCCTGCACGGCCTTCCATCTGGCGGAGTACCGCCTTCCGGCGCCGCTCACCGAGAACTCCTTCGCCGTCATGACCGACGAGGGCCGCCGCTGGACGACGGTGCGCGAGCCCTCCATCTCCGACGACCGCTTCGACGAGCTGGGGGCGGACTACGAGCGGGAGCGGCCGGTGGCGCGCGGCACGGTGGGGGCGGCGACGGCCCGCCTGTTCCCGCTGGCGGAGGCGGTGGCGTACGCGGAGGGGTGGCTGGCGGAGCATCGGCCTCGTACGGGCTGAGGCGTCGCTGTCGTACGGGCCGAGACGTCGGTCCCGTACGAGGACCGGGGGCCACGGGTCAAGGCCCGCTGGCCGGGGGCCCCGCCACCCTCTCTAGACTTCCCGGCATGGGAAATGAGTCCGTCGTCCAGGCCGTGGGTCTGGTCAAGCGGTACGGGACAAAGACCGCGGTGGACGGCCTCGACCTGGAAGTCCGCGCGGGCGCCGTCACCGCCGTCCTCGGCCCCAACGGCGCCGGCAAGACCACCACCATCGAGACCTGCGAGGGCTACCGCAGGCCGGACGCCGGCGAGGTCCGCGTCCTCGGCCTGGACCCGGTCCGGCAGGCCGCCGCGCTGCGGCCCCGCATCGGCGTGATGCTCCAGTCCGGCGGCGTCTACTCCGGCGCCCGCGCCGACGAGATGCTGCGGCACGTCGCGAAGCTGCACGCGCACCCCCTCGACGTCGGCGCCCTCATCGAACGCCTGGGCCTCGACTCCTGCGGCCGCACCACCTACCGGCGCCTCTCCGGCGGCCAGCAGCAGCGTCTCGCGCTCGCCCTCGCCGTCGTCGGCCGGCCCGAACTGGTCTTCCTCGACGAGCCGACCGCCGGCCTCGACCCGCAGGCCCGCCGGGCCACCTGGAACCTCGTACGCGATCTGCGCCGCGACGGCGTCTCCGTGATCCTCACCACGCACCACATGGACGAGGCCGAAGAACTCGCCGACGACGTCGCGATCATCGACGCCGGCAAGGTCATCGCCCAGGGCAGCCCCGAGGAGCTGTGCCGCGGCGGCGCCGAGAACACCCTGCGCTTCACCGGCCGCCCCGGCCTCGACGTCGGCTCCCTCCTCAAGGCCCTGCCCCCGGACTCCGCCGCCGCCGAACTCACCCCCGGCGCCTACCGCGTCAGCGGCACCGTCGACCCCCAGCTGCTCGCCACCGTCACCTCCTGGTGCGCCCAGCACGGCGTCATGCCGGACCGGATCTCGGTCGAACGCCACACACTCGAAGACGTGTTCTTGGAGCTCACTGGTAAGGAGCTGCGCGGATGAGCGCCGCCGGTACGTACGCGCCGAAGCCGGGCGCCGCCCCGCTCCCCCGCATGATCGCCGCGCAGGCCGCGCTCGAGACCAAGATGCTGCTGCGCAACGGCGAACAGCTGCTGCTCACCGTCGTCATCCCCACCCTCCTGCTCGTCCTGTTCAGCGCGGTCGACATCGTCGACACGGGTGCGGGCGAGGCGGTGGACTTCCTCACGCCGGGCGTCCTCGCCCTCGCCGTGATGTCGACGGCCTTCACCGGGCAGGCCATCGCGACGGGCTTCGAGCGGCGGTACGGCGTGCTCAAGCGGCTCGGCGTCTCGCCGCTGCCGCGCTGGGGCCTGATGGCCGCCAAGACGCTGTCGGTGCTCGTCACCGAGGTGCTCCAGATCGTGCTGCTCACGGCCATCGCCTTCGCGCTCGGCTGGTCGCCCCACGGCAACCCGTTCGCGGTGCTGCTGCTCCTGGTCCTCGGTACGGCCGCCTTCTCCGGGCTCGGCCTGCTGATGGCCGGCACCCTCAAGGCGGAGGCGACGCTGGCCGCCGCCAACCTCGTCTTCCTGCTCCTGCTGGTCGGCGGCGGCGTCATCGTGCCGCTCGACAAGTTCCCCGGTGGCGTCGAGGCCGCGCTCGGCCTGCTGCCGATCTCGGCGCTCTCGGACGGCCTGCGGGACGTCCTGCAGCACGGGGCGTCGATGCCGTGGGGGAACCTCGGAATCCTCGCCGTGTGGGCGGTCGTTGGACTCGGCGCGGCGGCGCGGTTCTTCCGCTGGGAGTAGCCGGGCGTGCCCGCGACGGGAGTAACCGCCGTCACAGAAGCACCGGATACGTCCCCCTCGTGAAGCCGTGCACAAGCGCACCCCTACGATGGTGCGCGTGCCAAACGTGACCCGGGCCGACGTGGCTCAAGCAGCGCGCAATCCGCTCGCCTACATCGCGGAACGCTGGACTCCGACCGAACGGACCGTCCAGCGCGCGGTGCTCGCCTCGCTCGTGATGACGTGCGTCATCGTGGTCACCGGCGGCGCCGTCCGCCTGACCGGCTCCGGCCTTGGCTGCCCGACCTGGCCCAAGTGCACCGACGAGTCCCTCACCGCGACCAGCGAGATGGGCTTCCACGGGGTCATCGAGTTCGGCAACCGCATGCTGACGTACGTGCTCTGTGCCGTCATCGGCTGGGCCATCATCGCCGTGCGCTCGCAGAAGCCGTGGCGGCGGAGCCTGACCCGCTACGGCTGGGCCCAGTTCTGGCTCGTCATGGGCAACTCGGTGCTCGGCGGCATCGTCGTGCTCGTCGGCCTCAACCCGTACACGGTGGCGGCGCACTTCCTGCTGTCCTCCGCCCTGATCGCGGTCGCCACCGCCATGTGGCAGCGCACCCGGGAGGGCGACGCGGATCCGCGTCCGCTCGTCGGCAAGGCCGTCGCCCAGCTGGTGTGGGTGCTGACCGGCGTCACGGTGCTGCTCATCGCGATCGGCACGGTCGTGACCGGCGCGGGGCCGCACGCGGGCGACTCCAGCGACGTACCGCGCATGAACGTGGGCGCGGTGGGCCTGGACTGGGAGGGCGTCACCAAGCTGCACGCCGTCCTGGCGTGGATCGTGGTGACGCTGACGTTCGCGCTGTGGTTCGTCCTGAAGGCGGTCGACGCCCCGCGCGGCCCGCTGGCCCGCACCCGCGACCTGTTCCTGATCCTGCTGCTCCAGGGCGGGATCGGCTACGTCCAGTACTTCACCGACCTGCCCGAGGTCCTGGTGGCCGCCCACATGCTCGGCTCGTGCCTGGTGTGGATCGGCGTGCTGCGGGTGGTGCTGTCGCTGCGGGAGCGCCCGCAGCCCAAGGCGGAGATGCCCACGCAGGTGGACGACTCACAGCTGTCGTCGGTCTGACCTCACCAGTCGCCGGTCTGACCTCGCCTGTCGTCGGCCCCGTCACACCTGCCCTCGGCCGTCAGTCCTCCGCCAGCCCATAGACCCGCCGCGCGTTCCCCGCCGCGATCAGCCCCGCCACCCGCTGCGCGTCCGCCAGCGACCACGCGCCCTCGGCCACCCAGGTGCCGAGCACCCGCCCCAGCGCCTCCCGGAACAAGTGCGCGCCCACCACGTGCAGTTCGGGCAGCCCCTGGGCGCCGCTGGAGAACAGCAGCTTGCCGAACGGCGCGAGTTCCAGGATCTCCGCCAGCACGGCCGCCGCCCGCGCCCCGGTCCGTACGAGCGCGGGGCCCAAGTCGGCGTACACATGCGGGAAGGCGCCCGCGAGGTGGGCCGCGGCGCGGTGGTGCGGGTAGCCGTGCAGCAGCACGAGGTCGGTGCCGAGTCCGGCCGTGGACCGGGCGAAGTCGCCGAAGGAGCGCTGCGGGTCGGCGGCGCCGGTGTGCAGTTGCAGGGGCAGACCGGAGGCCACGGCGATCCACAGCAGGTGCCGCAGCAGCACCGGGTCGGCGAGTTCGCCGCCCACCTGCCGCCCGGCGAGCCACCGCCCCGCCGCCCCGCGCACCTCCCCCGGCCCCGGCGGTTCGGCGGCGAGCGCGCGGCGGTGGCGCACCCCGGCGACCGAGGTGAAGGCGACGGCTCCGTTCGCGGCACCGTGCACGGACTCGGCGAGATTGGCGAGGAAGGAGTCCACGGTGCCGGAGGTGTCGGCGACCTGCTCGGCCAGTAATTCCAGGCGGACGATCTCGTGGGCCTCGGCGGCGCCGGTCGTCGCCAGTTCGCCGGGTCCGGTCAGGTCGCCCGGCAGTCCGGTGTCGACGAGGTACGTCGTGATCCCGCTGCCCCGCAGCAGTCGCCGCCCGGCCTCAAGGACGCCCAGCTCGCGGCGGCGCGCCAGATAGCGGGCGGGCGGGCAGTGCGGTTCGAGGCCGAGCAGCGGCGGGCACCAGCGGCGGACGGCGAAGCCGGTCTGGGTGTCGAAGAAGGTGGTGCCGGGGGCGGGCGGGCCCTCGCCCCGGCCGAGGTGGGCCTCGAAGGTGCCGAGTCCCAGCTCCGTGCGCAGGACGCCGTGGCAGTGCTGGTCGACCAGGGACGGCGTTTCGATCATCCTGGCTCCCATGCGTGGACCGTGTTCTTACGGTCCTAACGGGTGACCCCGGTGTCAGGTGTTGCTCACCGTGTCACTCCGTGCCCGCCCCGCGCGTGTCTCAAGCGCCCGCCGGGCCGCCGATCTGGATGCCCGCCATGCGCTTCCACTCGTACGGTCCGGTCTTCACCTTGGCCGCGAAGTCGCCGTCGAAGTCCTCGTGGACGGTGATCCCGGCCTTCTCCACGGCGTCCTTCGCGATCGCCTGGCTCGGTGCGACGAGGTCGCCCCAGCCGCCGTCGTCGCCGACGAGGACGATCCGCGCGCCGCGCTCGCCGATGTACGCGACCTGTCCCTCCGCGCCACCGTGCGCCCGCGCGAACGCGGTGATCTGCTTGGCCAGCTTGGCGGCCGTGCGCTCGGCACGGGCGGCTTCCTTGGCCGCCTTCGCCGCCTTGGCCCCGTCGGCCGTGTGCGCGCCGTCCGCCCCGCCCGCGCCGGGGCCGTCCTGCTCCGTCACCTGCTCCGTGTCTGCCATGGCACAGGATGCTACCGACGGGTAGATCGTTCGGCGACGCCCGGGTGGCGTGGTCTCGGCCACGGTTCGCCCGGGGCCCGCGCGGCCGTTCCGCCCTGCGCCGCCCCGTGGTAGGACCAGGGGGCATGACCGGTCTGCTGCTCGGCGAGGTGTTCCGGTCCGCCGCCCGCGCCGTCCCGCACCGCACGGCCGCGGTGCTCGGCGAGCGCGCGCTCACCTTCGCGGAGCTGGACGCGGCGGCCGACCGGGCCGCCCGGTTCCTGGCCGCCCACGGCGTGCG
>NZ_AOPZ01000202.1 GCF_000414115.1 Streptomyces aurantiacus JA 4570
CTGCGGAGGGTGCCGGTGCTGCGGATGGTGGCGGGGTACCTGGGCGGGGTGGGGGTGCGGCCGGAGCACGCGCCGGGGTTCGCCCGGCGGGAGCCGGGAGGGGCGGGTTAGCCGCAGGCGGCGCGGAGTCGCCCGGCCCCGGCGACCGGGGGCCGGGCGCCGCGTCTCACTCCGCCTCCCCGCCGCCCAGCCACTCCAGCGCCGCCGCCGTCATAGCCGTCACGCCGGTGGTGATGGCCGGTTCGGCGACGGGCGCGAAGCGGGGCGAGTGGTTGGAGGGGATGTCGCGGTGCAGGGTTCCCGCGGCCGCCGCGGCGGCGTACGTCTCGGGGTCGCAGCCTCCGAACAGCCAGTAGCAGAGCGGCGCCTTGGCCGCCGTGCCGAGGATCCCCACGTCCTCGCTGCCGGTGACAGGACCCGGGTCGATCACCTTGCCGTCGCCCAGGACCGTGCCGATCGCCGCCATGGTGCGGGCCACCGCCGCCTCCTCGTTGACGACCACCGGAAACGCGTCGAGCGCCGTGATCTCGGGCTCGCGCTCGGCGCCCGCCACCTGGGCCTCGCCGCGCACGATCCGCTCGATCGCGGCGAGGATCCTGGCCCGCACGTCCTCCGTGTACGTACGGATGTTCAGGCCCAGCTCGGCCTCGTCCGGGATGATGTTGCCCACCGTGCCCGCCCGCAGCGAGCCCACCGTGAGCACGGCCGTCTCCCCCGCCGGGACCTCACGGGAGACGACGGTCTGCAGCCGCATCACCGTCGCGGCGGCCATCACCACGGGGTCGACGGACGTCTCCGGCCGGGAGCCGTGCGCGCCCTTCCCATACATCACGATCTTGAGCGAGTCGGTGGCCGCGAACGCCGCTCCCGCGTGGCACGCGACCATGTCGGCGGGGAACGGCGCGACGTGCTGGCCGAGCACCACGTCGGGCGTCCCGAACCGCTCGAAGAGGCCGTCGTCGACCATGGCCTGCGCGCCCTGCCCCGCCTCCTCGGCCGGCTGGAACACGGCGACGATCCGCCCGCGCCAGCTGTCGCGCGCGTCCGCGAGCAGCTTCAGGGCGCCCAGCAGGCAGGTGACGTGCAGGTCGTGACCGCAGGCGTGCATGACGCCGTCGGTGCGGGAGGCGTAGGACAGGCCGGTGCGCTCGACGACGGGCAGCGCGTCGCAGTCGGCGCGCAGCAGCACGGTGGGGCCCTCGCCGTTGTCGAGGACGGCCACGACGCCGGTGCGGCCGACGCCGGGCGTGACGTCGTACCCGTACGCCTCGGCCCTGCGGACGATCTCGGCGGCCGTGCGGTGCTCGGCGAAGGACAGCTCCGGGTGGGCGTGCAGGTCCTGATAGAGGCCGGTGAGTTCGCCGAGGTCGGCGTCCAACCCGGCGAGGGCGGCGGCGACCGACGGGTCTGACGGGGACTGGCTGACGCCCATGGGGGCTCCTTCGGCAGGCGGTGCGGGCAATACGCGGTGGCCCGGGCGCCCCGCGCCACACACCCCACAAGATCTGCCCGCGCCCCTGGGGCACACACCTCTACTCCCGGTCCCGCCCGCCGAGCACCCCCGCGAGCCCCTGCACGACCTCCGCCGCCAGCACGGCCTGGCCCGACGCGGCGAAGTGGATGCCGTCCGCGCTCAGCAGGTCCGGGCGGGCGTTGACGGGGTGGTCCCACATGTCGACGAGTACGGCGTCGTGGTCCCGGGCCAGTCGGCGGACGACGGCGTTGAGCGTGCTCACCCGGTCCTCCCAGTCGGGGAAAGCCGGCACCACGAACGCCCTGCCGAGCGTGAACACGGTCAGCCGCGCGCCCGTGGCCGCCGCGGCCTCGAAGAGGCGGGCCAGCGACCGCTCGACGGCGGCGAAATCGGGCTCCCGCCGGAACAGGTCGTTCGCCCCGCACGGCACATGGAGCAGGTCCGGGCCGAACTCGGTCATCGCGTCGAGCTGTGTGGCGAGCGTCCGGTCGGTGGTGGCTCCGATCTCCCCGGTGTTGAGGTACGCGAGGCCGGGCTGGACGCGGCGCAGCACGTCCGCGACCCGGTCGGCCCAGCCCAGCGAGGTGTAGCCGGGGCTCGGATCGCCGACCCCGGCCGAGAGGCTGTCGCCGATCGCGGCGAAGCGACGCCAGGGTGCGCCGGCCAGGAGCCGGGCGGCGCGGGCGGGCGGGACGCAGTGAGGGTCGGTCTCCTCGGTGCGGCGGGGCGTGTGTGCGGGCTGGGCGTCAGGGTGCGCGAGGGGTGTCGTGGATGCCATGAACTAAACGTACGACCGTTCGTGCATTTAGAGAAGGCGTGGGAGGATGGCCGCATGAGCGAGGACACGGCGACGACACGCGCGGCCACGGCCGCGCCGACGGGCACAGCCCCGACGACGGGCACAGCGAGCACGACGACAACCGACCGGCGCCTCCTGCGCGGTGAGCGCACCCGCCGGACGATCGCCCGTCACGCCGTCGACATCGCCTCCCTGGAGGGCCTCAACGGCCTCAGCATCGGCCGCCTGGCCACCGACCTCGGACTGAGCAAGAGCGGTGTCGCGACGCTGTTCGGCACGAAGGAGAAGCTGCAGCTCGCGGCCGTGGCGATGGCACGTGAGGCGTTCTTGGACGCGGTGGTGCGGCCCGCGGCCGACGTGCCGCGCGGCGCCTCCCGGCTGCGCGCCCTGACGGAGCACTGGCTCCGCTACGCCGAGACCCCGCTGTTCACCGGCGGCTGCTTCTGGGCCGCGAACCTCCCGGATTTCGACAGCCGCCCCGGCCCCGTCCACGACGCGCTCTTCCACCAGCACCGCGACTGGGTGACTCTCCTTGCCGCCGAACTGCGGCACGCCGCCACCAGCGGCGAGGTCCCCGCCCTGGACGCGGAGCTGACGGCCTTCCAGATCGACGCGGTCTTCACGGCCACGAACACGGCACTGCGCCTGGGCGACGCCGAGGCGGCGGCGAGGGCGCGGCGCGTGGTCGACGGGTTCGTGCCCCCGGCCCGCTGACGCGAGGGCGGGTGCGAGTGCGAGTGCGAGAGCCCCGGCTCACCGGTCGCGGTGCGGCTACGCCCCGATCGCGTTCAGCGTGAACCTCTCCAGCTCATCTGCCGCCGCGTCCAGGTCGTGTTCCGGATGGGCCAGCCAGTGGCCGATGACGCCGTCGATGGCCCCGCCGATGGCGAGGGCGACGGTGACGGGGTCGAACGCCCGGAAGCGGCCCGCCTGTTGGCCCGCGGTCAGGAGGTCGGCCAGGGACTGCAGGCGCCCCGCGGTGTCGTGGCTGCCCGGGGTCTTCAGGCGGGTGCCGCCGTGGTCGTCCAGGAGCATCTCCGTGATGACACGGACGTGCCTGCGGTGCTCCTGCTGGTAGCCGATCATGGCGCGGACGTAGGCGATCACGGCGTCGCGCGGGTCCGGTGCGGCCGCGACGCGCTCGGCGACGTACGCGGTGAACTCGCCGAGGACGTGGTCCAGGGCCGCGCGGGTGAGGTTGTCCTTGGACGAGAAGTGGTAGAGGACGGCCGCCTTGGACAGGCCCGCCTGTTCCGCGATGGCGGACAGGGACGTCGCGGGGTAGCCCTTCGTGGAGATCAGGTCGATCGTGCACTCGACGAGCTGCCGGCGCCGGGCCTGTTCGGTGAAGGTCGGGGTGTCCGTTGCCTTTTCGCCGCGACCGCCGCGTCGGGAAGCCATGGTGAGCACCTCTCGTCTCCAACACTCACGCGTGGGGCCTTCCTCGCGCACCGAACGGTGTCCGACCGTACACCAGCGCGTTCCGCGCGGGTCCGGCGCTCACCCCTCCAGGACGGCCATGGCCGCGTTGTGTCCGGGGATGCCGCTGACGCCGCCCCCGCGCGGCGCGCCCGCGCCGCAGAGGTGGATGTTCGGGTGCCGCGTCTCCACGCCCCAACGGCCCGGCCCCTGCGGGGTGTTCTCGTCCGCGTACGGGAAGGACAGGTCGCCGTGGAAGATGTTGCCGCCGGGCAGGCGCAGGTCGCGCTCCAGGTCGAGCGGGGTCTTCGCCTCGACGCACGGCCGCCCGTCCGCGTCGGTGGCCAGGCAGTCGGCGATCGGCTCGGCCAGGTGCGCGTCCAGCTGGGCGAGCGCGGAGGCCATCAGCTCGGCGCGCACGGCGTCGTTGGTGGCGTCGTTGAAGAGCCGTGCGGGGGTGTGCAGGCCGAAGAGGGTCAGGGTGTGGCAGCCGCGGTCGACGAGGTCCTGGCCGAGGATCGTCGGGTCGGTCAGGGAGTGGCAGTAGATCTCGGACGGCGGGGCCGCGGGCAGCCCGCCCGCCGCCGCTTCCGCGTACGCCCGCGCCAGCTCCTCGTACCCCTCCGCGATGTGGAAGGTCCCCGCGAACGCCTCGCGCGGGTCGACGGCCGGGTCCCGCAGGGCGGGCAGCCGCTTCAGCAGCATGTTCACCTTGAGCTGGGCGCCCTCGGCCGGGGGCGGCGGCGCGTCGCCGGTCAGGGCGGCGAGTTCCTGGGGCGAGGCCCCCACCAGGACGTGCCGGGCCGCGACCGTGCCCTCGCCGTCCTCGGTGCGGTACGTCACCTCGGCGCGCCGCCCGTCGGTCTCGACGCGGGTCACCTCGTGGCCGGTGCGCAGTTCGGCGCCGGCCGCGCGGGCGGTGTCGGTGAGGGCGCGGGTCAGGGCGCCCATGCCGCCGACGGGGACGTTCCAGTCTCCGGTGCCGCCGCCGATCACGTGGTAGAGGAAGCAGCGGTTCTGCCGCAGTGACGGGTCGTGGGCGTCGCTGAACGTGCCGATCAGCGCGTCCGTGAGGACCACGCCGCGCACCAGGTCGTCCGCGAACCGCGACTCCACGGCCTTGCCGATGGGCTCCTCGAAGAGCGCCCGCCACGCGGTGTCGTCGTCGACGCGGCGGCGCAGTTCCGCCTTGTCCGGCAGGGGTTCGGTGAGCGTGGGGAACACCCTCGCCGCCACCTGGGCCGTGAGGGCGTAGAAGTCCCGCCACGCCTCGTACTCGCGGTCGTCGCCGGTGAGCCGCGCGAACGACTCGCGCGTGCGGGCCTCGCCGCCGCCCACCAGGAGGCCGGTGGGCTGCCCGTCGCGGACCGTCGGGGTGTACGACGACACCGTGCGCGTACGGACCCGGAAGTCCAGGTCCAGATCCCGCACGATCTTCTTCGGCAGGAGGCTCACCAGGTACGAGTAGCGGGAGAGGTCGGCGTCCATGCCGGGGAACGGGCGCGTCGAGACCGTGGCTCCGCCGGGCTCCTTCAGCCGCTCCAGGAGCAGCACCGTCCGCCCTGCCCGGGCCAGGTAGGCGGCGGCCACCAGGGCGTTGTGGCCGCCGCCGACCACCACCGCGTCGTAGCTGGATCGCATGATCCTTGGTAGCACGGAATCGCGCGGACGTGCGGGCGCGCGGATGGATTTCCGGATCCCCCAGGCTCCGTTGAGTACACGTACTCATGCCCGCCGCCCGGCCCCCGCCGCACGATGCCCGCATGGCAAAGAATCTCGTCGACCCCGCACGCCCCATCAAGGCGAGGACCGTGGCGGCGGCAGGTGTGGGGGTCGCCGCGGCGATGGCGGGCATCGTGGGCGCCGGGCTGTGGTTCGAGGGAGTCTGGGCGGGCGAGCCGTATCCGGTGGCCGATCCTGCGGCCACGTCCCGCAGCCTCGACGAGCGTACGCAGACGGTGTACGACGCCCTCGCCCTGCCGGACGCCCGGCTCGACACCGAGCGGTCCGGGGTGGGGGCGGAGGCCGAAGGCTACGGCTGCAACCGCCGGGGCGTGCGCCACTGGGCCGACGGGTTCAGCGGATCGCCGCCCAGCGAGCCGGGCGTCGTCAACGTCAGTTACGACTGGACGCTGCGGGGCGTGCCCCGCGCCCGGGCGGTGGCCGCCCTGAAGCACGCGAAGAAGGAACTCACCCGGGAGGGCTGGAAGGTCGCCTCGCACGACAACGACCGGTTCTGGCTCCGGCTGAAGATGGTGCCGCCGGGAGGCGACGCGTCGGTGTCCGTCACGTCCTACCCCGCCGGCCGGCTGGAGATCGCCGGATACGCCGACTGCGCCCGGTACCCCGAGGGCACCCCGCTCGACGAATGGGGCGACCCGGAGCTGGCCGAGATGCGAGCCCCCGTCCAGCTCCGGGACTGAGAGCCTGTCTTTGAGACGAGCGCGGGCCGCGCCTCAGTGTGCCCCGGCCGCCCGCTGCTGCCGCAGCGCCGCCACCCTGCGGTACAGCTCCACCGCTTCCGTCCCCCGGCCCAGCTGTTCCAGGCAGTGGGCCTCGTCGTTGCGGCTGGCGAGGGTGTCGGGGTGGTCGGGGCCGAGGACCTGTTCGCGGGCGGAGGCGACGCGACGGTACTCGGTGAGGGCGTCGGGCCAGCGGCCGAGCCAGCCGAGGCCGACGGCGACCTCGCGGCGGCTGACCAGGGTGTCGGGGTGGTCGCCGCCCAGGACGCGTTCGCGGATCGCGCATACGTCGCGGGCCTCGACGAGGGCCTCCTCCCAGCGGCCGAGGCGGCCCAGGTTCACGCCGAGGCCGTGGCGGGCGCGCAGGGTCTCGGGGTCGGCGGGGCCGTTGACGCGGGTGCGGTCGTCGATGAGGGCGCGGTAGAGCTCCAGGGCCTCGGCGCTGCGGCCGAGGCGGCCGAGGCTGATGCCGACCTCGTAGCGCGCGGCGAGGGTGTCGGGGTGGTCGGCTCCGAGCGCCCTGGTCCGGGCGTCGGCCACCTCGCGGTAGGTCGCAAGGGCCTCCGGCCAGCGCCCCAACTGACCTAGTGCGTACGCGACTTCGTACCAGGTGACCAGCGTGTCGGGATGCGTGGGGCCGAGGACGCGGGCGCGGGCGGCGGCGACTTCGCGGGCCAGGCGGTAGGAGTCCTCGAGGCGGCCGAGCCGGCTGAGGTTGAAGGCCAGGTTGTGGCGGCAGCGCAGGGTGTCGGGGTGGTCCGGCCCCGCGGCCCGCTCCCGCACCGCGAGCACCTGCGTGTACACCTGGTGCGCCTCGAAGTGCCGCCCGAGCTGGCCGAGGACGTACGCCATCTCCTGGCGCGCCGCGAGCGTCTCCAAGTGCTCGGCGCCCAGGGTGCGTTCGCGGCCCTCGGCGACGCGGCCGTACTCGCGCAGCGCGTCCGCGGGCCGGCCGGTGCGGCTGAGCGTGAAGCCCACCTCGTACCGGCTGGCGAGGGTGTCGGGGTGGTCGGGGCCGAGCACGTGCTCGCGCTCGGCGGCGACCGCGCGGTGCACCTCCCCCGCCTCCGCCCAGCGGCCGAGACGGCCGAGGCTCAGGCCCGCGTTGTGGCGGCTGACCAGGGCGGCGACCACGGACGGCGGGGGCGCGGGCCGCTCCGGGGCGGGCGGCGGCACGACCGTGTGGCGGCCGGTGGCGCGCGGGATCCACTCGCCGGTGAGGCCCGCCGCGGCGTCCGGAGAGATGGAGAGCACACGTCTGAACTCCAGTCACCGATGTATGGTCGGACGCCGGCGGCCGACGCCGGGCGGACGGCGCGGGCTCGGGGCGGCGCAGTGGCGCCGAGACGACGGTCGGCACATAGGCGGCGGTCGCGCTGCGGCCCGCGACGATGCGGCGGCCCAGCTCCCGGGCGTCGGGCGGCCGTTCGTCCGGCTGCTTGGCGAGCAGGTCGAGGACGATCCGGTCGAAGTAGGCGGGCAGCTCGCCGCGGCGGCGGCGCGGCGGCTCGGGCGGCGTGTCGCGGTGCCCGACGAGCACCGCCCAGGCATCCTCCAGGTCGAACGGCGGCGCCCCGGTGGCAAGTTCGTACAGCACGCAGCCGAACGAGTACAGGTCGCTGCGCTGGTCGACCTCGGCGCCGCTGATCTGCTCGGGCGACATGTAGTGCGGGGTGCCCATGGCGATGCCGGTGCCGGTGAGACGGGAGGTGAAGCCGATGTCGTGGCCGAGCCGGGCGATCCCGAAGTCGCAGATCTTCACCGTGCCGTCGCCGAGCCGCATGATGTTGGCGGGCTTCAGGTCCCGGTGCACGATGCCCTGTTCATGGGTGTACGCGAGTGCGGAGGCGACCTGGTCGGCGATGTCCACGACGTCGGTGACGGGCAGCGGGAGCTGCCTGTTGTCCTCCAGGAGCTGGCTGAGGTTGCAGCCCTGCAGGAGCTCCATCACCAGGAACAGCACGCCGTCGTGCTCGCCGAAGTCGTGCACGACGGTGACCCCGCGGTGCTGGAGCGCCGCCGCGACCCGCGCCTCGCGCCGGAACCGCTCCCGCAGGACCCGGGTGAACGACTGGTCGTGCTGCGGCCCGAGCGGCTTGAGGCACTTGACGGCGACCTTGCGGCCGAGGGATTCGTCGTGCGCCCGCCACACCTCGCCCATGCCGCCGCGACCGATCAGGTCGAGCAGTCGATACCGGCCCTGGATCAGCCTGGTGTCCGCCATCGCGTGCCGTCGCCCCCGTTGCCTCGCTGCGCCCTCCCCGGCCCGTCCAGTATGGCGTCCCGCCTGTCGACTTTGTACGGGACTTTGCGCGGGTCGGGGCGGCTGCCGGGGCCGAGGCGGGCCATGGCGCGCAGGATGTGCTTCGGCGGGAGTTGCCAGCGGACACGCGAGGGGACGCGGCGCAGCAGGGTGCCCGTGGTGACCAGGCGGCGGGTGACCGTCCGGGGCGCCGGGGCGGGCCTGCCGTACAGCTCGTGGGCGTAACGCGGCAGCGACCCGTACGCGAGGTTGGCGACGCGCCGCCACAGCAGGTCGCGCGCCGGGACGAACAGGGCGCGGGTGGGCGGCCGTTGCAGGAACGCGTCGACGGCGCGCGCCTCCGGCCCGACGGCGAGTTCGGGCCGCACCTTCTCGAAGTAGGCGGCGAGTTCACTCGTGGACGCCGGTACGTCGCCGGGGTCGAGCCCCACCAGGCGGGCGCTCTCGCGGTGTTCGGCGACGTACTGATCGGCGGCCGCGTCGCTCAGCCGGAAGCCCGAGCGGCGCACCACGTGGAGATAGGAGTCGATCTCCGCGCAGTGCACCCACAGGAGCAGCTCCGGCTCGTCGACGCCGTAGCGCTCCCCCGTGTCCGGGTCGGTGGCCGACAGCATCGTGTGGATCTTACGGACCCGGGCGCCCGCCTTCTCCGCGGCCTCGGTGGTGCCGTACGTCGTCGTCCCCACGAAGTGCGCCGTACGCATCAGGCGGCCCCAGGCGTCCTTGCGAAAGTCCGAGTTCTGCATGACGCCCCGCACGGCGCGCGGGTGCAGCGCCTGGAAGTACAACGCCCGTACTCCCGCGACCCACATCATGGGATCCCCGTGCATCTGCCAGGTCACCGACGAGGGCCCGAAGAGCCCGGCGTCCGCCTCACGCATGCCGCCACCTCCTTACCGCAGGTTACGCACACTTAGGAGGTGCGGGGAGGGCCGGAATCAGATGGGCAGGGCGTCGACCGTGGGGACGACGGTGCCGAACAGGTCGGTGATGGCGGTCAGGGCCGCGGTGTGGAGGGCGGTGGCGGGCAGGACCGTGCCGTCGGGGGTGGTGAGGGCCCGGGTGGCGGTGGCCTCGGCGACGACGGTGGGGCGGTAGCCGAGGTTGAAGGCGCCCTGGGCCGTGTAGTTGACGCACATGTGCGTCATGAACCCGGCGAGGACCAGGTCCTTGCCGCTGCCGGGGGCGACGCCCAGGTCGGTCAGGGTCTTCTCCAGTTCCGTGGCGTGGAAGGAGTTGGGGAACTGCTTGACCACGACCGCCTCGCCGTCCGCCGGGGCGACTTCGTCGCTGAGGGCGCCGATGTGGGCGCGGATGTCGTAGGGGGTGTCCACACCGCCGTCGTTGAGGACGTGCACGACCGGGGTGCCCGCGGCGCGGGCGCGCTCCAGGAGGCGGGCGCCCGCCGCGAGTGCCTCCTCGGCGCCCTCCAGGGCCATGACGCCCGTGCGGTAGGTGTTCTGGAAGTCGATCAGGATCAGGACGGAGTCGCTCAGCTTGGGCGGCCGGTTGTCCAGGCCGATGACGTCCCGGAGGGTGGTGGAGGGCTGGTTCGCGCTCATGGGGTGCCTTTCGTCGGGTAAATGGGGTGAATGGGGGTAACTAGTGCGAATGGGGAGGAAATTGGGGCATGGCAGAGCTGTTCGCCTTGCCTGCGTGCGGGGGGGGACTGGAGTGGGTGAGGGCGGTCAGAGGGTCCGCGTGCGGAAGCGGCGGCGGTAGGCGCCGGGCGTCGTCGCGAGCTGCCGCTTGAACGACCGGTGCAGGGTCTCCGCCGAGCCGAGCCCGGCCGCGGCCGCGACCTGGTCGAGCGGAACGTCGGTGGTCTCCAGGAGGCGCCGGGCCACCTCGACCCGGGCGGCTTCGACGTAGGCGGCGGGACCGGCGCCGGTCTCCTGTTTGAAGACGCGCGCGAAATGCCGCTCGCTCAGGCACATCCGTGCCGCGAGCACCTCCGCGGACAGGTCCTCGTCGGGGTGGTCGGCGATCCACAGCCGCAGCTCGTCGATGTCGCGCCGGGCGGACGGGGGCCGGCTGAGGGGCACGGAGAACTGGCTCTGCCCGCCCTGCCGTTTCAGGTACATCACCAGGTCCCGGGCCACCGCGAGCGCCACCTCCTCGCCCAGGTCCTCGGCCACCAGGGCGAGCGCGAGATCCAGGCAGGCGCTGATCCCGGCGCCGGTCCACACCCGGCCGCGGTCGGTGCGGACGAAGATGGGATCCGGATCGACGGTGACCGCCGGATGCTCGGCGGCGAGCTGGGCGGCGGTCGACCAGTGCGTGGTCGCCGTCAGCCCGTCCAGGAGCCCGGCCGCCGCCAGCACGTGCGCGCCCACGCACACCGAGGCCACGCGCCGGGCGTGCGGGGCGGTCCGCTTCACCCACGCCACGACGTCGGGGTCGATCCGGGCCCGGGGGCCGTCGTCGGTCAGGTCGACCGCGCCGGGCACCAGCAGGGTGTCCACGTGCCCGCCGACCTCGTCGAAGGCCAGGTCGGCGAGCAGCCTTACCCCCGCCGACGTCCGCACCTCGCCGGCGGCGGGACCGGCGAGGCGGACCTGGTACCGGGCGCGGCCCGCGGCCTGCCGGTCGGCCAGCGCGAAGACCTCGGCGGGGCCGGTGACGTCGAGGAGGTCGACATCGGGGAAGACCGCGATGACGACCCGGTGCGGAAGGGGCATGCCTTCATCCTCGGCGCAGTCGCCGATGGCCGCAATGACGACCGACTGTCACATTCGGACATGGTGCCGGTGCGACAGCTCACCGGAGGGCATGAAATCCACCCGGTCGCAACCTTCCCGAAGTCATGAAATCCCTCGTCTCGCAAATTCACCAGAGGGCACGAAATTGTTCGGTCCGCAAATCCGGCAGAGGGCATAAAGTGCGTGCGGCCGCAACAGTATTGGCAAGAAACTCCAAGCTTGACGGCGTCGTGGAGTTTGCTTATGGTCCCAGTCGTTCAGGTTCCCGCCGATCGATATCCGAAGGTGTTCATGACCGCGCCTCCAACGTTGCCGAAGTTCAGGCAGCAATTGATTCTTGCCGTTCTTATGCTGTGTTCGCTGCTGATTTGGCTGGACAATACCGTCCTGAGTACCACGCTGGAGACCCTTGCAGACCCGACCCGTGGACTGGGGGCCGATCCCGGTCAGCTGCAATGGGCGACCGGTTCGTACACTCTGGCCTTCGCCACCTTGATGTTCACCGCAGGCGCATTGGGCGATCGGTTCGGTCACCGGACTGTGTTCACCAGTGGGCTGGTGATTTTCGCCGGGTCCTCGCTGTGGGCGGCGTACGCAAACGACGCGGTCCAGCTGATCGCGGCTCGAGCCGTGATGGGGGTGGGCAGCGCGCTGATCACGCCCGCCATGATGGCCATCCTCATGTGGACCTTTACCGGCCCCGCGCGGGCTGCCGCGATCGGTATTTTCTCGGCGTCGGCCGGTGTCGGGATGGCCGCCGGTCCGGTCCTTGCGGGGTTCCTGCTCGATCATTTCTGGTGGGGCTCGGTCTTTCTGATCAATGTCCCGGTCGCGGCACTGGCGCTGGTCGGGCTCGCCGTGCTGGTTCCGAATTTCCGCAGCCCCACTCCCCGACCGCTGGACCCCGCCGGAATGCTGCTGTCGATCAGCGGGCTCGTGGCGTTGGCCTACGGGCTGATCCGGGCGGGGCAGGTGGCGGCGTGGAGTCGTACCGACGTCTGGGCGCCGATCGTTGCCGGTCTGATTCTGCTGGCCGTTTTCGTACTCGTCGAACTGCGCGTCAAGGTGCCCAGCTTTGATCCGCGACTGTTCGCGCAACGCACATTCGGTGGCGGCAATGTGGCGCTCGGACTGCTGCTCTTCGGGGTGGCCACCATCACCTTCTACAACGCGTTCTACCTGCAAGGCGCGCTCGGGTTCTCGCCGATGAAGGCGGGTTTGGCCAATATCCCGACCGCATTCGGCGCGCTCGCTGGCGCGCCCCTTGCCTCGCGCCTGGTGCGCCGCCTGTCTCTACGCCTCGTCACCGTGCCGGCGCTGACCATTGCTGCGCTGACCATGGGCGGATACGGATTCCTCGGACTCCACACGCCACTCGTCTGGATCGAGACCCTGTTGCTGATACAGGGTCTCTCCATCGGCATGGTGATCGGCCCCGTTACGGCCGCATTGATCAGCGACCTTCCGTTGGAACAGGCCGGTGCGGGATCGGCCGTCACCAACACCGTGCGACAGACCGGCAGCGTGATCGGCATCGCGGTAGGCGGCACGATCATGTCGATCGAGTACCGACGCGCGATCGAACCCTCGCTGGAGGGTGCGCCCGGCCCGGTGCAGGATCAGGCGCGAGTCTCCGCCGAACAGGCCCGCCACGTCGCCACCGCTGTCCACCGGCCCACTCTTGCTCAGGCTGCTGATGACGCGTTTGTCCATGCCATGCACGTCGGCGCGGGCTGGATCGCGGTCATCGCACTCCTCGGAGCGGCTGTGCTGCTGATTACCTTGCCTGCCGCCGGAGACAAGAAGAGTCCGATACCGGAGCCGGACCACGAAGAGGCCCGCACCTCCGTCTGAGCAGCCTGGTCGCCGGGCCGTCAGCGGCGCACCCGCGGCATCCCGAGGCCGATCCACGAGATGATCTCGCGCTGGATCTCGTTGTTGCCGCCGCCGAAGGTGAAGATGACCGCCGAGCGGTAGCCGCGTTCCAGCTCGCCGTGGAGGACCGCGCCCGTCGAGCCCTCCTTCAACGCGCCCGCGGAGCCGACGACTTCCATGAGCCAGGCGTATGCCTCGCGGCGGGCCTCGGAGCCGTAGACCTTAACGGCGGACGCGTCCTGCGGGGTGAGGGTGCCGTCCTGGACGGCGTTCACCATCTGCCAGTTGAGGAGCTTCATCGCGTCGAGCTTCGTATGGGTCTGCGCGAGGCGGCGGCGCACCCAGGGCAGGTCGATGACGCGGCGGCCGTCGGCGAGCTTGGTGTCGGCGGCCCAGCGCTGCACGTCGTGCAGGGCACGGATGGCCATGGTGCCGTGGGCGGCGAGGGTGACACGTTCGTGGTTCAGCTGGTTGGTGATCAGGCGCCAGCCCTTGTTCTCCTCGCCTACGCGGCGGCCGGCGGGCACGCGGATGTTCTCGTAGTAGCTGGCCGTGGTGTCGTGCGAGGCGAGGGTGTTGATGACGGTGCAGGAGTAGCCGGGGTCGGACGTCGGTACGAGCAGCATGGTGATGCCCTTGTGCGGCGGGGCGTCCGGGTCGGTGCGCACCGCCAGCCACACCCAGTCCGCGGTGTCGCCGTTGGTCGTCCAGATCTTCTGCCCGTTCACCGTGTAGTGGCCGGTGCTCTCGTCGCCCTCGCGCACGGCCCGCGTCTTGAGCGCGGCCAGGTCGGTGCCCGCGTCGGGCTCGCTGTAGCCGATCGCGAAGTCGATCTCGCCGGAGAGGACGCGGGGCAGGAAGTACGCCTTCTGCTCGTCGGTGCCGTACCGCATGAGTGTCGGACCGACGGTGTTGAGGGCCATCAACGGCAGCGGCACGCCCGCCTGGGCGGCCTCGTCGAAGAAGATGAACTGCTCCATGGGCGTGAGCCCGCGGCCGCCGTACTCCTCGGGCCAGCCGACGCCGAGCCAGCCGTCGGCTCCCAGGCGGCGGATCGTCTCGCGGTAGAACCGCTTCTGCGCGGCGGGCTCGGCGTAGCGGGTGTGCGCGTGGCCGGGCACCAGCTCGGCGAAGTACGTGCGCAGTTCGGCGCGCAACCGCTGCTGCTCGGGCGTGTATTCGAGGTGCACGGCCTCTCCTGTCGTCCCTGCGCCCGTCCGTGCCGTGGCGCTGCGGCTTGACGGCGCACACAGTAGAACGCGTTCCAGTAGGGCGGAAGGGTGACGGCGCGTCAGGTCGGGTTTCACCCGCGCCCCTTGAAAAGCTGAGGCATGACGAACCATCAGCCCGCGGCGGGGGCGGGCACCGAGACCCCCGGGCCGGGCGTCGGCAACCGGCACCCCCTCGCCCTGGTCCTGTTCACGCTCACCGTGGTCAGCGGTGTCGTGGACGCCGTCACCTTCCTCGCGCTCGACCGGGTCTTCGCGGCGAACATGACCGGCAACGTCGTCGTCATCGGTTTCGCCGCCGCGGGGGCGCCGGGGTTCTCCGTCACCGGGTCACTGGTGTCGCTCGGCGCGTTCCTCGTCGGCGCGGCCCTGGCGGGGCGGCTGGCCCGGGCGTTCCGGGGGCGGCGCCGGGCGTCGTGGGTGCGGGCCGCGCTGTGCGGCGAGGCGGCACTCCTTGGCGTCGCGAGCGCGCTGGCGTTCGCGGGTGCCGCGGATGCGACGTACGTCCTGGTCGGGCTGCTCGCGCTGGCGATGGGGCTGCGCAACGGCACCGTACTGAAGCTGAACGTGCCGGACCTGACGACGACCGTTCTCACGCGCACGCTGACCGGGCTCGCCACCGAGTCGCGGCTCGCGGGCGGCGGGGACGTCCGGGCGGCGCGTCGCCTCCTCGCCGCCCTCGCGATGCTCGCGGGAGCACTGCCCGGCGCGTGGCTGGTTCTCCATCACGGCATCGGCTGGCCGCTGCTCGCGAGCACGGCGGCCGTGGCGGTTGCGGCCTGCGTGTATCGCGAGAGGCCGGAGACGCCTCCTGGGGCACCCGGCTCGTGATCCGACGGGAATCGCTTCCGGACATGCTCCTGGCTTAGACATTGTCTCGGTTTGGTCACGGTCCTCAGAGGGCTGAACAGGGCTGAGCGCGGCGCTCGTACTCACGCCTCGAAGGCACAGGAAAAGCCGAGAGATCGAGCGACACCGAGCGATCCGATTCCGAGGAGACTTCTCATGCTCAGCAAGAAGACCAAGCCGGCCATGCTCTTCACGTCCTTCGCGGCCGCGGGCACCCTGCTCCTGACCGCGTGCGGCGGCGGTGACGACGGCGGCGACGCGAAGGGCGCGGGCAAGGCGGCGGACAGGGCGGGGGCCAACGCCCCGGCCGCCGACGGCCAGGCAGGCGGCGGCAGCGGCACGATGAACCTCTCCCTGCCCGCGGGCACGGCCGAGCAGAACAACGCGCGGCGGGGGACCGGCGATTGGGCCAACCCTCCGGGCAAACCCGCCACCAAGCCCGTGCAGCGCAAGTGGGTCCAGCTCTCGGCCGGTAGCGCGGGCAACCTCGCCCCGGTCGTGGTGAACGGCGCCGGCTTCACCCTCTACCGCTTCGACAAGGACACCGCACAGCCCTCCGAGTCGAACTGCGCCGGCGCCTGCGCCACCACCTGGCCCCCCGTCCTGGTGGACCCGGGCGGCAAGATCTTCGTGGACGGCGTACGGCCGTCCGACGTCGGCGTCATCAAGCGGGACGACGGCACGCGCCAGGTGACGATCGGCGGCTGGCCGGTGTACCGCTTCAGCAAGGACCTCAAGCCCGGTGACACCAACGGCCATGGCGTGGGCGGCACTTGGTTCGGCGTGACCCCGAACGGCCAGAAGTCCGGGCAGCCCGCCGGGGGCGACGGCACCCAGGCCGGCGACGGCGCCGGGCAGGACGAGGCGGGTCGGGCCGCGCCCGCGACCAGCGCGATCCTCTTCGACAACGCCGACTTCGCCGACCCGGCGCAGGGCGTGGCGGGCGAGGGCTGCCAGAACGTGGCCCGCCCGAAGGTCGCGTCCTCCCTCTCGGCGGCCGGCTCGCTGAAGCTCTGGTCGCGCCCCGACTGCAAGGGCGAGTCCAAGGTGGTCAACGGCGACGTCGCCGACCTGCGCACCATCGACTTCGACGACAAGGTCAGCTCGATCGCCTTCGGCTGACCCGGCCCTCGCCCGCCCTTCAGACCGCGTCCCACACCCGGGCCACGTGCCCGTCGGGACGGATCAGCGCCGAGCCCACCCCCGCCCAGTCGGGGTGCGGCTCGGCCAGCGGCCCCTCGTGGACGACGACGTCCGGCGAGGGGCCTTCGGCGTGCCCGGTGCCGGTGAGGTCGAGCAGCACATGCCGGCCCGCGCGCAGCAGCGCGAACAGGGCGGTGCCGTCGGCCAGTTGGAGGTTCGGGGCACGGCGCCCGGTGAGCGGGTGGGCGTCATCCACGGCCGCGTACGCCACCGACAGGCCCGAGAGCGACTCGGCGAGCCGCCGCGAGAACTCCGGCACGGCGGCGATGGCGCCGCTGAGGACCTGGCGCAGGGCGAGTCCGTCGCCGGAGTACGCCGTCATCAGCGCGGTCTGGGCGCGGGTGCTCGCGATCAACTCGGCCCCGACCGGGTGCCGTTCGCGGTGGTAGCTGTCGAGCAGTTCGCCGGGGGCGTCGCCGCGCACCACCGCGGCCAGCTTCCAGCCGAGGTTGGCGGCGTCCTGCACCCCGACGTTGAGGCCGACCCCGCCCGCGGGGAAGTGCATGTGCGCGGCGTCGCCCGCGAGCAGCACCCGGCCCTTGCGGTACGTCTCCGCCTGGCGCGCCGCGTTGCCGAACCGCGAGAGCCACCGCGGGTCGCGCATGCCGAAGTCATCGCCGGTGATGCGCACGACCTTCGCGCGCAGCTCCTCGAAGGTCAACTCGCCCGGCCAGTCCTGCTGTTTGTCTTCCGGCATGTGGCCGACGAAGCGGTGTACGCCGCCGGGCAGCGGCACGCACATCAGGCCGCCGCGCGGCGTGCCGACGCTGAACTGGGTCCGGTCGGGCGGCGTGTCCAGGACGACGTCACCCAGCCAGCCCCACACGGTGGCCTCGCTGCCGGGGAAGCCGATGCCCGCCGCCTCGCGCACGGTGCTGCGGGTGCCGTCGCAGCCGACGACGTACGCCGCCTCCACCTCGTACGCACCCTCCGGTCCCGCCACTTCCGCGCGCACGCCGGACGGGTGCTCGGCCAGGCCCGTCAGCCGGTGGCCGCGCCGGATGTCGGCGCCCGCGCCGCGTGCGTGTTCCTCCAGGAGCGCCTCGGTGCGGGCCTGGGGCAGGGCGAGCGTGAAGGGGTAGGGGGTGTCGAGGACGGCGAAGTCGAGCCGGTCGTCCAGGGAAGCGAAATGCCCGGTGGGCAGCCGCAGGCCCTCGGCGAGGAACGGCTCGACGACGCCCCGGCTGTCCAGGACCTCCAGGGTGCGGGGGTGCACGGTGAGCGCCTTGGAGTGCGGGGACGGCGCGGTGCGCGGCTCCAGGACGGTCACCCGGGCTCCGCCCAGGCGCAGTTCGGCGGCCAGCCACAGGCCGACCGGGCCCGCTCCCGCTATGAGGACGTGTCGGTTCTGGTCCATGTGCACGGGGTCTTCCTTCCGACGCCATTGCCGATCCAGACTTCTTGGTCACTGACCAAGTATCGTGGGCGCAAGTAGACTAGGTCAGTGACCAAAAAGCAAGCGGCCCCCGGCCGTACGGAGAGCGGCCACCGCGCGGGGCTGACCCCCGGGGCCGTGGCCCGCGCCGCGCTCGGCTTGCTCGCCGACAAGGGCGCCGACGGCGTGTCCGTGCGCGGCACGGCGGAGCGCCTGGGCGTGCGGATGAACACCGTGCTGTGGCACGCCAAGACGAAGACCCGGCTGCTCGAACTGATGGCGGACGCGATCGTCGCCGAGATCTCCCTCGACGGGCTGCCTGACGAGGGGTGGGCGCGGGCCCGCGAACTCATGCGCCGCTACCGCCGCGCCCTGCTCGCGCACCGGGACGGCGCGCGCATCGTGGCGGGCACCTACGCCGCCGAGACCGCCACGCTGCGCTTCGGCGAGGCACTCACGACGGCACTCCTGGAGGGCCCGGCGGGCGAACGCGAGGCGGCGTGGACGGCCTGGAGCCTGCAGTACTTCGTCCTGGGCCTGACCCAGGAGGAGCAGTCGCTGCCCGCGGCAGGGGACCGGCGTTTCACCCAGGCCCTGGCGGCGGGTGACTACCCGTCACTCCGCCGCCTGGCCCCGCACTTCGGCGACGCGTCCTTCGACGGCCGCTTCGAACACGGCCTCGACCTGCTCCTCGGTCCCGGTGGTGCCTAGGCGTCGTCCGCCGCCGCCCGCACCACCGCCACGTCGATCTTCTGCATCTTGAGCATCGCCTCCATGGCCCGCTGCGCGCGCCCCGCGTCCGGGTCCTGGAGCAGTCGGATCAGCTCGGCGGGGACGACCTGCCAGGACAGGCCGTACTTGTCCTTCAGCCACCCGCACTGGCTCTCCTGGCCGCCGTCGGCGGTGAGCTTGGTCCAGTAGTAGTCGGTCTCTTCCTGGTCGGCGCAGTCGATCGAGAGGGAGACGGCCTCGCTGAAGGTGAACTCGGGGCCGCCGTTGAGCCCCAGATACGGCTGGCCGTCCAGTTCGAACTCCACGGTCAGCACACTGCCGGCGCGATCGGGTCCAGTGCCCTCGCCGTAGTTCGTCACCTTCGTGATCTTCGAGTTGGGGAACACGGAAACGTAGAACTCCGCGGCCTCCTGGGCCTGGGTGTCGAACCAGAGGTTGGGGGTGATCCTGGGCATGGCGGTCTCCTGTCTCGGTGGCGGCAACGCGCCGCGTCATTCGCTGCCTGTACTGACCGTCCTGCGACACGGAACTCATCGCCACCGGAGGCACGGATGCGCGGAACTTCCCGGTCTTCCCGCCGCGCGGCGGGAAGACCGCGCCTTCCCGCCGCGCGGCGGGAAGACCGCGCGCTCAGTCGTGCGGCACCACCGCGATCGGGCACGTCACGTGGTGCATCGCCGAGTGCGCGGTGCGGCCCAGGTGCGACCCTGCCGCCCTGCGCCGCCCGATGACCAGGAGCGACGCCCCGCAGGCGGCCTTCAGGAGCTGATGGCCCGCGCGCCCGAAGGAGACCTGTTCGACGACGCGGACCTGCGGGTACGTGCGCCGCCACGGCTCCAGGACGGCGCTCAGGGCCTGCCGGTTGTCCCGCTCCAGGCCGGTCAGGTCCGCGGGGAGCACCCGCCCGGGCGCGTACGCGTCGAGCGGCGCCATCGTCCAGGCGTGCACGACGTGCAGCGGCGCCTCGCGCACGGACGCCGCGTCGAAGGCGTACGCGGTCAACGCGTCGCCGGGCCGGGACGGGTCGAGGCCGAGGACGACCGGGCGGTAGGGCGTGCCGCGCGAGGGCGCGCCGCCCTCGCCGGGGGTGTGCGCGTCCTCCGGGCGCTCCCCCGCGCGCACAAGGACCACCGGACGCTCGGCGCGGGCGGTCACGGCCGCGGCGACCGAGCCGACCAGGAATCCGGGGAGGCCGGAGAGCCCGCGTGAGCCGAGGACCAGCGTCTCGGCCTCGGCGGACGCGGCGAGCAGGGCCGCGACCGTGGACCCGGCGGGCTGCTGGGCGTGGATCTCCAGGGCGGGGTGGACGTAGGAGAGGGTGATCGCGGCCCGGTCGAGCAGGCAGCGGGCGCGCTCCGTGGCGGCGGGCAGCCTGCGCACGCGCGTGGAGTGCGCGGGGGCGGCGCCCGCGTGCAGCAGACGCAGGGGCACGCCGTGCCGCAGGGCCTCGCGTGCGGCCCAGTCCGCCGCGTCCAGGCTCGCGTAGGAGCCGTCGATGCCGGCGGTGACGACGCGGGTGGAGTCCGGCCGGGTGGTACGGGAGCGGGTGTGCGGATGGGTGCGGGGGTGGGTCGTCGAGCGGTGGTGATTCATGGCGTGCCCCAGCGGTGGGTGGTCGGTCGGGTGCGGGTCGGCCGGTCGCGGCGGGGACCGTCCGGATCCGGATCAGTACCGCGCGGATCCGGATCAGTAGGGCCACGACCAGTCCGCGACCTCGGGCAGGTCGGTGCCGTGCTCGCGGATCCAGGCGTGGTGACGGGTGCGGTGGTCGGCCATGAGCTGGCGCAGGGCCGTGGCGCGGACGGACAGGTCGGGGACGCGGTCGATGACGTCCATGACCAGGCGGTAGCGGTCGAGATCGTTGCGTACGACCATGTCGAAGGGCGTGGTGGTCGTGCCCGCCTCCTTGTAGCCGCGTACATGGAGATGGGCGTGGCCGGCGCGGCGGTAGGCGAGGCGGTGGATCAGCCACGGATAGCCGTGATAGGCGAAGATCACCGGCTTGTCGCGGGTGAACAGCGCGTCGTACTCGAAGTCGGCCATGCCGTGCGGGTGTTCCTCGCGCGGCAGCATCCGGGCGATGTCGACGACGTTGACGACCCGCACGGTCAGTTCGGGCAGGTGCTCGCGCAACAGGGCCGCGGCGGCGAGGACTTCCTGGGTGGGCACGTCGCCCGCGCAGGCGAGCACCACGTCCGGGTCGCGAAGCCCGTCGTCGGTGCCCGCCCACTCCCACACGCCCGCGCCGCGCGCGCAGTGGGCGCGGGCCTGCTCCAGGGTCAGCCAGTCGAAGCAGGGCTGCTTGCCGGCGACGATCACGTTCACGTAGTCCCGGCTGAGCAGGGCGTGTTCGGCGACGGACAGCAGGGTGTTGGCGTCCGGCGGCAGATAGACGCGTACGGCTTCGGGGCTCTTGTTGAGGACGTGGTCGACGAAGCCGGGGTCCTGGTGCGAGAAGCCGTTGTGGTCCTGGCGCCACACGTGCGACGTCAGCAGGTAGTTGAGCGAGGGGACGGGCGCGCGCCAGGGCAGCGCCCGGGAGGTCTTCAGCCACTTGATGTGCTGGTTGACCATGGAGTCCACGATGTGCACGAACGCTTCGTACGAGGAGAACAGGCCGTGGCGGCCGGTGAGGAGGTAGCCCTCCAGCCAGCCCTGACAGAGGTGTTCGGACAGCACCTCCATGACGCGGCCGTCGGGGGCGAGGTGTTCGTCGGTGGGCAGGGTCTCGGCCTGCCATGCCTTGCCGGTCGCGGTGTACAGGGCGCCGAGCCGGTTGGACTCCGTCTCGTCGGCGCCCATGACCCGGAAGTCGCGCCGTTCGGCGGTGTCGGCCATGACCTTGGCGAGCATCTTGCCGAGCACCCGGGTCGGCTCGTGCAGGGCCGTGCCGGGCTTGTCGACGGCGACCGCGAAGTTCTCCAGGGGACGCAGCGGCAGGGTGCGGGTGAGCAGGCCGCCGTTGGCGTGCGGTGTCGCGCCCAGGCGCCGGTCGCCCTCGGGCACGCAGGACAGCACCTCGGGGGTGGGGCGGCCGTCGGCGTCGAACAGTTCCTCGGGGCGGTAGGAGCGCAGCCAGTCCTCCAGTTGGCGCAGGTGCTCGGGGTTGTCGCGCACGCCCGCGAGCGGCACCTGGTGGGCGCGCCAGGTGCCCTCGACCGGATCGCCGTCCACGCTCTTGGGCCCGGTCCAGCCCTTGGGCGTGCGCAGCACGATCACCGGCCAGGCCGGCCTGGCTCCCCGGGTGCCGGAGGACCGCGCCTCCCGCTGCACCTCGGTGATGCGGTCGACGGCCCGGTCCAGGGCGGCGGCGAGGTCGCGGTGGACCGCCCGCGGATCGTCGCCCGACACGTGCAGGGGCTCGTGGCCGTACCCGCGCAGCAGGGCGTCGAGTTCGCTCTCGGGGATGCGGGACAGCAGGGTCGGGTTGGCGATCTTGTAGCCGTTGAGGTGCAGGATCGGCAGGACCGCGCCGTCGTGCACGGGGTCGAGGAACTTCCCCGAGTGCCAGGATGCGGCCAGCGGCCCGGTCTCCGCCTCGCCGTCGCCGATCACGCAGGCCACCAGCAGGTCCGGGTTGTCGAAGGCGGCGCCGTAGGCGTGCGCGAGGGAGTAGCCGAGTTCGCCGCCCTCGTGGATGGAGCCGGGCGTCTCGGGCGCGACGTGGCTCGGTACGCCACCCGGGAAGGAGAACTGCCGGAACAGCCGCGCCATGCCTTCCGCGTCCCGGGTGACGTCCGGGTACGTCTCCGTGTAACTGCCTTCGATCCAGGAGTTGGCGAGGACGGCGGGACCCCCGTGGCCGGGGCCCCAGACGCACAGGGCCTCCAGGTCCCTTTCCTTGATGAGGCGGTTGAGGTGCGTGTGGACCAGGTTGAGGCCCGGTGAGGTGCCCCAGTGGCCGAGGAGGCGGGGCTTGATGTGCTCGGGTCGCAGGGGCTCGGTCAGGAGCGGGTTGGCGAGCAGATAGATCTGGCCCGCGGCGAGGTAGTTGGCGGCGCGCCAGTGGGCGTCCAGGGCGGTGTGGTGGTCCTTGGCCATCGAAACCTCGTTTTCTGACCGGTTGTCGGTCCGGTGGGTGGCCGGGTTCCACATGCGGCGCGGTTCAGACGGGGCGCGTGAGGGTCCGGGAGGGCGTGCGTGCGACGCGGGGCGCTCGACTCGCACCCCTTTGTTCCCTTCACTCCCCTTCGTACCTCTGTGGTGTCCGGCACGGCCAGTCGCCCTGGTACGTCCGGGGCGCCGGTGTTCGCGCGGGTGCGTCAGGCACGGGGCACCACTGCGACGGGGCAGGCGGCATGGTGCAGGACGGCGTGGTTCACCCGGCCGAGCTGGAGGCCGGTGTGGCCGGTGCGGCGGCGGGCGCCGACCACGAGCAGGTCGGCGGTGGCCGAGGCGTCCAGCAGGGCGGCGCGGGCCTGGCCCTCGACGGCCTCGCGGCGCACGTCGACGGCGCCGTGGGCGCGTACGGCCGCGTGCAGGGCCGCGTCCAGTTCCTGTTCGTGGCGG
>NZ_AOPZ01000203.1 GCF_000414115.1 Streptomyces aurantiacus JA 4570
GGCCCGGCTGGCGCCCGGGCCCCGGCGACGACTGGCACGAGACCGCCTCGCTCGACGAGGCCGCCGCCGCGCTCCCGGCGCTCGGCCGCCGCGTCTTCCTCACCACGGGCCGCCTGGGTCTCGCCGCCTTCGCGCCGTACGACGCGCTCCACTTCCTCGTACGTTCCGTCGAGCCGCCCGAGCCACCGCTGCCCCGTGACGTGGAGACCCTCCTGGACCGCGGCCCGTACACCGTCGACGGCGAGACGGCGCTGCTGCGGGCGCACCGCATCGACGTGCTGGTCACCAAGGACAGCGGCGGCGCGGCGACCGCGGCCAAGCTCACGGCCGCCCGCGCCCTCTCGCTGCCCGTGGTGATCGTCCGCCGCCCGGAGCCGCCGCCGGGAGTGACGGTGGTGGCGGATGTGGCGGCGGTGCTCGCCCGGCTGGGACTGCCGGACGGGTAAGGGGGCGGCAGAGACGCGCGGCCTACGCCGACGCCGGTGCCACCGGCCGCGGCCGCTGCCCCCGGTCCAGCGCGAGCCCCTGTGCCAGCTCCTCCGCGAGCAGCCGCTTGGCGATCGTGTCGACCGCCGCCATCAGGCGCCCGTCGCCCCCGGCCGTGTCCGCCAGGGCCCGCCCGCCGTCCTTCTCCAGCTGCTCGCGGAGCCAGGCGGCCCACGCCGTGCCGATCACGTCGGCCTCGCGCGCGCCCGCCGGTGTGTGCTCGAACATCGTGCCGGTGCGGGTCAGATAGCCCTCCTCGACCATGCGGTCGAACACCGGCACGAGGACCTCGGGCGGCAACTGGCGGCGGGTCGCGATGAGGTTGAGGTTGGCGTGGCCGACCATCCGCGTGAACAGGGCGACCTGCATCACGGCCCAGGCGCCCGCCATGTCCAGGCGGGTGTCGGACCTTTGGATGATGGCGCGCGCGGTCTGCGGGCCGTTGGCGCGCAGGATGTTGCCGACGGCGAGTTCGAGCAGCCGGTTCGCGTCGCCCGCCTGCGGCGACGCGAAGCCCTCGCCCATGTCGGACGAGCTCATCCGCGCGCTGTCGCGCAGCTCGACCTGCTTGAGGAACAGCGCCACCACGAACCCGGCGAGCGCGACCGGCACGGTCCACAGGAAGACGGTCTGGAGGGTGTCGGCGTACGCCGTGATGAGAGGGGCGGCCGCTTCGTCCGGCAGGTCGTGCAGGCCCTGGGGGCTCTGGGCCGCCTTCGCGATCGTGTCCTGCGGCGCCGCGCCGGTCCGCGCGGCCTCCGCCACGCCGTCCCGCAGGTTCGATGCCAGCGTGTTGGCGTAGATCGTGCCGAACACCGCCGTGCCGAACGAAGCGCCCAGCGTACGGAAGAAGGTGACGCCGGACGTCGCGGTGCCCAGATCCGCGTACGCGACGGTGTTCTGCACGGCGATCACCAGGACCTGCATGGACAGGCCGATGCCGACGCCGAGCACCCCCATGTACAGGGACTCCAGCCACGTGTTCGTGGCGCGGCCCATGAGGGAGAGGAGGTAGAGGCCGAGGGCCATCACCAGCGAGCCCGCGATCGGGAAGATCCGGTACCCGCCGCCCTTGCTGACGACGTTCCCGCTGAACACGGACGCGACGAGCAGCCCGAAGACCATCGGCAGCGTCCGCACGCCGGAGATCGTGGCCGAGTCGCCGTCGACGTACTGCAAATAGGTCGGCAGGAACGTCATCGCGCCGAGCATCGCGAAGCCCACGATGAAGCTGAGGATGGAGCAGACCGTGAACACGGGGTTCGCGAAGAGCCGCATCGGCAGCATCGGCTCCGCCGCCCGGGTCTCCACCCAGCAGAACGCGGCCAGCGCGAGCAGCCCGCCCACGAAGAGGCCGATGATAATACCCGAGCCCCACGCGTACTGGTTGCCGCCCCAGCTCGTCGCCAGGATCAGGGCGCTCGCGCCCACCGCCACCAGCGCGATGCCCGCGTAGTCGATGACCGGCCGCGAGGCCGACCTCACCACCGGGATCGTGCGGGCGGCGGCGACGACCACGAGGATCGCGATGGGGACGTTGACGTAGAACGCCCAGCGCCAGGTCAGGTGGTCCGTGAACAGGCCGCCGAGCAGCGGCCCGATGACCGTCGAGACGCCGAAGACCGCGCCGATGGCGCCCTGGTACTTGCCGCGCTCCCGCAGCGGGATGACGTCGGCGATCAGCGCCATCGCCGTGACCATCAGGCCGCCCGCGCCGATGCCCTGGAGCGCCCGCCAGGCGATGAGCAGCGTCATGTTCGTCGAGAGCCCGCACAGGAACGAGCCGGTGATGAAGACGACCGCCGACACCTGGAACACGATCTTGCGCCCGAACAGGTCGCCGAACTTGCCGACGAGCACCGTCGCGACCGTCTCCGCGAGCAGGTACGCCGTCACGACCCACGACATGTGCTCGGCGCCGCCCAGGTCCGACACGATCGTCGGCAGCGCGGTGCCCACGATCGTCTGGTCCAGCGCGGCAAGGAGGACGCCCAGCATGATCGTCACGAAGACGATGTTGCGCCGGCGCTTGTCCAGGACCGGTGGGCCCTGCTCCTGCACGGCCGCGGGCTGCTCGGTAACGGTCACAGGCTCACCCTCACACCGGCACCGGGCGCGTGCATGCGGGGCCGTCCGGTCCGGTGACGGGGTACCGGCGCGCGGGTGCGGGCCGGGCGGCCCCTGTGCGGGGCCCGGGGGGCGGGTCAGCCGTCCGTGCGCCTGCGCAGCAGATACGTGTCCATGATCCAGCCCTTGCGCGCGCGGGCCTCGGCGCGCAGCCGCTCGATGCGCGGGGCGGCCTCGGCGAGCGGACCGGAGACCAGGATCTCGTCCGGGGTGCCGATGTACGCGCCCCAGTAGATCTCGACGTCGTCCCGGTCGGCGTACCGCCTGAAGGCCAGCCGGGCGTCCAGTATCACCACCACGTCGTCCACCCCGTCCGGGAAGCCCTCCTCGGACAGGCGGCGGCCGGTGGTGATCTGGACGGGGCGCGCGACGCGGTTCAGGCCCGTGCGGTGGCGCGCGGCGAGCGCGGAGACGCTGCTGATGCCCGGTACGACGGCATAGCCGAAGTCCACGGACCCGCGGGCGAGCACCTCCTCCAGGATCCCGATCGTGCTGTCGTACAGCGCCGGGTCGCCCCACACCAGGAACGCCCCGGTCTGGTCCGGGCCCAGCTCGTCGGCGATGAGCCGCTCGTAGATGTCGGCGCGGCGGCCGCGCCAGTCGTCCACGGCGGGCGAATAGTCCGCGCCGCCCGCCTTCCGGTCGCGCTCCGGGTCGCGCGCCTCGACGACGCGGTACGCCCCGTCCGGCCGGTGCGCGTCGAGCATGCCCCGGCGCAGCGCCACGAGGTCCGCCTTCTCCTCGCCCTTGCCGAGGATGAAGAACACGTCCGTGTCCCCGAACGCCTTGACCGCCTGGAGGGTGAGCTGGTCGGGGTCGCCCGCACCGATGCCGATGACATGAATCTTTCGCACGGGGCGAGTGTGCCGCACGGGGTGCGCGGGCCGCGCCGCGGGTGGGCACCTCCGCGACGGCCGCCCGCACCCGGCCCGGTCGCCCCCGTGCTCAGCCCTCGTCGCCGGGGACGAGCCGTGGCGCGCACCCCGCCGCGTCCAGCGGCTCTCCGCCCCGCTCCACGCGCCCCGCCAACGCCCGCGCCCACTCCTCCAGTTCCGGTACGTCGATGCCGTACGGCCGCTGCCGCCCCGCGGCCTCCCCGGTCCACGCCGAGACGGCGCCCGCGCCCCTGAGCAGCAGCCGCGCCCCGCCCGTGGCGTTGCCGCGCGCCGCATGCGTCAGGCCGACGGCGAGCTGCGCGAGGCCCTTCCACAGGCCGCGCTCCTCATCGGGCCCGGACTTCCAGGCGTCCTCGAAGACCTCGTGCGCGTGGAAGGGCCGGCCGGCGTCAAGGAGCGCCTGCGCCTCGGCGAGGGTTTCCCGGGGCGTGCGCACCACGCCCTCCGGCTGCCGCTCCACGCCTTCGGCGCCGTACGGCAACGGCCGCCCGAGCCCGTCGCGCGGCCGGGCGTTGCGGGCCCGGCCCTCCGCGTCGCGATCCCGCCCGCTGTCCGCGCCGTCCGCGCCGTCCGTTCCAAGTACGCCACTCATACGTCGATTCTCGCGCGGCCCGCACCGCGGGGCAGGCCGGGGCGCCGCCCCGGCCGTCCACCGGGGCCGCCGCTTCGGACCACCCCGCGACGTGCGGTAGAGTTCTACCTGCGTGATCACGCGGGACACCGCGCGAAACGCACCGGGACGTGGCGCAGCTTGG
>NZ_AOPZ01000204.1 GCF_000414115.1 Streptomyces aurantiacus JA 4570
GGCGCCCCGCCGGGCGCGGCACTCAGGCCGCCACCGCCGCTGCCGCGGCGGCCGCTGCCGCCGACGCCAGCCAGTCCGCGTCGATCTCGCCTTCGGCGACGATCACCGCGGGGCCCGTCATCTCGATCTCGCCGTCCGCCGCCTCGGTGATCACCAGGCGGCCGCCGAGGACATCGACGGTGTACGTGACCGGGGCCCCGGTCACGGCCGGGTCCAGGCCGTCCCTGCGGGCCGCCGCGACGGCCACCGCGCACGCGCCCGTGCCGCAGGAGCGGGTCTCGCCCGCGCCGCGCTCGTGCACGCGCATGGCGACGTGGCGCGGGCCGCGGTCGACCACGAACTCCACGTTCACGCCGTCCGGGTAGGCCGTCGCCGGGCTGAAGGGGGGCGGGGCCAGGAGGTCGCCCGCGTGCGCCAGGTCGGCGACGAAGGCGACCGCGTGCGGGTTGCCCATGTTCACGTTGCGCGCGGGCCACTGGCGGTCGCCCACGGAGACGGTGACATCGCCTTCGGGGAGCACGGCCTTGCCCATGGACAGCGTGACGTCGCCGTCGGGGGCGCCTGCCGTCGCGGGCTTGGCGATGTGCGCGCGCTTGACGCCGCCGCGGGTCGCGATGGCCAGGTCGCCCTCGCCGACGAGCCCGGCGCGCTGGAGATAGCGCGCGAAGACGCGCACGCCGTTGCCGCACATCTCGGCGATGGAGCCGTCGCCGTTGCGGTAGTCCATGAACCACTCGGCCTCGTCGGCCAGGTGCCGCGCGTCCGGGTGCGTGGCGGAGCGCACGACGTGCAGCAGGCCGTCGCCGCCGATGCCCGCGCGGCGGTCGCACAGGGCGGCGACATCGGCCGGGGACAGCTCGATGCTGTTGTCGGCATCGGGGATGATCACGAAGTCGTTCTCGGTCCCGTGCCCCTTGAGGAAGGCGATCCGCGTGCGCGTGCTCATTCCTCGATCGTACGGGGTGGGTACGACACCTGGACGGGGGCCTGCTGCGGGCCGCCCGCAGGGGGCCGGCCGGGAGGCCCATCGCCGACCGGGAGAACCGTCGCTGCCCTGGAGGGCCCTCAGCGCAGGCGGGCGACGCGCCAGACGGCGAGCACCGCCGCGGTCGCCACGATCAGCGTGTACGCCGAGACGACCCGCCAGTCCGGCCGCCGCCCGGAGCCGCGCTCCGGCAGCCCCGGCCAGGTGTGCCCGACGCGGCGGGCGGCCATCATGCCCCAGCCGGCGGCGCAGGAGCTGATGAGCAGCCCCAGCATGGCGACGACGGCGCCGCCGTCGCCGAACTCGAAGGCCAGCGGGAAGGCGAACATCAGGGAGCCGACGGCGGCGAGGATCACGATCGGCGCGAGCTGCCAGATGCGGAGCCGACGCTGCGGTCGCAGCTCGACCTCGACCTCCGGCTCCGTCGCCAGCTCCTCCTCGGTGGGGCCGTCGTCGGTCACGCCGCCGACGGTGCCACCGGGGCTGTCAGGTCCGTCCGGGCTGAGCCGCGCACCGTCTCGTGCGGTGTGCTCGCCGTCATGTGCGGTGTCTCGAGGGCCGGCCTCCATCGCCACGCGCCCTCCCACTCCGGACTCCACTGGTCGATCGATGGTCGATGATGGCACGCCGTCAGGTACCCGGATGACCGGCGGAGCGTCCCGATGCCATCACGTGATCAGGCTGTGACCGCTCGTTCGACCAACGTCAGCGCGCTCCCGGGGAGTTCCCCGCGGTCGGCGGCGGCGCCGCTCAGCCAGTGCACCCGCGGGTCCCGGCGGAACCAGGAGTCCTGACGGCGTGCGAAGCGCTTGGTGGCGCGCACTGTCTCGGTGCGCGCCTCGTCCTCGGTGCACTCTCCGGCGAGCGCCGCGAGCACCTGCTGGTACCCGAGTGCGCGAGACGCCGTACGCCCCTCCCGCAGCCCACGCGCCTCCAGCGCGCGCACCTCGTCGACGAGCCCGGCCTCCCACATGCGGTCCACGCGCGTGGCGATGCGCTGGTCGAGCTCCGGCCTGGCCACGTCGACGCCGATCTGGAGGGTGTCGTACACGGACTCATGACCGGGGAGATTGGCCGTGAACGGCTTGCCCGTGATCTCGATGACCTCCAGGGCGCGGACGATCCGGCGGCCGTTGCTGGGCAGGATCGCGCGGCCCGCGTCGGGGTCGGCGGCGGCCAGCCGCGTGTGCAGCGCCCCGGGGCCGCGCAGCTCCAGCTCCTCCTCCAGGCGGGCGCGTACGGCGGGGTCGGTGCCGGGGAACTCCAGGTGGTCGACGGCCCCCCGCACGTACAGCCCGGATCCGCCGACCAGGATGGGCCAGCGGCCCTCTCCGAGGAGCCGGTCGATCTCCGCGCGGGCGAGCTTCTGGTACTCGGCGACGCTGGCCGCCTCCGTCACGTCCCAGATGTCCAGGAGATGGTGCGGTACGCCGTCCCGCTCGGCGAGCGTCAGCTTGGCGGTACCGATGTCCATCCCCCGATACAGCTGCATCGAGTCGGCGTTGACGACCTCGCCGCCGAGGCGCTGGGCGAGGAAAACGCCTAGATCGGACTTTCCGGCCGCGGTCGGCCCGACGACGGCGATGACCCGCGGGGCGGGAGCTGCACTTCTCACCGCCCCAGTCTCGCAAACCGCGCGGCAAGTGCCCGAACGAGCTACGTGACGGCACGGCTTTGAGGTCGT
Source organism: Streptomyces aurantiacus JA 4570 (assembly GCF_000414115.1). Lineage (GTDB taxonomy): Bacteria > Actinomycetota > Actinomycetes > Streptomycetales > Streptomycetaceae > Streptomyces > Streptomyces aurantiacus_A. The sequence continues at coordinate 2,670 of NZ_AOPZ01000204.1, forward strand.
TGCCTGTTGCGAGGTTCCGGCCGCCGGTTTCGAGGATCGGTGACCCGGGCGACGCAATGGGACGCACCGGGCGGCGCGGGATTTCGCCCACACGAGTAACGTATGGAGTAGATATGGGCGTTTTTGCACGGTTCCGCCGGAAGTCCAAGGAGACGGAGGAGACGTCGGTCAACGAGGCGTCGGCCGACACTCCGACGGCCGAGTCCGAGACGGCCGAGAAGTCCTCCAAGGCCGACGGTGGGGCCGCGGCGGAGGCCGAGGCCAAGTCCGAGGCGAGGAGCGCCACAGAGGGCGAGGCGACGGAACCTGCCGGGGCGGCCGCCACGGAGAAGGAGAAGGCGGACACTGCCGATACCTCAGACAAGGCGGACGCCGCCAAGGGCGCGGAGAACTCCGAGACCTCCGCGAACGCCGAGCAGGCCGAGAGCGCCGAGATCTCCGACAGCGCGGAGAACGTGGAGATCCCCAAGCAGCAGTCCGCGCAGGAGGCGGCCGACAACGAGGCCGGTGAGAGCGCCCGCAAGTGACTCCCCGGCGAGGGAAGGTGACCCCATGGGCTTCCTGGACCGTCTGAAGGACAAACTCGCCCCTGCCAAGGGCAAGGTCGCGGACCTCGCGCAGCAGCACGGGGACAAGATCGACCAGGGCCTGGACAAGGCCGCCAAGGTGGTCGACAGGAGGACCAAGGGCAAGTACAGCGACAAGATCCGGACAGGGACGGGCAAGGCGAAGGACGCCGTGGACCGCCTCGCCGGAACGGAGGGCGGCAAGGGTGCGGGCGGCGGCGCCACTCCCCCGGGCAACGCCTCTCCCCCGTCGCCGCCGACGCCCCCTGCGGCTTCCTGAACCCATCTGAACGACCGGCGGACGGCCGTGAAGCGCTCTTGGCTTCACGGCCGTCGGCCTGTTTGCGTGCGGTCTGTGCGCGCGGCCTGTGCGCGTGCGGCCGGTCTGCCGGGGCCCTACGACGCGTCCGCGTCTAGGACCACGCCGCCACCAGGTAGCCGACGCCGTACGGCGCCTCGTCGAAGAGCAGTTCGCCGTTCAGGTCCGCGCCGTCCGCCGCGCCCGCGAGCACCTGCCAGGGCGCGCGCCCGGCCGCCTTCAGCTCCTGCGCGAGTTCCGTGTCCAGCGCCTTGAGCGCCGCCACGTCCGCCGCGGCCAGCGCCCGTGCCACGTCGGCGTCGAACCCGGCCGCCCGCTCGTCCAGGTAGCCGGGCGCCTTGAGCGTGCGGCACGCGCTGGCGTCGCCCATCACGAGCAGCGCGACCCGGTCCGCCCGCGCGGCGATCTCCTCTCCGGCCCGGACGCACCGCTCGGTCTCCAGTGGTTCCCCCACGCCGATGCCTTCGACGGGAGCCGCCGACCACTCCGTACGCCCGAGGAGCCAGCCGGCGACGGCCAGCGACACGGGAAGCTCACGCTCCGAAGCCTGCGCCTGACCGTCGGCGGGTGCGGCTCCCAGGCGTACGCCGAAGTCCACTCCGAAGCCCCGGAACGAGCCGTGGGCCCCCTGGGGATGCGGTCCGCGGCCGCTCTGGCCCGCGGGCCCCACGACGACGAGCCGGTCGGGCCGGGATGCGGCGAGCACCCCGATGGCGTCCGTGCACGCGGCCCGCGCGGCATCCAGTTCCGGCGCCGCGCCCGCGGCGACCTCGGGTACCAGCAGGGGTGGACAGGGGCAGACAGCTGCGGCGACAAGCATGATCCGCAGCGTAACGCGCGTCTTCGCGCAGGTGGGGGGCGCCCGGAGAGTTCCGGGCGCCCCCCACCCCCGTAAAGCTCAGTCGCAGCCGCACCCGCTGCCCGTCGCGGCCGGCAGCGGCGCCGGCACGCCGATCTTGGGCAGGCCGAGCAGCACACCGGCCGGCTTCGCCGCCTCGGCCGCGTTGCGCTTCTCCCAGGCGTCGCCCGCGCGCGTGCGCCGTACGTCCAGCACGGCGCCCTCGGCGAGCAGGTGGTGCGGGGCCGCGTACGTGATCTCGACCGTCACGACGTCGCCGGGGCGCACCTCGGTGTCGGGCTTGGTGAAGTGGACCAGGCGGTTGTCGGGGGCGCGGCCGGACAGGCGGTGGGTGGCGCCGTCCTTGCGGCCCTCGCCCTCGGCGACCATCAGTTCCAGGGTGCGGCCGACCTGCTTCTTGTTCTCGGACCAGGAGATCTCCTCCTGGAGGGCCACCAGACGCTCGTAGCGCGCCTGTACGACCGCCTTGGGGATCTGGTCGTCCATCTCGGCGGCGGGCGTCCCGGGGCGCTTGGAGTACTGGAAGGTGAAGGCGTTGGCGAAGCGGGCCTCACGGACCACGTGCATGGTCTGCTCGAAGTCCTCCTCGGTCTCTCCGGGGAAGCCCACGATGATGTCCGTGGAGATCGCCGCGTCCGGCATGGCGGCGCGGACCTTCTCGATGATCCCCAGGAAGCGGTCCTGGCGGTAGGAGCGGCGCATCGCCTTCAGGACGGGGTCCGAGCCGGACTGCAGCGGCATGTGCAGCTGGGGCATCACGTTCGGCGTCTCGGCCATCGCGGCGATCACGTCGTCCGTGAAGTCGCGCGGGTGCGGCGAGGTGAAGCGCACCCGCTCCAGGCCCTCGATCCGCCCGCAGGCGCGCAGCAGCTTGCTGAACGCCTCGCGGTCGCCGATGTCGGAGCCGTACGCGTTCACGTTCTGCCCGAGCAGGGTGATCTCCGAGACGCCCTCGCCGACGAGCGCCTCGATCTCGGCGAGGATGTCGCCGGTCCTGCGGTCCTTCTCCTTGCCGCGCAGGGCGGGCACGATGCAGAAGGTGCAGGTGTTGTTGCACCCCACGGAGATCGACACCCATGCCGCGTACGCGCTCTCGCGGCGCGTGGGCAGGGTCGACGGGAACGCCTCCAGGGACTCGGCGATCTCGACCTGCGCCTCTTCCTGTACGCGGGCGCGCTCCAGGAGGACCGGCAGCTTGCCGATGTTGTGCGTACCGAAGACGACGTCCACCCAGGGCGCCTTCTTGACGATGGTGTCGCGGTCCTTCTGGGCCAGGCAGCCCCCGACGGCGATCTGCATGCCGGGGCGCTGGGTCTTCTTGGGGGCGAGGCGGCCGAGGTTGCCGTACAGACGGTTGTCGGCGTTCTCGCGGACGGCGCACGTGTTGAAGACCACCACGTCCGCGTCGCCGTCGGAGCCCTCGGGCGCGCGCACGTATCCGGCGTCCTCCAGGAGGCCGGAGAGCCGTTCGGAGTCGTGGACGTTCATCTGGCACCCATAGGTGCGGATCTCGTAGCTTCGCGTAACGGCCACTTCGTCCACTGCTCCGGTCCGGACACTGCTGATGGTCATCCCTCAAGGGTAAGGGGGTGGCGGGGGTGCGCCCCCACGCGGCCAGACGGTCCCCCGGACGACCTCGCTCGCCACCCCGTTCGCCCCGCCTAGACGACCCCGGTCACCGTCACTCTGACCTGCGCGGGAGTCGCTTCTCCCGGCTCTCCGGCCGTCGGTCCCGCCAGTGCCTCCACGACCGCCGAGCGCACCGCGCGGGTCACGTCCAGGGCGCGGTGTCCCCGGCACAGCACTACGTAGACCTCGATGTCCACCCCGGGAGAGCCCTTCCGCCGCTGCACGCGCACCCCGGACGCCCCGGCGGCGCCGGCCGTGCCCCGGCCCGCCCCCAGGCCCACTGAGGAGCGCAGGAGTTCGGCTAGGCCGGGGCGGAGGAAGGCCACTCCGCGGGTGGCGAGGACGGCGGCGGCGACCAGATCGGCGAGGGCTCGCGGAGTCTGCTGTTCCGTCATCGCGGGCCTCCTTCGCCGAGCCGGTCTTCTTCGTCGAGCTCTTCGTCGAGCCGGTCTTCTTCGTCGGCTTCGTCGGGCCTGCCGGTCTCGTCGAGGAGGTCGGCGACCACCACGTCGACCGCCGCGATCCGCAGGCCCAGCTCGCTGTCCGCGGCTTCGACGATCCGTGCGCGCACATCGTCCGCGACCAGGCGCAGGTTCCAGGAGAGTCCGACCTGCACCTCGATGCGCACTCTCGCCGGTCCGCGCGGCAGCCGCCCCGGGGGGCGGGCGGAGGGAGCGGCCGTGGCCGTGCTCATGGGGTCGGTCTCGACGCGGCAACTGCCCGCGCGGACCCCCGGCAGGACGTCCACCGCCGCCCGGAACGTCCGGGCGGCCGCCGCCTCCACGATCCAGGCGTCCTCGTCGTCCTCGCCCAGCGCGAGCGTGCGCCCCGGCCGGAGTTCGAGGCGCACCACGTCCATGACGCGGCCGGCGAGCGCGGCCGTGTCCCACTGCCGTTCCTCGGGCTCGTCCACCCGCGCCCGCGCGACGACGCCCTCCAGGGTGCGCAGCGCCCGCAGCGCCTCGGCGCAGTGCGGGCAGCCGGCCGTGTGCGGGTCCGGCTCGTCCGTCCCCGCCTGCTCCCAGACCTGCGCGAGTTCCCGGCCGCAGGGCAGGGTCTCTTCCTCGGGCACGCCGCCGAACGCCGTCCCGTCCGGCGTGCCGTCCTCGTTCATCGCCATCCGGCCATCGCCTCCGTCAGATAGCGCCGGGCCCTGAAGACGCGGCCGCGGACCGCCTCCTGGCTGATGCCGACCGTCTCGGCAATGGATTCGTAGGGCTCACCGTCGAGCTCCCGCAGCACCCAGCACACGCGCTGCTCCGGTGACAGCCCCTCTATCGCGCGTGACAGGTCCCGGACGGCCGCGTGGGCCTCCGCCGCCCGCGTCGGGGACACCTGGTGCTCGGGGGCCTGCGGCTCCGGAACGTTGTCGAGGGCGGTCACCGGCTGCCGCGACCGCAGCACATTGAGACAGCGGTTGGTGACGATCCGATGCATCCAGGTGCCGAACCGGGCGTCCCCGCGGAACTCCGGCAGCTTGCGCCAGGCGCTCACGAATGCCTCCTGCACGGCGTCCTCGGCTTCTGTCGGGCTGCCGAGCAGCCGCGTGGCGAGGCGCAGCAGAACGGGCGCGTGGCGGTGTACGAGCGCCTCGAAGGCCGCCTCGTCGCCCTCGGCCGCGCGCACCGCCAGCAAGGCGTCCTCATGCGGCAACGGCGCATCCGTCTCCTCCGGCGCTCTGCCCCGGTCCCCGGGCACACGCGGCTCCTCTCGCTTCGGTCGTGCTCTTACGACACACGACAAGCCGCCCGCGTTACGCGGCGCAGGCACGGTACCCGCCGACGGAAGAAATTCCCGAGAGGCGCGTAACGGATCCGGGGCACCCGGGTCAGTGGGAGTGAAGGGCACAACGCGTGGACAGCACATACGGACGGCACGTACAGAGCGTCAACTCGACTGGCACCACACCGAGAACGAGCCCAGAACTACCCGGGAAACGACCCGAGCACGACCCCGGCACGACACCCACACGGCTACCAGACGACTAGGAGATGCCGATATGGCGACACAAGAGCTCACTTCGAAGTCGGCCACGTCCAGCACCACCGAGAGGGACGTCACCGGCGGCTCGCAGAGCACGGAGGGAGCCACCACCCTCACGGGCCGCACCGGCCCCAGCGAGCCGCCCGCCACGCGCGGCAGGACGTCGATCGCGGACGTCGTGGTCGTCAAGATCGCCGGTATGGCGGCGCGCGAGATCCCCGGTGTGCACGACATGGGCGGGGGCCTGTCCCGCACCATCGGCGCCGTCCGCGACCGCGTCCCCGGTGGGCGGCCGAACGTGGGCCGGGGCGTGAAGGTCGAGGTCGGCGAGCGGCAGACGGCGATCGACCTCGACATCGTCGTCGAGTACGGCGTGCCCATCACGGACGTAGCCCACGACGTGCGCGAGAACGTCATCGCGGCCGTGGAACGCATCACCGGCCTGGAGGTCGTCGAGGTCAACGTCGCCATCAACGACGTGCATCTGCCCGAGGACGACCGGGACACCGCCGCCGAGACGCGCGTGGAGTAGGCCGACGTCCCTTCTGTGGTGTGAGGTGAGTGGTGAACAAAGCCCTGGTGGGCCTGTTGGCGGGCATGGCACTGGGATTCGCCGGATGGTTCGGCGGCTTCGGCGCCTTCCTGCTGGTCGCCGCGCTCGGCGCGGTCGGCTTCGTACTGGGACGTCTCGTGGACGACGGCATCGGCATCCGCGAGTTCCTCTCCGGCCGTGATCGTGACCGTGACCGGGTGCGGCGATGAGCACGCCCGCCGCGGAACGCGGTGCGACCACCGTCGCGGACCGGGCGGTGCGCCGCATCGCGGAACGCGCCGCCACGGAGGCGCTGGGCAAGGGCGAGGTCCGGGTCAGCCGGGGCACGGCGGCCGTGCGCGGTCGCCGTGCCCGGGTGGGCGTCACCGTGGCCGTGCCCTACCCCGGCGTCCTGGACGACACCGGCGAGAGCGTGCGGTCGCACGTCACCGAACGCACCGCCCGGCTGACCGGGCTCTCTGTGGACCCGGCCCGGGTCCACGTGCGGGAGCTGGCACTCCGGAACCCGCCTCAGGAGCTGTCTACGGAGGGACATGACGCGGGCAGTACCGACAAAGCGATGCCTACGGAGGCGGCGGTTGCGCGCGGCGGGCGCCGCCCGTGGTCCGAACGCCGCCTTCCTGTAGCCGTGTTGACCCTTGTCGCCGCCGTCGCCTCCGGAGTCCTGCTGTACGACGTCCTGGCGGTGCACGCGGCGGGGCGGCCGCCCGCGCGGTGGCGGGTGCGGCTCATGGACTGGCTCGCGACGCACGGGCCGGACGGCGGTTCGGCGGTGAACCTCGTGGCTGCGGTCGCGGTGTTCGGGCTCGGCGTGTGGCTGCTGATCCTGGCGATCACGCCGGGGCAGCGGCGCCGCCTGCCGATGGCGCCGCCGCTGGCCGGCGTGCGGGCGGTTCTCGAACGCGGTACGGCTGCCGCCCTGTTGCGGGACGCCGTGGCGGAGGTGCCCGGCGTCGGGCGGGTCCGCGTCCGCGTCGGCCGCCGCCGGGCACGCGTGCGCGTGGGGCTGGAGTTCGGCGACCCCGTCACGGCCCGCGAGGAGGTCCGCAGGGCGGGCGAGGCGGTCGTGGCGGAGTTCGGTCTCGCCAGGCCGCCACGCTTGCGGATTCGACTGCGTACGGAGCCGTCGTGGCGGGCACCGGCTCTGCCGGCCGCCGGGGCGGCGGCAGGGCCGTCGGGCGGACCGGCGGCCGGGCCTGAACCGGCGGCGGGCCCCGAAGCGACACCTGGCGCCGGGGCGGCGGAGGGGCACGGGACGACACCCGGGCCTGGGGCGGCGGAAGGCCACGGGACGCCATCCGGCCCAGGAACGGCGGAAAGTCACGACGCGACACCGCGCCCCGACGACGACGCGTCGCCCCCTGACGAGGCCACCCCATGAGCGCACTCCGTCAGGGCGTCAATCGCGCGGCGCTGCTCTGCGCCGCGGCGGTCCTCCTGGGCGCGGGCGCCGCGCTGGCCACGACGGCGGATGCCGTGCGCGACCGGCTGCCGTCCGGCTGGCCGCGCCTGGGGACCGACCGCGTATGGCTGGACGAGGACACGCTCGGCCGCTGGCGCGACCACGGCTGGTGGCCGCCCGTCGTGATCGCGGCCCTGGCCGTCCCCCTGCTGCTGTTCCTGTGCTGGGGCGTCCTGGAGGTCCGTGCGGGACGTCTGCGCGTGCTCCCCCTGGGTCGGCCCGGTGTGACCCTCGCGGGCCCGGCCCTGGCCGCGGCGATGGCCGAGCGCCTGCGGGCCATCGACGGCGTGGCCCGCGCCGACGTGCGCCTCCTCGGCCGTCCCCGTCGGCTGCGGGCCCGCATCACCCTCGTCCTGACCCCCGACGGCTCGCCGCGGGCCGCCCTGCGCCAACTGGCCCAGCAGGCCGTCGCGGAGGCCCGCGCGGCCGCGGCGCCGCGCACTCTGGAGGCCGACGTACGGATCAGCGTCAAGGCCCACAGGACCCGGCGCATCCACTGAACGCCGCCGCCTCACACAGGCGTTCGCGTTCACCGGCCACCTGGCTCGTCTTCCCGGCTTCCCCGAAGCAGCCCTTTCTGGCTTCCTCGGAGCAGCCGCGTGCACGGCGCGCAAGTTCCGCGACTAGATTGCCTGTTGGCACAAGCTTTGCCTGTAGCCACACCAATGTCCCGCCAGTTGGCACCTCACCCGCCGCACGCGACCGCCCCGCCACCACCGCCACAAGCCAGATATGCCAGACGAGCCACACATGTCACAACGTCACAACGTCACGCCAGGAGGCGATCACGTGACCGCGAGCCCTTCTCCGCAGGCTCCGCAGGAGCCCTCCCCGCAGGACGCGGCCGACGCCGTGCGGAACCGGATCAACACCGCTCAGCCGCACACGGCCCGCATCTGGAACTACTGGCTCGGCGGGAAGGACAACTACGCGGTCGACCGTGAGGCGGGCGACCGCATCCGCGAGCTGCACCCGGGAATCGGCGACTACGCGCGCGCGGACCGACTGTTCCTCGGCCGCGCGGTACGGCACCTGGTGGCCGATCGCGGCGTACGCCAGTTCCTGGACATCGGCACGGGGCTGCCGACCGCGGACAACACCCACGAGGTGGCCCAACGCGTCGCCCCGGAGTCACGCATCGTCTACGTAGACAACGATCCGCTGGTCCTCACGCACGCGCGGGCCCTGCTGACCAGCTCCCCCGAGGGGCGGACGGACTATCTGGACGCCGACATGCGCGACGTCGAGTCCGTCCTCGAACACGCCTCCCAGACGCTGGACTTCAGCCGCCCGGTCGCGTTGATGCTCCTTGGGGTGGTGATTTTCATCGAGGACGACCAGGAGGCGTACGGTCTCGTACGCCGTCTCATGGACGCACTGCCCTCCGGGAGCCACCTGGTGCTCTCGCACACCATCACCAGCCCGGCGATGCCCGACGTGGACGCGGCGGTGGCCTTCTGGAACGAGCACGGCACCCCGAAGCTGACGCAGCGCACCCCCGAGCAGGTCGCCCGGTTCTTCGACGGCCTCGAACTGCTGGAGCCCGGAGTGGTCTCCTGCTCGCGGTGGCGCCCGGAGACGGTGGGCGACGCCGAGCCGGAGGAGGTGGCCATGTTCGGCGGGGTGGCCCGCAAGGACTGAGCCGCGCACAGCGGGCCGGGCCCGCGCCGAAAGGGGCCACAGGCGGGCCCACACGGAATTCGCTGTCGCCCGGCCTGTGCGAGCCCGAAGAATGCCCGCATGCAGACTTCGAACGAGCCCCTCACCTGCGCCAAGCTGCACGAGGGTGAGCCGGACATCGACGTGGCGCTCGTGCGCGAGCTGATCGCCGCCCAGTTCCCGCGGTGGAGTCATCTGCCCGTCGAGCCGTTCGCCTCGTCCGGGACGGTGAACGCGGTGTTCCGGCTCGGCGACGACATGACCGTACGGCTCCCCCGCACCGCAGGCGGCGCCGAGGACGTGGCCATGGAGAGCCGCTGGCTGCCCTGGCTGGCGCCGCAGGTCCCGGTGGCCGTGCCGAGCGTGCTCGGCCGCGGTGAGCCCGGCGAGGGGTATCCCTGGGCGTGGTCCGTCCACCGCTGGCTGGAGGGCGAGAACCCGGTCGCCGGTACCGTCACCGCGCCCCGGGCGCTGGCCGAAGACCTGGCCGCCTTCGTCACGGCGCTGCGCCGCGCCGACGCCACGGGCGGCCCTACCGCCTACCGCGGAGGTCCACTGGCGGCGGACGACGCCGAGACGCGGGCGGCCATCGCGGACCTGCGCTCGATGTCGGCGGACGCCGTGGACCTCGACGTCGACTGCGACGCCGCCACCGCGGCCTGGGAGACGGCACTCCGCGCCCCCGCCTGGGACGGCCCGCCCGTCTGGGTCCACTCCGACCTCATGCCGGGCAACCTGCTCGTCCGCGAAGGCCGCCTCCGCGCGTTGATCGATTTCGGCACCGCGGGCGTGGGCGATCCGGCGTGCGACCTGATCGTCGCGTGGAACCTGCTGCCCGCCGACGTGCGCGAGACGTTCCGCGCCTCGCTCGGGGCCGACGACGCGACCTGGGCGCGCGGGCGCGGCTGGGCGCTGTCGATGGCGCTCATCCAGCTCCCGTACTACGCCGTGACGAACCCGGGGCTCGCCGCCAACGCGCGCCACGTGATCCGCGAGGTCCTCGCCGACCACGCCCGCGCGAGCTGACGCCTCCCCTGGTCCGGGCCAGGGAGCCGGCCCTGGCCAGCACGCCGCGCGAGGTGGCAGGATCGCGCCCATGCTCGCGGCCCTGCCCCACCTCAGCCGGCGCCGGGCCCTGCAGGGCTCGGCCGCCGCCTTCGTGGTGTGCGGGCTCCTCCTGTGGTGGCTGTTCCCGGTGGGCGGGAGTTCACCCAAGGGGCAGATGACCTTCAGTACGGGTGTGAAGGGCGCCGTCTACGAGACGTACGGCAAGCTGCTGCGCAACGCCGCCGCCAATGACATGCCGGACCTCGACATCGAGCTGATCAACAGCCAGGGCTCGCAGCAGAACGTCGAACGGGTGGCCACGGGGCGGGCCGACTTCACGATCGCGGCGGCCGACGCGGTGGAGAAGTACCGCCTCGAGGACCGGCCGGGCGCGGACCGGCTGCGCGGCTGCGCGCGGCTGTACGACGACTATGTGCAGCTCGTCGTACGCCGCTCTTCCGGGATCCATTCGGCGCGGGACCTGCGCGACAAGCGGGTCGCGGTGGGGCAGCCGCGGTCGGGCGTGCGGCTGATCGCGGACCGGGTGCTCAAGGCCGCCGGGCTGCGCCTGGACAAGGACCTCACGGCGCTGCCCGCGGGCATAGACACCGCACCCGAACTGCTGCGGCGCGGCGAGATCGACGCGTTCTTCTGGTCGGGCGGGCTGCCCACGAGCTCCGTGCGCGAGCTGTCCGAGGGCCTCGCCATCCGCCTCGTGCCGCTCGGCGACCTGGTCGACGCGCTGCACAAGCTGGGCGGCGCGTCCCGCTACTACCGCGCCGCCGTCATGCCGGCCGACGCCTACCCGCAGGCCCAGCAGAACGCGGCCGTCCCGACGCTGGCCGTGGCGAACCTGCTGGTGACCACCGATCGCGCCGACCCGGAGCTCACCGAGGGCCTGACCCGGACGGTGATCGACAGCCGGGACCACATCGGCCTGCGCGTGCACGCGGCCCAGCTGGTGGACCTGCGCACCGCCCTGTACACCGACCCGCTCGCCCTGCACGAGGGCGCGCGACGCTACTACCGCTCGGTCAAGCCCTGAGCGCTTACCCGCCCGGTCGAGCCCTGAGCGCCTGTCTTTGAACCCCCCGCCCGCGCCCCGACACCCGGGACCACGGGTTCGCCGGGCCCGGGCGCGCTACCCCTTGGCCGAGCCCTGGCCCGCGGGCGCCTGCCGCGGGATGCCGACCGTCACCTTCAGGCCGTGCGGTTCATGGCGCTCGTACGCCATGGTGCCGCCGCCCGCCGCGAGCAGCGCCCGGGAGATCGACAGGCCGAGGCCGGATCCCTTGACGTTCTGGTGGCGGTTGCTGCGCCAGAAGCGGTCGCCGATGCGGGACAGTTCGTCGTCCGTGAGGCCGGGGCCGCCGTCGGTGACGACGACGGTCGTGGTCGCGTCGGCGGAGGCGACCCGCACTCGTACTTCCTCTCCCTCCGGTGTGAACTTCAAGGCGTTGTCGATCACCGCGTCCAGCGCGCTGGACAGGGCGATCGGATCGGCCCAGCCGGTCGTCGCCGGGCAGTGCCCGGCGAGGCGCACACCCCGCTCGTCGGCGAGCGGCCGCCAGGCGGCGACGCGCTCGGCCGCCAGGTCACCGATGTCGGTGAGCTGGAGATCCGCCGCCGCGTGTTCCGCGAGCGCCAGGTCGAGCAGGTCGTCGAGGACCTGCGCGAGGCGCTTGCCTTCGGTGCGCACCGACGCGATTTCCTCGTTGCCCTCGGGCAGTTCGAGGGCCAGGAGCTCGATGCGGAGCAGCAGGGCGGACAGCGGGTTGCGCAGTTGGTGCGAGGCGTCGGCGACGAAGGCGCGCTGCTGCTCGAGGACGTCTTCGACGTTGTCGGCCATCTCGTTGAACGACCGGGCCAGGCGCCTTAGTTCCGGCGGACCGCCGGCGGCCGCGACGCGGGAGGCGAGGCGGCCGGTGGCGATGTCATGGGTGGTGGCGTCCAGGACCCGCACCGGGCGCAGGACCCAGCCGGTCAGGCGCAGCGCGGCACCGACGGCGAGGAGCATCGCGGCGGACTCGCCGGCGCCGATGAGCAGCCAGCCGTGCAGCGTCTTCGCGCGCATGCGGCCGGTAGGCGAGTCGGTGACGACGACCGCGACGACGTCGCCGTCGCGGATCACCGGTGAGGCGACGACGATCCGCCCGCCCTCCTCCCAGGGCCACACCTGGGGCGGATTGTGGCTGCCGCGGGATCGCAGGGCCTCTTCGAAGGCACCGCCCACGCCGTCGCCGCCGGTGGGCAGGAACCAGTCGCTGGGGGCGTGCGCCATGGGGAAGCGGTCGCGGAAGAACACGCCCGCCTTGATGCCGTACACCTCGTGGTAGTAGTCGAGTTCCTTCTGCAGGGTCTCGCGCCGCTCGTCCTTGTCGCGCACGCGGGAGCCCGAGGGGCGCTGGGTGACGAACTGCGCGAGCGCGGCGAAGCGCGCCGTGTCGTCGATGCGGTCGACGACCACCTTCTGCTGCTGCGCCGACGCCACGCTGACGGCCAGCGGGAAGCCCAGGGCCAGCAGCACGCCGGCCATCAGGACGATGAGGAGCGGCAGGAGGCGGGCGCGCACCTGTGCCCGCTACGACGCCGGGGCGACGAGTCGGTAGCCGACTCCGCGCACGGTCTCGATCAGGGCGGGCATGTGCAGCTTGGCGCGCAGGGACGCCACGTGCACCTCCAGCGTGCGCCCCGTCCCCTCCCAGCTGGTGCGCCACACCTCGCTGATGATCTGCTCCCGGCGGAAGACGACCCCGGGCCGCTGGGCCAGGAGCGCGAGCAGGTCGAACTCCTTGCGGGTGAGCTGGACCGCGGTGCCGTCCACGCTGACCTGGCGGGTGGGCAGCTCGATGCGGACGCCGCCGAGCCGCAGCTCGGTCTCGGCGGGGGTCTGGGCCGCGTCGGCGGAGGGGCGCCGGATGACCGCGTGGATGCGGGCGATGAGCTCCCCGGTGTCGTACGGCTTCACTACGTAGTCGTCGGCTCCGAGGTTCAGGCCGTGGATGCGGGAGCGTACGTCGGCGCGGGCGGTGACCATGATGACCGGGGTCGAGGTGCGCTTGCGGATCTTCCCGCAGACCTCGTAGCCGTCCTGGTCGGGCAGGCCGAGGTCGAGGAGCACCACTCCGAAGGGTGCCGCTTCGCAGGGCAGCAGGGCCTGGAGTGCCTCCTCGCCGCTGCGGGCGTGGGTGACGGCGAAGCCGTGCCGGGCCAGGACCGCGGACAGGGCGGCGGCCACGTGGTCGTCGTCCTCGACGAGCAGCAGTCTCATGCGGTCCCCCTCAAGCACATCGGTCCCCCTGTGGCGCATCGGTCGTTTCGTTCCCGTGTGGTTCATCGGTCGTTTCGTTCCCGCTCAAGCGGTGCTTCGCACGTGTTCGCCGCCGCCCGGCACGCGCGCGTGCGCGCGGTTGGACAGCGGTGTCAGTGGGGCGCGGTCGCGTGCGTACGCATCAAGGCATCCACGCCGATGGATAAGGACCGCGTCAAGGCCCTTCGGGTCACGGACACGTTCCGTTATGCACCCGGTACGCAGCCGGGGTGCCCTCTTCACACGGTGTGTCCGGTTGCGGCCGGATCGTTATGCTCAATTTCCCCTCAGATGTAATGACGCTGGTCGCACCGGGTTACTACTGTCCTCCCAACCCGAGGAGGATGGAGCAACAAGCCGTGACCGAAGTATCGGTGACCAAGGACGCCAAGCCCGCGGCGGACGACCTTGTCGTGCTGAAGGGTGTCAACAAGCACTTCGGCGCCCTGCACGTCCTCCAGGACATCGACCTGACCATCGCCCGTGGCGAGGTCGTCGTCGTGATCGGCCCCTCGGGGTCGGGCAAGTCGACGCTGTGCCGCACCATCAACCGTCTGGAGACCATCGATTCGGGCGCGATCTCGATCGACGGCAAGCCGCTGCCCCAGGAGGGCAAGGAGCTCGCCAAGCTCCGCGCGGACGTGGGGATGGTCTTCCAGTCCTTCAACCTCTTCGCGCACAAGACCGTGCTCGAGAACGTGATGCTGGGCCAGGTCAAGGTGCGCAGGACGGCCAAGGCGGAGGCGGAGGAGAAGGCGCGCGGCCTGCTCGACCGGGTGGGCGTCGGCTCGCAGGCCGACAAGTACCCGGCGCAGCTCTCCGGCGGTCAGCAGCAACGCGTCGCGATCGCCCGCGCGTTGGCGATGGGCCCGAAGGTGATGCTGTTCGACGAGCCCACGTCGGCGCTCGACCCCGAGATGATCAACGAGGTTCTCGAGGTCATGCAGCAGCTCGCCCGCGACGGCATGACCATGGTGGTCGTCACGCACGAGATGGGCTTCGCCCGGTCGGCGGCCAACCGCGTCGTCTTCATGGCGGACGGCCGGATCGTCGAAGAGGCCGTGCCGGACCAGTTCTTCAGCAACCCGCGCAGCGACCGGGCCAAGGACTTCCTGTCGAAGATCCTTAAACACTGAGGCTTCACGCCGTCTCAACGCCAGCCAAAACAAAGGATGTTCACTCATGAAGCTCCGTAAGTCCGCTGCCGTCGCAGCGGCCATCGCTGCGCTGTCGCTGACCGCCACCGCCTGCGGCGGCAAGGACGGATCCGCCGGCGACAAGCCGGAGGGCCCCGCCAAGTCCGGCGGCAAGGAACTCAGCTACACGGTCAAGAAGGACGTCTCGGTCGACTCCTCGGTCTTCAAGGCGGCCAAGAAGCGCGGCAAGCTGATCATCGGCGCCAAGGCCGACCAGCCGTACCTGGGCTTCGAGGACCAGTCCACGAAGAAGCGCTCGGGCTTCGACATCGAGATCGCCAAGATGGTCGCCGCCGACCTCGGCTTCTCGCCGAAGCAGATCGAGTGGAAGACGGTCGACTCCGGTGCCCGCGAGACCGCGGTCTCCAAGGGCGACGTCGACCTGATGATCGGCACGTACACGATCAACCCCGAGCGCAAGAAGCAGATCGACTTCGCGGGCCCGTACTTCCACGCCGGTGCCTCGCTGCTGGTCCGCAAGGACGAGAAGGACATCAAGGGCCCGGACACCGTCCGCGGCAAGAAGGTCTGTTCCATCGTCGGCTCCACGCCGCTGCAGAACATCAAGAAGCCGAAGTACGGCGCCAAGGTGACCGAGCTCTCCAAGTACTCGGAGTGCGTCGCCCAGATGCTGAACAACCAGGTCGACGCGGTCACCACGGACGACGCGATCCTGATGGGCTACGCCGCGCAGAACAAGGGCAAGCTCAAGGTCGTCGGTGAGACCTTCTCGGACGAGCCGTACGGCGTCGGCCTGAAGAAGGGTGACGCCGCCCTGCAGAAGGCCGTCGCGGACGCCATCAAGGCGCACCAGGAGAACGGCGACTACAAGAAGGCGTTCGACGCCACCATCGGCATCTCGGGCTCCAAGTACCAGGAGCCGCCGACCTTCACCGACCCGAAGTAGTCCCTGACGTCCCGCTCCGCCCGCGCCGAGGCGCGGCCAGGAGCGGGACGTTCACTGTAAGAAGCCGATGCCGGAATCGCTGTCGGACCCGTCGCGAAGACCTGCCGCCCCGCCGACGTCGACGGTCTGGGCCTGTCGTGAACCCCTGCGACCCGTCGCGAACACCTCGCGGAGAATTCATGGACGTATTGCTCGACAACCTGTCGCTCTTCCGCGAAGGGTTTTACGGCACTGTCAAGTTGACCGTCGTCAGTGCGCTGGTGGCCATCGTGGTCGGCGTGGTCATCGCCGGGTGCCGGGTCTCGCCGGTGCTGCCCCTGCGCATATTCGGGACCGCCTGGGTCACCCTGCTGCGGAACACCCCGCTGACGCTGCTGTTCCTGGTGGCGTTCTTCATCGTCCCGAAGGTCCTCTACCCGGACCTGGACTCGTTCGTACTCGCCGTGGCCGCGTGCGGTTTTTACACCTCCGCGTTCGTGGCCGAGGCGGTGCGCTCCGGCATCAACACGGTGCCGATCGGCCAGGCCGAGGCGGCGCGGGCCGTCGGCCTCACCTTCGCGCAGAGCATGCGGCTCGTCGTGCTGCCGCAGGCCACGCGCAACGTGGTGCCGCCGCTCTCCAGCATCTTCATCGCCCTGACCAAGAACACGGCCATCGCGGGCGCCTTCGACAACACCGATCTGTTCAATGTCTCGAAGACTCTGAGCAACGAGGGCTACGACATCGTGATGATCTTCATCTGGATCACCCTCGCCTACCTGATCATCACGTACGCCATCAATGGTCTCTTCCGGGTCCTGGAGCACCGTTTGGAGGTCGCCCGATGAGTGCGAACGTCCTCTTCGACGCCCCGGGCCCCAAGGCCCGCGTCCGCAACATCATCTACACCGTCATCGGCAGCCTCGCCGTCATCGGCGGCATTGTCTGGATCATTCTGCGCCTGAACGACAAGGGCGAGTTCGACCCGGATCTGTGGGACATCTTCAATTACTCCGGAATCCGGCAGAACATTCTGGATTCGCTGGTCGCCACCCTGAAGGTGTTCGCACTCGCCGGTGTGCTCTCGCTGGTCGTCGCGGTGATCCTGTGCGTGGCGCGGCTCTCCGACCACCGTCCCGTGCGGTGGCTCGCGGTCGGATTCATCGACCTCTTCCGGTCGATTCCCCTGCTCATCACGATCTTCGCGTTCTGGGTCGGCCTCGTCGGCGACATGACGCCGTTCTGGGCGCTTGTGCTCGGCCTGACGATCTACAACGGATGCGTACAGGCGGAGGTGCTCCGCGCGGGCATCAACGCCGTGCCCACGGGCCAGAAGGAGGCCGCGTACGCGCTCGGCCTGCGCAAGACCCAGGTCATGGCGACCGTCCTGTTCCCGCAGGCCATCCGGTCGATGCTGCCGTCGATCATCAGCCAGCTCGTGGTGACGCTGAAGGACACCTCACTCGGGTTCATGATCCTCTACCCCGAGCTGCTGCAGTCCGCCCGGCTCATCGCCAACAACACACCGGTCAACGGCGTCTATCCGTTCGTCCAGACGGTCACCGTCTTCGGTGTCATCTACATTTCGCTCTGCATGATTCTGTCCGCGCTCGCCACCTGGCTGGAGCGGCGCGGACGCCGGGCGAAGACGGGCATCAAGGTGGCTGTCGCGGCCGAGCCCACGGCGGTGGCGGAGATCGTCGAAACGTCTCCGGAGAAGAAGTAAGGCTCCACGCGTAATGGCCCGCCGAGATTTCGGCGGGCCATTGTGCGTTTTCCATACCCGACGCAGCATGAGGAGCCCCGGGGGTTCTGTCCCCGAGCGTCCGGCTTGACGGGGTGCCACGCAGTCTGTTGCATACGTTCTGTGATCGTGCACCGGGCTCCAACTGCCATTTCCTGTACGTACGTCCAGCGCTCCCGGACAGTCCTGGCAGGAGGCCGCACGCCGTGGACCCGGTGATCGTCGTCGGCGCGGGTCCCGTCGGCCTCACCCTCGCCCTGTCCCTCGCACGTCACTCGGTCCCCACCGTGATCCTCGACGAAGGACCCGGCAAGGACGAGCAGCGGCCCGCGCGGACCGCCGTCCTGCGCGAGGACACCGCGGGGCTCGTCGAACGGCTCGCCGGGCACTCGTTCGGCGACGCCGACACCGGCGCGCGCTGGACCGGCTGGCGTTCGATGCGCCGCAAGCAGGTGACGCGGGAGCTCACGTTCAGTGACGAGCTGCCCTCTCCGCTGCACGTCCCCCAGCATGTGCTGACCAGCGCGCTGCGTGCCGCCATCGCCGACGAACGCCTCGTCAAGGTCGCGGTCGAGAGCAAGCTCGACGCCCTGGAGCAGGATGCCTCCGGGCTCACCGCCCACACGCGCGGACCGAAGGACACCTGGTGGCGGGGCAGCTATCTGGTGGGCTGCGACGGCCCACGCTCGACCGTGCGCAAGCTGCTCGACGTCCGCTTCCCGGGGCGCACCGCCGTGGAACGGCACGCGGTCGCCTCGCTGCGTACGGAACTTCCGTGGCCCGGTGAGGCGTTGTTGCATCGGAGCCCTCCTTGGCGCGACGGCGGTGCCGAGGTGACGGGCCGTCCGCTGGCCGACGGCGTCTGGCGGATCGACTGGCTCCTGCCGTCGCGTGGCGAGTTGGTGACGCCCGACGTCCTCGTGGCCCGCATCCGGGAGACGCTCGCCGGCTGGTGCGGCGGCGCCACACCGTCGTACGAACTGCTGGACACCGGCGTCCACACGGTCCACCACCGCGTCGCCCGCCGGTGGCGGGTCGGCCGTGCCTTCCTCGCTGGGGACGCCGCGCACCTCCTCGGGGCGCTGGGCACCCAGGGCCTCGACGAGGGGCTGCGCGACGCGGACAACCTCGCCTGGAAGCTGGCGCTCGCCTGGCACCACGGCCCGCGCCCGGCGCTGCTCGACAGCTATCAGGCCGAGCGGCGCGCCGTGGTCGCCGCGCGGCTGCGCGCCGCCGACCAGGTGCTGCCGGTGCTGCGCGGCGGCAAGGGCCTGCGCGCGTACGTCCCGGGGACGGCGCGCAGCCAGGACGCGCTGCTCATGGACGGCCATGTGGGGAGCGGGCAGCTGGGCGCGCCCGGGGCGTACGCCGACTCGCCGCTGGCGCCGGAGAGTTCGGACTCCGTGGTGGCGGTGGACACGGCTCCCGGCGGCCCGGTCACCGATGTGGAAGTGACGGCGCCGGACGGTTCCTTCGTACGGCTCCGGGACCGGCTCGGCCGCGGCCGGCTGCTCGTCGTGCTCGTGGCGCCCGGCACCGTCGTGTGGGAGCGGCGGCACTGGGTGACGGCGGGCATCATGCCCCGGCTCGCCGCGGCGGTCACCGCGCTCCCGCACCCCGCCGAACTCCTCGTCGCCGAGGCATATCCGGGCGCCGCGGCGCACACGCTCCTGCTCGTGCGTCCCGACGGCCACCTGGTCACCGCGCTCGGCGGGGTGCGTCCGGCCGAGCTGTACGCGGCGGCGGAGGCGGCGCTGGGGGTGGCCGCGGAGGGGCGGCGGCGTGCGCGC
>NZ_AOPZ01000205.1 GCF_000414115.1 Streptomyces aurantiacus JA 4570
GGCCGCGCCCCGCGGCGGCCGGGCGATCGCGCGCCACCAGGGCGCGTCGGGCACCGCGTCGGACGACGGCTCGAAGGGCTCGCCGGGGATCGGCAGGGCGATCGCGGCGCCCTCGGCGCGGGCGGCGGCGAGCGTGCCCTCGCCGGGCTCTGACCAGGGGTGCGGCGCGAGGTTGAAGGTGGCCCAGTGGATGGGCAGCAGCACGCCGTGCGGCCGCCCGCCCTGGAGGTCGAGGTGGGCGCGCATGCCCTCGTCGGGGCGCATGTGGATGTCCGGCCAGAAGTCCGAGTAGGCGCCGATCTGGATCATCGTGGCGTCGAACGGGCCGTGCTGGGCGCCGATGTCCTTGAAGCCGGGGAAGTACCCGGTGTCGCCGCTGTGGAAGACGCGGTGCTCGGGGCCGCGCACGCTCCAGGACGCCCACAGCGTGTGCTGCTCGTTGCGCAGGCCGCGCCCGCAGAAGTGGCGGGCGGGCGTCGCCGTGAGGGTCAGCCCGCCGACGTCCGTGGACTCGTGCCAGTCCAGCTCGCGCAGCCGGTCCGCGGGCACGCCCCAGCGCTCCAGGTGCGCGCCGACGCCGAGCGGCACCACGAACACCGTGTCCGTGTCGGCGAGCGCCTTGATGCTGGGCAGGTCCAGGTGGTCGTAGTGGTCGTGCGAGATGACGACCGCGTCGACCGGGCCGAGCGCCGCGAGCGGGACCGGCGCCGGGTGCAGCCGCTTCGGCCCGACGAAGGCGAACGGCGAGCACCGCTCGCCCCACACGGGGTCGAAGAGCACCCGGCGTCCGTCGATCTCGGTGAGGACGCTGGAGTGCCCCATCCAGGTGAGCCGGAGGCCGCTCGCGGGGGGCTCGGCGAGGTCCGCCAGGGTCGTCGCGTGCACCGGGATGAGGCCGGACGGCGCCCGGAGGGCCCGCTCCTCCTTGCGGAAGTAGATCTTCGCGAACTCCAGGGCGGACCCGGAGGGTCTGGTGCGCGCCCCCATCGGGTTCTGGAAGGAGCCGTTCGCGAAGTGCGGCGAGCGGCGGATGCGCGCGAGCCGTTCGCCCGCGGGGTCCGCCCCGAAGGCGGGCGGCCGCAGCGAGCGGAGCCGGGGGCTCGAGAACCGGGACACGGCACCTCCAGGAACAGGATTGCTCAGGTTCCCCCATTATGTGCGCCCCTTCCGACAGCGGCTGTCGGAAGGGGCGCGTACGCCCGGCGGCGATGTCACATCCGCACCCGCCCGTTCCGTCACCTCACCGAGACGGCGAACCACGCCGCGTACGACGTACGACATGGAGGTGGCCCCATGGCCCGCATCTCGCTCAGCCCGCCCCGCACGCTGTTCTTCCGCGCCATGGAGTGGTACTCGAAGCGTGCCTACGGCAAGGTCCTCGACCCGGGCAGGGCGATGGCCCACCACCGCCGCGCCCTCTGGGCCTACCTGCGCTTCGAGCAGTCCGTCGCCAAGTGGAACAAGCTCGACGGCGACCTGAAGGCGCTGGCCGTGATGGCGTCGGCGGCGTCCATCGGCTGCTCCTGGTGCATGGATTTCGGCTACTGGGAGAACCACGGGCGCGGCATGGACCCGCGGAAGCTGCACGACGTACCGCTGTGGCGCGAGAGCGAGGTCTACACACCGCTGGAGCGTGACGTGATGGCCTACGCGGAGGCCGTGACCGCGAACCCGCCCGAGGTCGACGACGAGATCGCCGACCGGCTGCTGGCGCGGCTCGGCGAGGCCGCGTTCGTGGAGCTGACCATGATGGTGGCCGTGGAGAACCTGCGCTCGCGCTTCAACTCCGCGATGGGCCTGACCAGTCAGGGCTTCAAGGCGTCCTGCGAGCTGCGCGAGGGACCCGTCCGCCGCGCATAGGCCCAGCGTGACGCGCGTAGGTAGGGTGCACGGCGTGACAAGAGTGCGGTTGAGCGTGGCGGAGCGGCGGGTGGAGCTGCTGACCGCCACCGTCGAACAGATCGAGGCGCGCGGCGTGGCGGCCGTGCGCATCGCGGACGTCGCGGCCGCGCTCGGGGTGAGCAACGCCCTTGTCCTGTACCACTTCTCGACCAAGGACGAGTTGGTGGCGGCCGCGTTCGCGCACGCCGCCGAGGGCGATCTGGCACACCTGCGCAAGCTGCTCGGGCGGCGGACGCCGGCGGTGCGCCGGCTGCGGGCGGCGGTGCGCTGGTACGCGCCGACGGGCTCGGCCAAGGGATGGCGGCTGTGGATCGAGGGCTGGGCGGCGGCGCTGCGCGAGCCCGCGCTGCGGTCGGTCACCCGCGATCTGGACCGCCGGTGGAAGGAGGCCCTCGGCGAGGTCATCGCGGAGGGCGTGGCCGCGGGCGAGTTCCGCTGCCCCGACCCCGAGGCCGCCGCCCTGCGCCTGACGGCCCTGCTCGATGGCCTCGCCGTCCAGATGACGGCCCACCCGGGCGCGGTGACCCGGGCCCGGACCCGCGCCTGGGCGGACGAGGCCCTGGCCCGCGAACTGGGCCTGTCCCCGGCCGACTTGACGCCCTGACCCTGTGGCTCCCCAGGGGGCTCCGCCCCCTGGACCCCCGATCGGCCTGAAGAACGGCCTCGTCCTCAAACGCCGGACGGGCTAGAACTCACCCACCCTCACCGCAACTCATACACCGCCACCACCGACACGTTGTCCTCGATCTCGCCGGGAGCGACCGGCACCCCGTCGTGCTTGGCGAAGGCCGCCGGGGACACCGTCAGCGGGCGCGGGTCCGCGGCCTCGGCCTCGTTGAGGGAGACCAGGCGGCCGAGGCCGCGGCCGGACAGGCTCGCGTAGTGCTCGGCCTTGGAGCGGGCGTCCTCGTGCGCGGCCTGACGGGCCTTGGCGCGCAGGGGGCGCGCGTCGGCGACGTCGAAGGAGACCCCGTTGACGCGGACGGCGTCACCCGCGGCGTCCGACGCGGCCTTGATCACCCGGCCGGTCCGGTGCAGCTCACGGACCTTGACGCTGAAGCTCTGCGCGGCCCGGTACCCGGTCAGCTTGGAAACCCCACGGCCGTCCTCGTACACGGCGGACAGCTCCAGGCTGTCGGTCCGCACGTCGCGCTCGGCGACCCCCTGCCCGCGCAGCGCGCCGAGGAGCGCGTCGGCGGCGGCGTGCTGCGCGGCGAGCGCCTTCTCGGCCGTCGGCGCGGTGACCTCGACGGCCATGCTGACGACGGCGAGATCGGGCGCGGCACTCGCGGTGCCGGTGCCCGTGACGGTCACGGTGGCGGGCGCCGGGGCGGGCGCCGACGC
>NZ_AOPZ01000206.1 GCF_000414115.1 Streptomyces aurantiacus JA 4570
CGGACGCGGTGCCGCCGCTGCCGCCCCTGCCGTCGGGGGACGCGGGCCCGCTGCTGCCCGCCGCCGGGCTGCGCGTCCTGGACCTCACCCGGGTCATCGCGGGGCCGGTCGCGACCCGTACGCTCGCCCTGCTCGGCGCCGACGTGCTGCGCGTCGACCCGCCGCACCTGCCCGAACTCCCCGACCAGCACGCGGACACCGGCTTCGGCAAGCGCTCCACCGCCCTCGACCTCGCCGACCGCGCGGACCGGCGCGCCTTCGAGGACCTGCTCGCCGGGGCCGACGTGGTCGTGACCGGCTACCGGCCCGGCACCCTCGACCGGTTCGGCCTCGCCCCCGAGGCGCTGGCCGAGCGCAGGCCCGGCCTCGTGGTGGCGCAGCTCTCCGCGTGGGGCACGACCGGTCCGTGGTCCGGCCGTCGCGGCTTCGACAGCCTGGTGCAGGCGGCGTCCGGCATCGCGGTCACCGAGGGCGCGCCGGACCGCCCCGGCGCGCTGCCCGCGCAGGCGCTGGACCACGGCACGGGCCATCTGCTGGCCGCGGCGGTGCTGCGGTCGCTCTCCGAGCGGGCGACGGAAGGTGCGGGTGGCGCCGGCGGCGCGGGCGGCACCCGGCTCGTGCGGCTCTGGCGCGGACGGCGGCGTGGCTCACGGGGTGGCCGGCGTACTCGGCGGATCCGTGGCTCACCGGGATGGACGGTCCCGCGGGAAGGCTGCGGTACGCCCGTCCGCCGGTGTCCTTCGCCGACGGTCCCGTGAACTGGGAGCGCCCGCCGGGCGATTGGGGCGCGGACGCGCCCGTGTGGCGCTGACCCGGCGCCTTCGGCCGGAATGACATCCCGCCAGTTGTTTGCCCGGACTTGCCCAGGAGTGGGACGACTGGTGAAGATCTTGTGGTGAGCTCCATACCGTCAGTGGAACCAGGAGGCGAGGCGGCGGCCGGGCAGGCCGCCGCCTCCCCGCAGGCGGCCACTCCCCGCAGGCGGCCACCGCAGAGGACGCGGCCACCGCCCCGCGCGCGTGCGCCGCCGAGCAGGTGGCCGCCTCCTCGTACGTGGCCGCCGCCGAGCAGGTGGCTGCCTCCTCGTACGTGCACGCCGCGCACCGGCGTCGTCCCTCGACCGGCCGGGCCGTCGCCGTGCTCCTCCTCGTGGCCGTCGCGGCCGTGGTCCCGCTGTTCGGGCCCGCCGCCGTCCTCGACGGCACCGGCGAGGCGGAGGCGCCGGGCACGCCGGGCATCACCTTCCTGCGGACGGTGCTGTTCGCGGCGCTCTGCGTGCAGGCGGGCGAGATCTTCGTACGACGGCTCGCGCGCCGGGTGCCGGGGGCGCCGGCGTCGGTGCCGCCCGGGTGGGGGTGGTGGGCCGCCGCCGCGGGCTGCGTGGCCGCGCTGGGCCTCGCCTCCGTCGTGGCCAGCGGCAACCTCGTGCCGCACCAGCCCTCCGACCTGGACGTCGGCGGGCTCTACCAGTCCCGGGACGGCCGCCTCGCGCTCCTGGAGGTCAACGCGTTCGTCGTGGCCGCCCTCTGCGCGCGCTCGCGCCGCCCGGACAGCGCGGTGCTGCCGCTGGCCGCCGTGGTCGTGGCGGAGGCGCTGCGCGCGCACCCGGCGACGGAGGACACCCCGCTCGTCGGCTCCGGGCTCACCCTGGTGCACCTGACGTGCGCGACGCTGTGGGCGGGCGGCCTGCTGTACGCGCTGCGTACGCTGCGGCGCTGGCGAACGACCGCCCCGGAGGCGGGCGTTGCCGTACTGGGCCTCTACGCGCGCGTGGCCGCCGTCCTGTTCGCCGCGATCACCGCGACGGGGATCCTCAGCACGCTGCGCCGGATGCCGCCGGACACCGTGACGGACCAGCTCACGGACACGGCCTACGGCCGCACCCTGCTCGCCAAGGTGCTGCTCGTGGCCGTCGTCGCCGTCCTGGCGCTGCTCGCCCGCCGTCGCCTGAAGCGGTCCGCGGCGGCGGGCTCGCTCACCGCGTACGCGCCCGCGCGCGCCGAGGTGGTCGTGCTCGGCGCGGTGGTCGCGGTGTCGGCGCTGCTCACCGCCGTGCCGCTGCCGATCCGCTGGTGAGCACGGATCGGGTCAGCAGGGTCTGCGCCGCGAGATAGGTCAGCATGATCCAGAAGTCCGGCCGTGGAGCCTGCGGCCAGTCCGCCACGTCCGTGGCGATGAGGGTGTCCGACAGCAGGAACAGGCCGCCGCCCGCCGCGGCCGTGAGGCCGAGGGTGGTCGCGCCGAAGGCCATCGCCGTGAGGAGCAGGCTGTAGCCCGCGACCGGGGCCCGCATGTCCGGCGGCAGGTCGGGCCACAGGAGCGCGACGGTGACGATCAGGGCGGAGGCGTACGTTCCGACGACGAAGGCCGCCCCGGGGCGGGCGTTGCCGTAACTCTCCCCGTGGCGGCGGAACAGCACCAGGTAGCAGACGTGGCCGACGGCGAAGGAGCCCATGCCCGCCAGGAAGGCGGGGTCGGCGTCCGCCAGGAGGAGGGTGTCGCCGCCCCAGCCGCAGAGGAGCGCCGCTGTGAGCAGGCGGGGGCCTCGCCTCAGCACGACGTATGCCGCCAGCAGGGGCATGAGCAGCGGCTTGAGGATGAGGTGGCCCGTGTCGGCCCCGGCGGCGAGGCTGCCCAGGTCGGCGGCTGCCGCGAGGCTGAACGCCGCCAGTGCCAAGGTGCCGTAGCGGTGCCTCATGGACGCAGGCGTATCCGCACCCGGAACATTGCGCTGTGCCCACCCGTGCCGCCCTGCGGCACGACTGCCCACAGCGGGAGCGGGCCGAGGCGGCTCGCCACTCGCGGCGAGGGTGGGCCGCTTCGGGGTGCTCACGCGACCTTCTCCGCTGTCGGTTCCGGGGTCGCCGCCGCCGGAACCGACGCGGGCTGCTGGGGCTGCCAGCCCGGTCCGCGGAACACTCTCCCCGCCCGCTCGCTCCAACTGGACGCCGTCTTCAGGTCCTTGGCGATCGCCACGTACTCGTGGGTGGCCACGCGCAGGGGGTTGTACGTGGTGATGTTCTTGGTCAGGCCGTACACGGGGCGGTCCGTCTCGGGGACCCAGGAGCCGAACATCCGGTCCCAGATGATGAGGATGCCGCCGAAGTTGCGGTCCAGGTAGCCGCCCTGGGAGGCGTGGTGGACGCGGTGGTGGGAGGGGGTGTTGAAGACGTACTCGACGGGGCGGGGCAGCTTGCCGATGCGTTCGGTGTGGATCCAGAACTGGTAGACGAGGTTCGTCGCGGAGCAGAAGGCGAGCGCGGCCGGGTGCACGCCGCAGGCGATGAGCGGCAGGTAGAACGGCCACACCGTGAGGCTGGTCCAGGGCTGGCGCAGCGCGGTGGTGAGGTTGAACTTCTCGCTGGAGTGGTGCACCACGTGGCAGGCCCACAGGACGCGGATCACATGGTGGCCGCGGTGCGACCAGTAGTAGAAGAAGTCCTGCGCGAGCAGCATCAGCGGGATCGTCCACCACAGGACGGGCACGCGCAGCGGCGTCAGCGCGTAGACGCCCGAGTAGATCGCGACGATCGGGATCTTCCAGAGGAGGTCGAAGACGAGGCTGCCGAGCCCCATGGTGATGCTGGTGGCGGCGTCCTTGGTCTCGTACCCGGCGGCGTCCTCGTCGGGGTGGACCCGATGGCTGATGATCTCGATGACCGTGAGCAGCACGAACGCGGGGATGGACCACAGCACGACATCGGGCAGGTTCGGGGACATGCGTGCACCGTAGAACGGCCGTTGAGCCGCCGCTAGGGGTTGTTACTGATAAGTATTACCGCCGGTACGGCCCCGGTTTTTGGTGATCTCCGCCAAAGCGGTGCGCAGGCCGGGCCGCCGTCGGACCACCGCGCCGCCCCCGCGGGCCGCGTTCCCCTCACACCCCGGCAGCCCCCAGCAGCGCCCCCGCCCCGTACGTCACCGCCATCGCCAGCGCCCCGCCCGCCACGTTCCGTACGACCGCGGGCCGCACCGCCGCCGCGCCGAGGCGGGCGCTGCTGAAGCCGGTCAGGGCGAGTGCGCCGAGGACCGAGAGGACGGTGACGCCGAGGCGCAAGGCGGCGGGCGGCAGGACGATGGCGAGCAGCGGGAGCAGCGCGCCCGCGGTGAAGGCGAGGAAGCTCGCCCACGCGGCGTGCCAGGGGTTGGTGAGCTCGTCGGGGTCGATACCGAGCTCCACGCGCGCGTGGGCGCGCAGCGCGTCGCGTTCGGTGAGCTGTTCGGCGGCCTCGCGGGCCACGTCGCGGCTGAGTCCGCGGGCGGCGAGCAGGTCGGTCAGCTCGGTGAGTTCGGCCTCCGGCTGCTCGCGCAGCTCGCGCTTCTCCATGGCCAGGGCGGCCTTCTCCGAGTCGCGCTGGGTGGACACGGAGACGTACTCGCCGGCGGCCATCGACATGGAGCCGGCGAGCAGTCCCGCGAGGCCCGCCGTCAGGATGGTCGCGCGCTCACTGGTGGCGCCCGCGACGCCGACGACGAGGCCCGCGGTGGACACGATGCCGTCGTTCGCGCCGAGGACGGCGGCCCGCAGCCAGTTGAGGCGGGTGCCGAGCGCGCCGCCGTGGGCCTCGTCGTGGTCGGGTGCGGTGGTACCGCCCTCGCCGGGTGCCTGATCGCTCACCCGGGGAGGGTCTCACCCGCGCGGCCGCGCACCGGGCAGCGGCGCACCGGCGCGGCCCGGGTCGCCCCGGGCACGGCCCGCCCCGGTCACCACACCCGCGCCCCGCCGCCCGGCGCGAACACCGGGCTCGTCGCCCCGGCCGGCGGTTCCTTCAGGGGTTCGGCGATCTCCCCGACGGTGGGCCCCACCCGGGCCGCGATCTTGTCCAGGCAGGACAGGTCGAACCCGTACACACGGGCCGCGTTGCCGCCGACCATCGCCGCGACCTCGGCCGCGGGCAGGCCCGCGTAGGCGGTGCGCAGGCCCTCGCGCGAGTAGGGGTGGGTGCCCTCGTCGTGCGGGTAGTCGCTGCCCCACATGATCTTGTCGAGGCCGACGCGGTCGCGCAGGGCCGCCTCGTGCGGCCGCATGAAGCTGGCGCCCACGTAGCAGTTGTCGCGCCACACCTCGGAGGGCCCCTTGCCCATGGCCTCGGCGAGTCCGGCGCCGAACTTGGACTCGGCGGTGTCCCGGCGCGAGACGGCCGCGACGAGCCGCCCGTGGTAATAGTCCAGCATTGCCAACACGCCCGGGATCCAGCCGGAGCCCTGCTCGGTGAGGACCAGCTTCAGCTCCGGGTGGCGCCGGAACGCGCCGCCGAACATCAGGTGCCACAGCGCCCGGTGCGAGAACCACGTCGTCTCCACCATGAACACCGCGCGCGCGGCGGGCTCCTCGCCCAGCGGCGGGGATGCCGATCCGGCGTGGTGGTTCACGGGCACGCCCAGCTCCGCGCAGACGGCCCAGAGCGGGTCGTACGTCCCCGAGTACAGCTCGGGCAGCCCCGACCCCGGTGGCGTACCGGGAACGAGGACCCCGCCGGTGAGACCCGCGCCGACCGCCCTGCGGATCTCCTTCACCGCCTCCTCGACGTCGTTGAGGAGGATCTGGAAGACGCCCGCCCTGCGCCCGGGCGCCGCCCCGCAGAAGTCGGCGAGCCAGCGGTTGTGCGCGCGCAGGCCCGCCCAGCGCTGCTCGTACTCCTGGCGGGTCGGCGCCGGGGCCATCAGGGACGCCGAAGGGAAGAACGGCGGGATGGTGTTGGGGAAGACGACCTCGGCGACGATGCCGTCCGCCTCCAGCTCGGCGACGCGGCGGTCCGAGTTCCAGTTCCGGTCGGCGGTGTCGGCGAGCAGGTCCTCGTACGGATTGACGTAGGTGGCCGCCCAGGCGTCGAAGGCGTCGTGGTGACGCTTCTCCAGATACGGCTTGTAGTCGAGCAGGTCGGCGCCGGCGTGGCAGTCGGCGGAGATGACGGTGTAGCGGTCGGTCGCCGCGTAGGCCGGGGAGCCGGCGCGCGTCACGGGATCTGTGTACGTCATGGGGTCACCCCGAGCGTCGGGAAGTCGTGGTCGGTCAGCCAGTGGCGGCCCACCTCGCGCGAGCGCGCCCAGGACGCCTCCACGGCCTCCTGGTCGTCCGCCTGGCCGAGGTCGGCGGGGGTCGGGCCGATGCGGCGGGCCAGCGGCGCGAGGCGCTCGGTGTCGAAGCCGAAGACCTCGGCGGCGGCCAGGCCCAGCATCCGCCGGGTCTCCGCCACCGGGATGTCGTGGAAGGTCTTCGCGAGCCACGCGCGCGTGTCGGGCCAGGTGCCCTCGGGGTGCGGGAAGTCGCTGCCCCACAGGATGTTGTCGACGCCGATCTCGTAGCGCTGGGCCAGCTCGCGGCGCTTGGTGTTGGTGGCGCAGACGAAGATCTGCCGGTCCAGGTACTCGTGCGGCGGGCGCTTCAGCTCGGCGAACGGCGACAGCTTCTTGCCGCCGTGCGCGCCCAGGTAGAGGCGGTCCATGAACCACAGCAGGTTCGGCAGCCACCAGCAGCCCGACTCCGCGACCCCGAACTTGAGACCCGGATGCCGCTCGAAGACCCCGGACCACAGCAGGAACCACAGGGGCCGCGCGGGCCACCACGTCACTTCGGAGACGTAGATGCCGAGATGGTCGCCGTACTCCTCGCGGGGCGCCGCCCCGGAGTGCGTGAGCACCGGCATCGCGCACTCGGCCGCCGCGGCCCACACGGGGTCGTAACGCCGGTCGTGGTAGGGCGCCTTGTCGACCCACATGGAGGGGATCATCAGGGCGCCGAGGCCCGACTCCTTGGCGCGGCGCACCTCGGCGACCACGCGGTCCACTTCGCCGGTGACGGGCAGCAGGGCGACACCGCAGTGCCGTTCGGGATGCTGGGACACGAAGTCGGCGAGCCACCGGTTGTGCGCCTGCGCGCCCGCCATGCCGAGGTCGGGATCCTGGTCTCCGGAGAGGCCGAGTCCCACACCGAAGGGCGCGGCGGTCTGGCTGTCCACGGCGTCGGCGTCCGGGAAGACGACCTCGGCCGCCACCCCGTCGCCGTCGAGTTCCTTCAGCCGCTGCCCGGCGTCCCAGCCGCCCTTCAGGCCCTCCTCGTTGTCGCTGAACCACTGGGCGGCGAACGCCTCGTTGCGGATGCCGAGCCGGGTCATCTCCTCGCGGCGCCGGTCGCGCCCGGCGAGGAAGTCGTCGAAGTCCTGGTGGAACCGGGCGTCCAGATAGGGCCGGTACTCCTCGGTGGGCAGGCCGGCGTGGCAGTCGGAGGAGATGATCACGTACGGGTCGTGCTGAGCCGTCATCGTCAACTCTCAATCCAGGATGAAGCCTTCGAGGTACGACGGGTTGGCGCGCTCCAGCATCGAGCGGGAGCGCGCGCGGATCTGCCGGTCGCTGTGCTCGCCGGCGGGGAGCATCCAGAAGCGGTCGGCGCGGAGGCCGTCCACGACGTGGTCGGCGACCTCCTCGACCGGGGTGAAGGCCACCTCGTGCCCGGCCTCCTTCATGGCCGTCTCCCACTGGCCGAGGCTGCGGTAGGGCGCCTTGCGGGGGCGGGACTTGGCGTACCGCTCGGGGCGGTTGCGGTGCGACTCCCACAGGCCGGTGCGCAGCATGTGGGGCCCCGGGAACAGCACGGAGGCGCCCACGCGCGCGTGCTCCGCCTTCAGATGCGCGTACAGCGACTCGGTCATCGTCACGACGGCCGCCTTGGTCACCGCGTACACCGAAGCGGTGGGCAGCGGGGCGATGCCGCCGTCCCCGGAGGACGTGTTGACGACGTGGCCCTCCTCGCCGCCCGCGAGCATCCGCGGCACGAACGCCTGGATGCCGTGGAAGACGCCCCCCACGTTGACTTCGAAGGCCCACTTCCAGTCGTTCGGCTCGTGCTCCCACATCCGGCCCTCGGCGCCGGAGCCGACCCCGGCGTTGTTGCACAGCACGTGCACGGCCCCGAACCTGTCGTACGCGTCCTCGGCGAGCGCGAAGACCTGCTCGCGCACGCCGACGTCGACCACGCGCGCGTGCACCGTCGCCCCGTCCGCGCGCAGCCCGGCCGCCGCCTTCTCCAGGGCGCCCTCCTCGACGTCGGCGAGGACCACCGCCAGGCCGTCCGCCGCGAACCGCCGCGCGAGGGCGAGCCCGACGCCGCTCGCGGCGCCCGTGACGACGGCGATCTGTCCCGCGCGCAGCTCCATCTCAGACGCTCCCCTCGGGCGGCCCGTCGAGGATCTGCCGGGGGTCGTCGTAGCGCTGGTGGATGTACGGCAGCAGGGCCTGGGCGCTCACCCGCTCCACCACCCGGCCGCGCTGGTCGCTGGTCTTCTCGCCGATGGTGATCTCCACCAGGCGGCGTACGGGAAGGTCGGCCACGGGGTCGTACATCGACTCCCGCAGCACCACGTCCCCGGTGACGCTCTCCAGCTTGCGGACCCGCTCGTTGCGTACGCAGTGCACGAGTACCGGATCCGCGTCGAAGCCCGAACCGTCCACGCCGGGCAGGAACTTGAAGTAGAAGTCGGTCTTCTGCGCGGGCTCCGGCAGCGGCAGGGAGCCGCTCACGGCCCCGCGCACCTCCACGAACGCGATGCCGTGCCGGGCCATGGCGGCCCGCACCACCAGGCCGTCCCGCTCGACGGTGACCTCGCCCAGCTTCTTCGGCTCCCCGAAGACCTCACGGCCGCCGGTGAGGGCCCGCTCGTGCGTCATCGGCATCACCAGCGGATACCAGCCCGCCACCCCGCCGTGCTCCGCGGCGACGGCCACCGAGCCCGCGCCCAGGGGATAGCCGGCGAGGTCGACCTTGCTGATGTTGGCCCGCACCAGGGGGCGCGCCGTGGGCTTCAGGGGCGGCGGCAGGACGGCCGCCACCACGTCCGGGTCGCTCTCCCACACGGCGACCACGCCCGTGGACCAGATGTCGGGAAGCTTGCTGCTCGCGGTGCGCGTCGCGGCGATCTCCGCCTCGGTGCGCGCGCCGTAGCGTACGCGTGCCATGCCGTACCACCCTTCGCCGAAGGAACTGATCAGAGAACTGGCCGGAGCTGTCAGGCACTTGCGGGGGGTTCTGTAACACAGTTACAACAGGAGCCGTGAAGGGTAAAGAGACGCGCGGTCATCTGGACCGGGAACGGGTCGTCGCCGCCGCGGCGGACCTCGTCAAGCAGCACGGCCCCGCCGCCCTGACCATGCGCAAGCTCGCCGCCGAGCTCGGCACCGCCGTCACGTCGATCTACTGGCACGTCGGCAACCGCGAGTCCCTGCTCGACGCCCTCGTCGAGCGGACCGTCGCCGACCTCGGCGAGATCCGCCCGGCGGGCCGCACGCCCGCCCGGCGCGTGGCCTCCGTCGCGCGCGCCCTGCGCCGCCAACTGCGCGACCACCCGCACCTCGTGGCGATGGTCCACGAACGCGGCCTGACGGAACGGATGTTCCTGCCCGCGCAGCAGGCCCTGGCCCACGAGATGCACGCCGCCGGGCTGCGCGGCGCACGCGCGGCCGACGCCGTGCGTGCCGTGCAGGTCCACGTCGTCGGCCATGTCCTGGTGGAGCGCAACCGCGAGCGCGCGCCGGTCCAACGCCCCGACGAGCATCAGTTGTGGGAAGCGCGGACAGCCGGCCACGACCCGGCCCTTGCCCGCGCGCTCGCCCGGCCCCTGGACGCCGAACGGCTGTTCACGCTGTCGGTGCGGGCGCTGGTGGCGGGGCTGCTCGGGCCGGGCGGGGAGGTGCCGGGCGGGCGCGGCGGGGACGTGGCGAGGGGGCGGCACGAGGACAAGGACGAAGGCGGCGCGGACGCCACCGCGTCCTCCCCTGGGAACTGACTGTCAGTCGTGGCCCGTATCCTCATGGACCATGCTCGAAGACCGCACGACCGCATCGCTGACAGAGGGGCCGGCGAGGCCGACGGCCACCGGGGCGACCGACGCGACGCCGCCGGAGCCATCCGGCACCCCCTGGCCCCCCGCCTACCCTTCGGGGTACGCGGTCGTCGACGTCGAGACCACCGGCCTGTCCAGGGACGACCGGATCATCTCGGCCGCGGTCTATCGCCTGGACGCCACGGGCGAGGTCGAGGACCACTGGTACACACTGGTGAACCCGCAGCGCGATCCCGGCCCGGTGTGGATCCACGGCCTGACCAGCGACAAGCTGGCCGACGCCCCGCTCTTCGCCGACATCGCCGACGAGTTCGCCGCCCGCCTCGCGGACCGCGTCCTCGTCGCGCACAACGCCGTCTTCGACTGGTCCATGATCGCCAGGGAGTACGCGCGCGCGGAGCGCACAGCGCCCGTCCGCCAGCGCCTGTGCACCATCGCGCTCTCCAAGGAGCTCGGGCTGCCGCTGCCCAACCACAAGCTGGAGTCCCTCGCCGCCCACTTCGGCGTCGTCCAGCGCCACGCCCACCACGCCCTCGACGACGCCCGCGTGCTCGCCGAGGCGTTCCGGCCGAGCCTGCGGGCGGCGGCCGGCGGGGGCCTGCGGCTGCCGCTCCTGGAGTGCCGCCCGCTCACCGAGTGGTCCGACGGCGGGGCCCGCGTCGGCCGCCAGGGCACGGGCTCCTGGGCGCCCAACTCCTCGTACCAGCCGGGGAATTGGCGCGCCTCCCGCAAGCGTCCCGCCTGCCCCTTCCCCAACCCCGGGCGGTGGGAGGACGGCAAGCCCCTCAAGCAGGGCATGCGCGTCGCCTTCTCCGGAGACACCTCCGTGGACCGCGAGCTCCTGGAGGACCGCGCCTTCGAGGCCGGCCTGCACATCGCGACGAGCGTGTCCCGGCTGACGAGCCTGCTCGTCACGAACGACCCGGACTCGGGCACGTCGAAGACGACGAAGGCCCGGGCGTACGGCACCCCGGTCATCGACGAGGCGGCCTTCGGCCAGCTCCTCCAGGACGTGGCCCCGGCCGACGGCACCGCCCGCAGGGACACCCCGGCCGCAGACGCGCCCGGCCTCCGAACGGACGTGCCCCCTCCCGGCCGCTCCCCCGCGTCAGACGGGTGATTGCCGGGCGACTCGCCCGCCCACCGCTCGCCCCGCACCGCCGCCGCGTCCCACCCTGTGGCGCATGGCACGTTGTGAGGTCTGCGGAAACGACTACGGCATGTCCTTCGAGGTGCACGCGCAGGGCGCGGTGCACGTCTTCGACTGTTTCGCCTGCGCCATCCACCGCATGGCGCCGATCTGCGAGCACTGCCGCTGCCGCATCATCGGGCAGGGCGTCGAGGTGGAGGGCCACTGGTACTGCGGGGCGCACTGCTCGCGGGCGGAGGGGCGGGTGGGGATCGTCGACAAGGTCTGAGTACCACCCCCTGCCAGGCACCCCATGACGGAGTTGTACCGTCGTGGGGTGTACCGCTTCCTCCTGACCCGCCAGTGGGTGATCCTCACCCTCATCGGTCTCGTCCTCATCCCCGTGATGATCGAGCTGGGTTTCTGGCAGCTGCACCGCCACGAGAACCGCGTGGCGCGCAACGAGCGCATCGGCAAGGCGCTGGACGCCCCGCCGGTCCCCGCCGAGCGGCTCACCTCGCCCGGCCGTGAGGTGCCGGACTCCGCCGTGTACCGCCGGGTGACGGCCAAGGGCACCTACGACACCGAGCACGAGGTCGTGGTGCGGCGCCGCACCAACTCCGACGACGAGGTGGGCTTCCACGTCCTGACCCCGTTCGTCCTCGACGACGGGAAGGTACTGCTCGTCAATCGCGGCTGGATCCCGGCCGACGGGCCGCAGACCGCCTTCCCCAAGATCCCCGCCCCGCCCCGCGGCGAAGTCACCGTCACCGGCCGCCTCATGGGCGACGAGACGTCCGCGGCCAGCGGCATCAAGGACGTACGCGGCCTGCCCGACCGCCAGATCATGCTGATCAGCAGCGGCCAGCAGGCGCACGCCCTGGGCAAGCAGGTGCTCGGCGGCTACGTCCAGCAGACCTCGCCGCGGTCCGACTCTCCGCAGCTCCTCGGCGAGCCCGACCACAGCGGCATCGGCCCGCACATGGCGTACGCGGTGCAGTGGTGGCTGTTCGCCGCCGGGGTCCCCGCGGGCTGGGTGGTCCTGGTCCGCCGCGAACGCAAGGACCGGCTCGCGGCGGCGGCAGCCGAGGCCCAGGCCGAGCCCGTGGAAGCGTCCCCCGCGACGGCCTGAGCCGGCCGGACCGTTCCGCGGATACCGGACAAAGGCGAAGCCGCCCCCGATTGACGGACCCCCGAACCGGGAAACCGTCACCCGTGCCGCGACGCCCCATCGAGGACTACGCCCTGATCGGCGACCACCAGACCGCCGCCCTGGTCTCCCGGACCGGGTCGGTGGACTGGCTGTGCCTGCCCCGCTTCGACTCGGGGGCCTGCTTCGCCGCGCTCCTTGGCGACGACGAGCACGGCCACTGGCGCATGGCGCCCAAGGACGCCGACGTCTGCACCCGCCGCGCCTACCGCCCGGACACCCTCGTCCTGGACACGGAGTGGGACACCCCGGACGGCTCGGTGCGGATCACCGACTTCATGCCGCAGCGCGACCGCGCCCCGGACCTCGTACGCGTCGTCGAGGGCCTGACCGGCGAGGTGACCGTGCGCAGCACGCTGCGGCTGCGCTTCGACTACGGCTCGGTCGTGCCGTGGATGCGCCGCGCCGACGGCCACCACGTGGCGGTCGCGGGTCCCGACTCCGTATGGCTGCGCGCGGAACCGGAGGTGCGCGCCGAGGGCCGCGACTTCACCACGTACTCCGAGTTCACCGTGGCGGCCGGGGAGAGCGTGACGTTCGTGCTCACCTGGCACCCCTCGCACGAGGCGTGCCCGAAGCTGCTCGACACCGCGCAGGCGCTGCGCGACAGCGTCGAGGACTGGCAGGCGTGGGCGGCCCAGTGCCGGTACGACGGTCCGCACCGCGACGCCGTGGTCCGCTCCCTGATCACGCTCAAGGCCCTCACCTACGCCCCGACCGGCGGCATCGTCGCCGCGCCCACCACGTCCCTGCCCGAGGAGATCGGCGGCGTACGCAACTGGGACTACCGCTACTGCTGGCTGCGCGACTCCACCCTCACGCTCGGCGCGCTGCTCGCCGCGGGCTATCTGGACGAGGCCGAGGCGTGGCGCGACTGGCTGCTGCGCGCGGCCGCGGGCAACCCGGCCGACCTCCAGATCATGTACGGCCTCGCGGGCGAGCGGCGGCTTCCCGAGTACGAGGTGGACTGGCTGCCGGGGTACGAGGGCTCGACGCCGGTGCGGATCGGCAACCGGGCGGTCCGCCAGCGTCAGCTCGACGTGTACGGCGAGGTCGTCGACTCGCTCGCGCTGGCCCGCCGCTCCGGCCTCGTCACCCGCCCGGACGGCTGGAAGCTCCAGCTCGCGCTCATGGAGTTCCTGCGCCGGAACTGGCACAAGAAGGACGAGGGCCTGTGGGAGGTGCGCGGCCCGCAGCGGCACTTCGTGCACTCCAAGGTGATGGCGTGGGTCGCCGCCGACCGCACGGTGCGCGCCCTGGAGGAGGATCCCGGGCTGCCCGGCGACGTGGACTCCTTGCGGCGGCTGCGCGACGAGATCCACGCGGAGGTGTGCGAGCGCGGCTACGACGCGGAGCGCAACACGTTCACGCAGTCGTACGACTCGCCCGAGCTGGACGCGGCGCTGCTGCTGATCCCGCGCACGGGCTTCCTGCCGGCCGACGACCCGCGCGTCGTCGGGACCATCGACGCCGTGCGCGCGGAGCTCGGCACGGGCGACGGCGTCTTCCTGCGCCGCTACTCCGCCGACGGGGCCGACCCGGGGGCCGACCCTGCGGACGGCATCGCGGTGGACGGCGCCGCGGTGGACGGCGGCACTGCGGACGGCGCCGCTGCGGACGGCGGCCCTGTCGACCGCGGCGACGTGGACAGCAGCAACGTGGACGGTCTCCCCGGCGGCGAAGGGGCCTTCGTCGTCTGCTCGTTCTGGCTCGCCGACGCGCTGCACATGACGGGCCGGGGCGAGGAGGCCCGCGCGCTCTTCGAGCGGCTGCTCGCGCTCCGCAACGACGTGGGGCTGCTCTCGGAGGAGTACGATCCGGCGGCCGCGCGCCAGTTGGGCAACTTCCCGCAGGCGTTCAGCCATGTCGGTCTCGCGGGCACCGCCCTCGCCCTCTACGGGACCGGCGCGGCAGGATAGGGCCATGGATCTTGGACTGAACAACCGTGTGTACGTCGTCACCGGCGCCACCCGTGGCCTCGGCAACGCCACCGCCCGCGAGCTCGTCGCGGAGGGCGCGAAGGTCGTCCTGACCGGGCGGGACGAGAAGACGGCCGCCGCCGCGGCCGCGGAGCTCGGCCCGAACGCGGTGGGCGTCGCCGCGGACAACGCCGACCCGGACGCCGCCGAGCGGCTCGTCGCGGCCGCGCGCGAGCACTTCGGGCGCCTCGACGGCATCCTCGTCAGCGTCGGCGGGCCGCCGCCCGGCTACGTCGCCGACAACACCGACGAGCAGTGGCAGGCGGCCTTCACCTCGGTCTTCCTCGGTGCCGTGCGCCTCGCGCGGACCGCGGCGGCCGAGCTGGACGAGGGCGGCGTCATCGCTTTCGTCCTGTCCACCTCCGTGCACGAGCCGATCCCGGGCCTGACCATCTCCAACGGCCTGCGCCCCGGTCTCGCGGGCTTCGCCAACTCCCTCGCCGACGAGCTGGGGCCGCGCGGCATCCGGGTCCTCGGCCTGCTGCCGGGCCGCATGGACACCGACCGCGTCCGCGAGCTGGACGGCCTCGCCGCCGACCCCGAGGCGGCCCGCCTGGCGGCCGAGTCCCGCATCCCCCTGCGCCGCTACGGCACGCCCCAGGAGTTCGGCCGCACCGCCGCGTTCTACCTCTCCCCCGCGGCGTCGTACCTCACGGGCGTGATGGTGCCGGTGGACGGCGGGGCGAGGCGGGGGTTCTAGCGCTGGTGTCCCCCACCGGCCCTCCCGCCCGTCGCAGGCGGCCGCCCTCGGGGCAACCCCGGGGCCGACAGTCACGGGCGGGCGGGTGGGTGGGAGCAGCCGCCGCGCAGCGGCGGCGAACAGCTTCCGCCCCCGGCCCCGGATCAGCTGACGCGCTCCGCGCGGTGCTTCACCGCGCGCAACTCCACCGTGGCCGGCAGCCGCTCCAGGCCCGCCGAGTCCCGCGCATGCGCGAGCGCCTCCTCGCAGGTCCGCCGCAACGCCTCCGCCGGGACGGCCTGCGCCTCGAGGAGGAGCCCGACCCGCGCCGAGGGCGCGTTGCGCCGACCGGTCAGGCGCACGCGTGCGCGCTCCACGCCGTCCAGGGCGGACGCCTCGCTCGCGAGCACGCCCTCCATCGCCCGCCCCCGCAGCAGCGCCCCTTCCCCGTCCCCGGTCTCCACAAGGACCTCGGCGAGCCGGCGCCGCCGGAGCTGCGCGGTCAGCCACCACAGGGCGAGCAGCACGATCAGGGCGAGCACGCCGATGACCGTCGGCCACCACCAGCCGTCGTCGCGCCACCGCGCCCGGTCGGCGTCACTGAGCAGCACGTCGTCGCGACCGTCGTGCACCCACCACGACGGCGGCCCGGCACCGAGCCCGACGGCGAGGACGGACCCGCCGACCAGCACGAGCACCAGGCCCAGCAGGCCGAGCAGGACGCGGTTCACCGTACGCAGCATGCCCGTTCACTCCTTCCGGCCCGGCCGGGCCACGTGCACCGACAGCGCGGGCGACCTGCCGAGCCCGAGCTCGCGGATGGTCTCGGCGAGCGTCGTGTCCAGGTCGCCGCGTACGTCGTCGAGCGCGCGGAAGTGCGACACGGCCCGCACGTCGACCTTGGACCTGCTCATCCGTACGCGTACCGACCGCACCCCGGACACGTCCATGGCCCGGTCCCGCAGCACCATCGCGGCGGCGGCGCGGTGCAGCCCGGCCCGCACGTCCGCGTGCGTACGCCGCATCGGCAGCAGGGCGCGCAGCCCGGGCGTCACCGCCAGCACCAGCAGCCACAGCCCGATCGCGGCGGCCGCGGCCGCCCCGGCGAGCACCGCGGTGTTCTCCAGCGGCCGTTCGGCCAGCTCACGGGCGAGTGCGCGCCGCCACCGCATGGCGGGGTGGTCGGCCCGCACGGCGACGATGTCGTACAGCAGCAGCCCGGTCCCGCCGAGGATCAGCAGGGCGAGCAGCCCGGCGGGGACGCGCCGCGCCGACCAGAAACGGGGGGCGCTGCCGTCGTCGCCGCTGAGGGTGGGCAGCGGCCGGTAGTCGGCCGCGGACGCCGACTGGTCGAGCTCCGGTTCGTCCCCCGATCCGGCGGCCTCCATGACCGGCACCGCCTTGGTCAGGTCCGTCCCGCCGCCCTGCTGAGGCTCGCTCATCGGATCCTCCCCTGCGCCGCGGCCCGCGCCTGCGCCGAGTGCAGCCGCTCGACCTGAACCGCCACCTCGGGCACTTCCATGCCCGCCAACGCCTTTACCCGCTCGGCGACTTGGCGGCGCACGGCGCCGCACTGGCGGCCGATGTCGCTGGGGTAGTCCAGTTCGAGGCTGACGCGGATCCGGGCGCTTTCGGACGGGGCCTCCCCCGCTCGGGCGGAGTCGCCGCCCCGGGGACGCAGGCTGACCGTCGCGTGCGGCGGCGCGGCCTCGGCGGGCAGCGCGGGCAGCGCCTCACGTGCCGCGCGCGCGGCGATCTTCGCGACGACGCGGTCGGCGATGCGGGTCGCGCCGCGCTCGCCGGGCGGGACCTGCCCCACGACCTCGGCCGCCACCGCTCAGCGCTGCCGGTCGCCGCGCGGACGGAAGAAGTCGCCGGGTTCCAGGTCCCCCTCCAGGAACCGTCCCGCGACGAAGCCGATGGCGCCCAGGGCGGCCACCAGCAGGAAGGCCCCGAAGCCGCCGAAGTATCCGGCGAAGCCGAGGGCCATTCCGGCGATCATGCCGATCACGGCAAAGCTCATCGTGCGCTCCTTCGCTCCTGCACGCCCAGTGCTCCCCTGCGGCCACGCGCGCCGCCGCACGGCGGCGGCTGCTGCTTCACGCATACCCAGACCGTCCGCCGACGCCGCCTGGCGGCGGGGCGAAAAGCCTGTCGCCGCGCGGAACCCGGGGTCCGGCCCCGCGCGGACGGCTGTGTCCGCGCGGACGGCTACTGAAGCCGCCCGGGCTGCTCTTCGTCCTCGTCGTCCGGCAGCTTCACATCGCTCACCGCGATGTTCACCTCGACGACCTCCAGGCCCGTCATGCGCTCGACGGCGGCGATGACGTTCTCCCGTACGTCCCGGGCGACATCGGCGATCGAGACGCCGTAGTCGACGACGATCTCCAGGTCGAGAGCCGTCTGTACCTCGCCGACCTCGGCCTTCACCCCGCGCGTGACGGATTTCGAGCTGCCGGGCACCCGGTCCCGCACGGCCCCGAAGGTCCGGGCGAGCCCGCCGCCCATGGCGTGCACCCCGTCCACGTCGCGGGCGGCGAGCCCCGCGATCTTCTCGACCACGCCGTCCGCGATGCTGGTCCGCCCGCGTGTCGCGGGATCGCCTCCCCCGCGCCGCTGCCCTCCGCCCTTCCCGGCGGCCTCGGCGGGCGACTCCTTGGCGAGCGTCTGGGACGTCGTGCGCTCTCCGGTGTCGGTCATCACGATGGTCCTTTTCGGCAGGGAATCCTCTCTTTTGTCCACACTAAGCGCGGCCCCGCACCCGCGCGCCCGGGATGCGGCAGGCTGGAGCCATGACGGGTGACGGATGGACCTCGGCGGTACGTCGCCAGCTGGGCCTCGGCCGGGTGTTGCCGCTGGGCGGCCCGGGTGACGGGGCCTGGCTCGCGGAGTCGGCGGCCCGGGCGGTGCTGCGGGGATCGGCCGAGCGGGTGGCGGGGGTGCGCCTGACCGGCCTGCGGGTGTCCCTGGCGGATCCGGACGCCGGGCGGCTGCCTTCGGACGCGTACGTCTCCACGGTGCCGTCGCCCCCGAGCGCGCTGCCGCCGGGCCCGCTGCGGATCAGCGCGCACTTCACGGCCACCAC
>NZ_AOPZ01000207.1 GCF_000414115.1 Streptomyces aurantiacus JA 4570
ACCGCATCATGACCACCCTCCGGCGACCCGATCGCCCACGGCACACCCACGTCATGAGGCCCGGCCGACAGCGAGTTGTTGGGGCCCTTGCGAAACGTGGCACCGATGGGATGCACCGGCGGCAGATACACCACGTCGAAGCCCATCTCCGCGACCGCGGGCAGCCGCTTCGCCGCCGAACGGAACGTGCCCGACACCGGCGCCACACCCTCGCGCACCACCGCACCCTCCGAACGCGGAAAGAACTCGTACCAGGACCCGAACAGCGCCCGCCGGCGCTCCACCAGCAGCGGGAAGGTGTCCGAGCGCGAGACCCGCTCCCGCAGGGGGTACCGCGCGAGCACCGCCGCCACCTCGGGCGTCAGCGCCGCCGCGAGCCGGGCGGCCGGGGACTTCAGGTCGTCCTGCAGCGCGTCCGCGGCGGCCCGCAGGATCTGCCGTGCCGCCCCGTCCGGCGCGGCCGACACCGCGCGTTCGTGGAGCAGCGCGCCCTCCTCGAGGACCAGCCCGGTGTCGAGGCCGGCCGGAACCTTGATCTCGGCGGCGCGACGCCACTCCGTCACGGGGTCCGCCCACGCCTCCACGGTGTACGTCCAGCGCCCCTCCGCGTCCGGGGTGACCGGGGCGCCCCAGCGGTCGCTCCCCGGGGACAGCTCCCGCATCGGCGTCCAGGGGCCGCCCCGGCCGCCGGGGCCGACCAGCACGACGTTGGCGCCGACCGCTCCGTGGCCCTCGCCGAAGACCGTGGCCGTGACCTGGAAGGTCTCACCGGGGACCGCCTTCGCCGGACGGCGGCCGCGGTCGACGACCGGGCGGACGTCCAGGACGGGTACGGCCGGTATCGCTGGTAGGGCTGAGGTCATCGGTCTCTCCTCCACCGCGCTCGGGTGGGCGGGACTCCGGCGGGACTCGCGTCCGCTACCGGCCCCGGGGGTCGGGGGCCGGCCGCGAACGGCTCGGGGCGGGCCGCGGCCTGCGTGTGGTGCGCGGGCGCAGGTAACGCTCGGCCGCCTCGGCGGCGGCCCGCGCCGTGCACTCGCCCATCAGCACACACAGGGTGTACGCGGTGTTCTCGAAGTGCGTGCGCACGACCCGGTCGGCGGGGTCGGCGACCAACAGCCGTTCCCAGGCCCGGTATTCGTCCAGCTGCCGCGAGACCACGGCTTTGGCAGGCAACAGCACCACGCTGGTCACCTTCTCGTTCTTCCGGAGCGCGCGTGGTGCACCCGGCTGGTGCGAAACCGCCGACGCGCAGAGGAACCGGCGTCAGGACACCGGCCGATCTTCCCCACTCATGGTGCACGGTCGGCCACGCAGCGTCCTGTTGGAGATTCAACGACCGGGTTCCACCCGCGCCCGCCGGAACCTGCTCGCCCCCCCGACCCCCGCTCACGTGCACTGGAGTCCGCTCGTGTTGCGCGAATGGAGTAGTGCTTTCACTCTGATACTGACTCAGGAGCGATCAATGCTCACGCTTCGTGTTCGGGGCCCGGCCCGCGGGGCCGGGCGGAGCGGGAGCCTCGCCGAGAGGAGCCAAGAGCAATGAAGCCCGCGATCCCCTGCTACTACCACCTCGACGTGGAGATCACGCCGGAGAGGATCGAGCAGGTCAGGCGCATCCTGGCCGC
The DNA here is from genome assembly GCF_000414115.1 of Streptomyces aurantiacus JA 4570. Lineage (GTDB taxonomy): Bacteria > Actinomycetota > Actinomycetes > Streptomycetales > Streptomycetaceae > Streptomyces > Streptomyces aurantiacus_A. The sequence continues at coordinate 1,629 of NZ_AOPZ01000207.1, forward strand.
ACACCTGCGGCACTGGGGGCTGGGGATGCTCGTCGAACACGTCTGCCACTGCACCCGCGTGCTGCTGTCCGCGATCGAGGAGCACGGCACGGACAAGAAGACCTCCGTCGAGATGTGGTGGAACGGGCAGCACCTCATCACCGCCGTGTCGGACAGCGACCGCGACCTGCCCCTGCGGCACTACGAACCGCAGGGCTGCCTGGCGCAGATCGCCGCGCTGAGCGACGGTTGGGGAAGCTGCCCGGCGACCGACGGAAAGATCATCTGGTTCTCGTGCCGCGCCCGCGCCACCGAGTACGCCCGGCTGGTCCCCACGACGCCCGCACCCAGCCTGCGCGAGGCGAAGCGGGTGCCGCGCGAGGAGGTGACGGCCACGCTGGCGGCGTCGACGGACACGGTCACGCCGGCGGCGTGGGCCGACACGGCCGCCCTGGCCGCGTCGGCCGACCCGGCCGCGCACTGACGCCGACGCCGGAACACCGGGCGCGGCCCGGCGCGGGAACGCCGGGCCGCGAGACCCTCGGGGCGCCCCCGGGCCCCGCCCCTCACCCGTACGGAGGCAGTCGCGTGCGCACCTGGACCGGAAGCCCGTCTCCTCTGGGCGCCACCTTCGACGGCGAGGGAACGAACTTCGCCCTGTTCAGCGAGGTCGCCGAACGGGTCGACCTCGTCCTCGTCCACGACGACGGCACGCACCGCGCCCTCCCCCTCTCCGAGGTCGACGGTTTCGTCTGGCACTGCTACCTGCCGGGGGTCGGCCCGGGGCAGCGCTACGGCTACCGGGTGCACGGCCCCTGGGACCCCGCCGGGGGCCACCGGTGCAATCCCGCCAAGCTGCTGCTCGACCCGTACGCCAGGGCGATCGAGGGGCAGCCGGACAATTCCGTCGACCACCCGTCGCTCTTCGAGCGGGCGGCGCGGGGGCCCGATCCGGCCGACAGCGGCGCGCACGCCCCGCTCTCGGTGGTGACCGACCCGTCCTTCCCCTGGGAGGGCGACCGGCCGCCCCGGCGGCCCTACGCCGAGACCGTGATCTACGAGGCGCACGTACGCGGCCTGACCCGGAGGCACCCCGGGGTGCCTCCGGAACTCCGGGGCACGTACGCGGGCCTGACGACCGAGCCGGTCATCGACCACCTCACGTCCCTCGGCGTGACCGCCGTCGAGCTGATGCCGGTGCACCAGTACGTGCAGGACGGGTTCCTGCGCGACCGCGGCCTGACCAACTACTGGGGCTACACCTCCATCGGCTTCTTCGCCCCGCACAACGCCTACGCGGCGCACGGCGGCCGCGGCGAGCAGGTCACCGAGTTCAAGTCGATGGTCAAGGCGCTGCACGCGGCCGGGCTCGAAGTGATCCTGGACGTGGTCTACAACCACACGGCCGAGGGCAACGAACACGGCCCCACCCTCGCCTTCCGCGGCATCGACAACGCCTCGTACTACCGCCTGGCACAGGACGATCCGGCGCACTACTTCGACACCACCGGCACCGGCAACAGCCTGCTGATGCGCCATCCCAACGTGCTGCAACTGGTGATGGACTCGCTGCGGTACTGGGTCACCGAGATGCACGTCGACGGGTTCCGCTTCGACCTGGCGGCCACGCTCGCGCGCCAGTTCCACGACGTGGACCGGCTCTCGGCGTTCTTCGACCTGGTCCAGCAGGACCCGGTGGTCGGCCGCGTCAAGCTCATCGCCGAGCCGTGGGACGTCGGCGACGGCGGCTATCAGGTCGGCAACTTCCCGCCGCTGTGGTCGGAGTGGAACGGCAAGTACCGTGACTCCGTACGGGACTTCTGGCGCTGCCGGGACCACTCGCTCGCCGAGTTCGCCTCCCGGCTCACCGGTTCCTCCGACCTCTACCAGCACGATCGGCGCCGCCCGCGCGCCAGCGTCAACTTCGTCACCGCCCACGACGGCTTCACGCTGCGCGACCTGGTCAGCTACGAGCAGAAGCACAACGAGGCCAACGGCGAGGGCAACCAGGACGGCGAGAACGACAACCGCTCGTGGAACTGCGGCGTGGAGGGCCCCACCACCGACCAGCGGGTCCTCGATCTCCGCGGGCGCCAGCAGCGCAACTTCCTCGCCACCCTCATGCTGTCGCAGGGCATCCCGATGCTCGCGCACGGCGACGAGCTGGGGCGCACGCAGCGGGGCAACAACAACGCCTACTGCCAGGACAGCGAGCTGTCCTGGGTCGACTGGGACCTCGACGAGGAGCAGCGCGAACTGGTCGGCTTCACCCGGCGCGCCATCGCGCTGCGCGCCGCGCAGCCGGTGCTGCGCAGACGCCGCTTCTTCCGCGGCGAGACCCCCACGCACGAGAACCAGCCGCTGCCCGACCTGGTGTGGCTGCGGCCGGACGCCCGCGAGATGACGGACGACGACTGGCTGCGGCCCGACGCCCACGCCGTCGGCGTCTTCCTCAACGGCGACGCCATCGCGGAACCCGACGTCCACGGCAGGGCCGTGGTGGACGACTCCTTCCTGCTGCTCCTGAACAGCTACCGGGAACCCGTCGTCTTCCATCTGCCGGACACCACGTACGGGGAGCGCTGGACCACCCGGATCGACACCATGGACCCGGGGGGCCGCTCGGACGAGACGGAGCACAAGGCGGACAGCGACGTCCCCGTCGGGCCGCACAGCCTGCTCCTGCTGTCCCGCCCCGCCCGGACCTCGACCACTCAGGAGGCGAAGCCATGGCAGGCCAGAAAGCCGTGATGCGGGAGCTGCTCAAGGCCGCGGGACAGACGTACGCGGCGGAGGCGGGCATCAAGCTGGCCGACACCCCGCAGCCGCTCTATCGGACGCTCGTCCTGTCATGCCTGCTCAGCGCCCGTATCCGGGCGTCCGTGGCGGTGGCGAGCACGCGCGCGCTGTACGAGGCCGGGATGCGCGGTCCGCGGGACATGGCCGACGCCACCTGGCAGCAGCGGGTCGATGCCCTGGGACGTGGCGGCTACCGGCGCTACGACGAACGGACCTCGACCCAGCTCGGTGACGGCGCCCGTCTTGTGCTCGACGAGTGGCGCGGCGATCTGCGCCGGACCCGGGAGGAGGCCAACGGCGACGCGGCGGCCCTGAAGCGGCTGCTGCGCCGGGTGCCGGGCCTCGGCCCCACCGGCGCGGACATCTTCCTGCGCGAAGTGCAGGACGTGTGGCCCGAGTACCGCCCCTGCCTCGACGCGAAGGTGCTGCAGGGGGCGGAGCGCCTCGGTCTGCCGCGGACCGCGTCCGGGCTGACGCGGCTCGCGGGGAACGAGCGGACGGCGGTGCTTGCCGCGGCACTCGTCCGGGCCGCGCTCGACCGGAAGCTGGCGGAGGACTGCCTGGAGCGGGCAGAGGGCTAGGCCGGGGGCTCCGGGATCTCACGTGGTTCCAGCGGGCGGGTGGCCGGGCCGTGCAGGACCGAGCCGTCCGTGGCGAAGCGGGAGCCGTGGCAGGGGCATTCCCATGCCTGTTCGGCGTTGTTGAAGTGCACCAGGCAGCCGAGGTGCGTACAGCGCGCGGAGACGGCGCTGACGTGTCCGGCCTCGTCGCGGTGGACCGCGCACCGCCGGCCGTCAAGCCGGACGACGGCTCCGCTGCCCGGCGGGATGTCGGCCACCGAGTCGACGTGGCCGGTGTGCAGGCGGTCGCCGACGAAGTGCTTGGCCACGGCCGCCTGGTGGGCGGCGAGCCGGCCCGCGTCCCGGACCGGTGGCAGCCGGCGCGGGTCGTACAGCTCGGTCCAGGCCGGCCGGGGCCCGCCGACGATGTGGGCCGTGAGCAGGCGCCCCGCCATGACGCCGTTGCTCATCCCCCAGCCGCCGAAGCCGGTGGCGACGTAGACGTGCTGGGTGCCGGGGTGGGCGTGGCCGACGTAGGGCAGGTGGTCGACGGAGTCGTTGTCCTGGGCGGCCCAGCGGTAGCAGGTGTCCGCCTCGGCGAAGTGCGGCAGGTTCGCGCGCGCCCAGTCCGCGAGGCGCTCGGACCGGGCGCGTACGTCACCCTCGCCCGGGGTGAACGACTCGCCGGTGACGACGAGCAGCCGGCGCCCGTCGTCGTAGGGGGCGCTGCGCAGCGAACGTGTCCCGCCCTCCGGCGTGATGTACATGCCGGCGGGCGCCGCGGCCGACGGCACCGGCGCCGCGATCACCAGCTCCCGGCGGGGCTTGAGCAGCGTGAAGAGCAGGGTGCGGTCGAAGACCGGGTAGTGCGTGGCGATGACCGCGTCGCGTGCCTCGACGGTGGCGCCGCCCTCGGTGGTCAGACGGCAGCGGTGGCCGTCGTGCAGGCCGGTGACCCGGGCGCGTTCGAAGATCCGTCCGCCGGCGGCGGTGATGTGCTCGGCCAGCGCGAGCAGGAACTTCCGCGGGTGGAACTGCAGTTGGCCCTCGACGCGGACGGCGCCCGCGACGGCGAAGGGCAGGTCGGTGTCGGTCACGAAGGAGGCGTCGAGCCCGGCCCGGCGTGCCGCCGCCGCCTCCCGCCGCAGCTCGTCGACGCGTTCCGGGTCCTGTACGTAGGTGAGGGCGGGGGCGCGCTCCAGGTCGGCGTCGATGTCGAGTTCGGCGCACAGGGCGGCGGTCCGCTCGACGGCTTCCTGCTGCGAGAGCGCGTACAGCCCGGCGTCGTCGGCGCCGTGCTCGGCCTCCAGGCGCGCGTACATGAGGCCGTGGGCGGCGGTCATCTTGGCCGTGGTGTATCCGCTCACGCCCGCGGCGATCCGGTCCGCCTCCAGGACGATCACGTCGAGGCCGGCGCGGACCAGGTCCCACGCGGTGCACAGGCCCGCGATGCCGCCGCCGACGACCGCGACGTCGGCGGTCAGGTCGGATTCCGGGGCCGGGTAGTGGGTCGTCGGCGTGGTCGCCATCCAGTACGACTCGTCGATCGACGGGCGTGGTGCGTTCATGTCTCCCCCTGGGAGGGACTCCGTGCGCGGCTGCGCCCCGACTCCAGCGTACGAGGAGGAAGCCGACCGCTCCTGCCGACTGCTCCGACCCGTCCCGACGACTACTTTCCGTGACTTCCCCGCGCGCGTGGGCGTGCGGTTCGGCTTACGTTGAGCGGGACCGACACACCCCCCCCCAGCAAGGAGGAGCCATGGCCGACAAGGGCGGCATGGACAAGGCAAAGGGCAAGGCCAAGGAGATGACCGGCAAGATGACCGGCAACCGCGAGCGGCAGGTCGAGGGCAAGATCGACCAGGCCCGCGGCGAAGCCAAGAAGGTCATGGGCGAGGCCAAGGAGCGCGCGCGCAAGGCCGACCCCTCGATGCGCCGGGACCAGAGCTGACCTCTGCCGTCCCCGGCTGACGTTTGCTGACGCTTGCTCACGTCAAGGGAAGCCGCCCCCGTCAGGGCTCCAGGCCGCTCCTGGTGCACCGCCCCGACGGGGGCGGCTCATGCCGCGGCCGGGGGGCTCGGAGGCTCACGCGGCCGGGGGCTCGGAGGCTCAGGCAGCGGGCCTGGGGCTCGCCGCGGGCCGGGGGCTCACGAAGAAGCGCGCCCCGTCCGGATCGGTCAGGACCGCCGCTTCCGTGCCCTCGCCGGTGTACTCGGCGCTGCCGCCGTGGGCGCGCGCGGCCCGGACACAGGCCGGGACATCGGCGACCGCGAAGTGGATCTGCCACCGCGGCCGGATCGCGGGGTCGGGCGCCGCCTCCACCGCGCCCGAGTGGATGCGGGCCACGACGTCGCCCTGGCTGCGCAGCACGACCTCCTCGTTCTCGTAGTCGACCTCGCAGCACCCCGACTCCGCGGACTCCCAGCCGAGCACCTCGCCGTAGAAGATGGCCGCCTCGAAGGCGTGCCGCGTGTGCAGCCGTACGAAGACCGGCGCCGCGCGGCGCCACTCCTCCCAGCCGGACACCAGCTCGCCCTCCCAGATGCCGAAGACCGCTCCGTCGCGGTCGGCGAGGAGCGCCGCCCGGCCCGGCGGGAACGAGATCGGGCCGACGGCGGTGGTCCCGCCGCGCTCCTGGCTGCGGGCCACGGTCTCGTCGGCGCTGCACACGGCGAAGAACGGCGTCCACGCGACGGCGGTCTGCCCCATGGCCTCCACGGCGGACACCCCGGCGACCGGCACGCCGTTCACACTCGCGAACCTGTACTGCTCTCCCAGCTTGCCCACGCGCCACTCCCACCCGAGCACCGCGTGGTAGAACTCCTCCGCGGCCGGCAGGTCACGCGTGGACAGGCTGACCCAGCAGGGCGCGCCGTACACCGAGCGGCTCTCGACGACCCCGTTTGCGGCTGTTCCCTGGCTCTTCATCGCCGTACCGTCCTGAAGTTGCCCCTAGGCTCCGTCGTCCCCGCCCTCCCCGCCCTCCCTCGCACCATCATCCCCCGCCTTCGCGGCGGGCGCCCCGCAGGACGGGCGGTCGAGCGAGCACGGAGAGTGAGCATAGACGGCCGTCGCCGGGCGACGCGAAAGCGTCGACACCGCGTCACCGGAAAGCGCCGAACCCCTCCGTGGCGATCACGTCTGGCGCACCATGGAACGACGAGCCGGACGCGTCGGACGAGCACGACGCGTCGGACACGTCGACGACCCGGGCACGAACGACGGACGAGAGGCTGCCGGTGAGGTTCGAAGTGTGGGCGCCACGCGCCGAGCGGGTGGAACTGGTCCTTGAGGGCGCGGACGAGGCCGCGCACGCGCTGACGCGTGCCGCGGATCGCCCTGAGTGGTGGACGGTGGAGGCGGCGGCGGCCGACGGCACGCGCTACGGCTTCTCGGTGGACGGCGGCCCCGCGCTGCCCGACCCGCGCTCGCCGCGGCAGCCCGACGGCCCCGACGGCCTGAGCGCGGTGGTCGACCACGGGCGGTACGCGTGGCGGGCGCCATGGGCCGGACGCGGGCTGCGGGACGCCGTGCTCTACGAGCTGCACGTGGGCACGTACACCCCGGAGGGCACGCTGGACGCGGCCGCCGGGCGCCTCGGGCATCTCGCCGGACTCGGCGTCACCCACGTCGAGTTGATGCCCCTGTGCCCCTTCCCCGGGCGGCACGGCTGGGGGTACGAGGGCGTGTCGCTGTGGGCCGTGCACGAACCGTACGGCGGCCCGGAGGCGCTGAAACGGTTCGTCGACGCGGCGCACGAGCACGGCCTCGGCGTCGTCCTCGACGTGGTGCACAACCACCTCGGCCCGTCCGGCAACCATCTGCCCGCGTTCGGGCCGTACTTCACGGACACGCACCAGACGCCGTGGGGCTCGGCCGTGAACCTGGACGCGCCCGGCTCAGACGAGGTGCGCGCGTATCTGGTGGGCAGCGCGCTCAGTTGGCTGCGGGACTACCGGATCGACGGGCTGCGCCTGGACGCCGTGCACGCGCTGCGGGACACCCGGGCACTGCACTTCCTGGAAGAACTCGCCACGGCCGTGGACGAGTTGGCGGCCGAGGTGGGCAGGCCGCTCGCCCTGATCGCCGAGTCCGACCTGAACGACCCGCGTCTGATCACCCCGCGCGCGAGCGGCGGACTCGGCCTGCACGCGCAGTGGAACGACGACTTCCACCACGCCCTGCACACCGCCCTCACCGGCGAGTCCCAGGGCTACTACGCGGACTTCGCGGCCGCGCCCCTCGCGGCCCTCGCCAAGACCCTGACGCGTGGCTTCTTCCACGACGGTACGTTCTCGAGCTTCCGCGGCCGCGGCCACGGGCGGCCGGTCGACCGCGCCCGCACGCCCGCGTACCGCTTGCTCGGCTACGCCCAGACGCACGACCAGATCGGCAACCGCGCCCAGGGCGACCGGCTTTCGGCCACGCTGTCCCCGGGCCTGCTCGCGTGCGGGGCCGCGCTCACGCTCACCGGCCCGTGCACGCCGATGCTGTTCATGGGCGAGGAGTGGGCGGCCGGCACGCCCTGGCAGTTCTTCACCGACCACACGGACCCGGAGCTCGCGGAGGCCGTACGCCGGGGCAGACGGCGGGAGTTCGCCGCGCACGGCTGGGCCGAGGAGCAGATCCCGGACCCGCAGGATCCGGCGACCCGTGAGCGCTCCTGCCTCGACTGGTCGGAGCCGAAACGCGAGCCGCACGCGCGCGTGCTCGCCTGGTACCGCGACCTGATCGCGCTGCGCCACGCCCGCGCGGACCTCACGGACCCCGATCTGGCGGCGGTGCGGGTCGCGTACGACGAGGCCGCGCGCTGGTTCGCGGTGCGGCGCGGGGATCTGCGGATCGCGGTGAACCTCTCCGGCGAGGCGGCGGCGATCCCGGTGGGCGTGCCGCACGCGCGCGTGCTCGCCGCGTGGGACCCGGTGGAGGCGCCGGGGGCGGACGGGGTGCTGCGGCTGCCGGGCGAGTCGTGCGCGGTGCTGGCCTTGACGTAGGGCTTGAAATCACCCTCCGAACGCCCTTGACCTAAAGGGCACTTCAACCTTTAGCGTGCGGCGGGACACGTGAGGAGATCGCATGGAACAGCGGTACCTGGGCGGGACCGGGCTGCGGGTGAGCGAGCTGTGCTTCGGCGCCATGATGTTCGGCGGCGGCGAGGGCGGCGCGGACGAGGCGACGGCGCACCGCATGCTGGACGCGTTCACGGCGGCGGGCGGCACGTTCATCGACACGGCCGACGTGTACGGCGGCGGGGCATCGGAGGAGGTGCTCGGCCGCTGGCTCAAGGGCCGCCGCCGCGACGACCTCGTGATCGCCACGAAGGTGTTCCTGCCGATGGGCGAGAGCCCCAACGCGCGCGGCCTGAGCCGCAAGCACATCCTGTCGGCGGTGGACGCGAGCCTGCGCCGCCTGGGCACGGACCACATCGACCTCTACCAGACGCACGTGTGGGACGCCCGCACGCCGCTGGAGGAGACCCTGTCCACGCTGGACGGCCTGGTGCGCGCGGGCAAGGTCCGCTACCTCGGCACCAGCAACGTCTCCCCGGCCCAGCTCCAGAAGGCCCTCGACCTGTCCCGGGCGCGCGGCTGGGAGCCGTACGTCTGCCTCCAGCCGCGCTACAACCTCCTCGCCCGCGAGGCCGAGTGGGAGCTGCTTCCGCTCAGCGCCGCCGAGGGTGTCGGCGTCATTCCGTACAGCCCGCTCCAGGCGGGGTGGCTCTCGGGGAAGTTCCGGCGCGGCATGGACGCGCCGCCCGCGGGGGCGCGGGGCGGCGGGTCCTGGGAGGAACAGGCCACCGAGGAGACGTGGCGGGTGGTGGACGCCGTGGTCGCCGTCGCGGAGGAGACCGGCCGCACGCCCGCGCAGGTGGCGCTGCGCTGGCTGCTCCAGCGGCCGGGCGTGACCGCGCCGATCGTGGGCGCGCGCTCCGTGGAACAGCTCACCGACAACCTGGGCGCGGCGGGCTGGGAGCTGACCGCGGAGCAGCGGGGCCGCCTCACGGAGGCGAGCGCGCGGCCGCTGCCCTATCCGTACGACCTGCTCGCGCACTTCACGGACGAGCGGCCGCACGGGTGAGCGGCTGACCGGCCGGGGCGGGCCTCAGTCGTGAGTACCGCCCCGGGCGGGTGCCTCAGTCGACGATCGCCAGCTCGCGCGCGGTGGTGTTGAACCGGCGTCCGCCGTCCTCGGTGACCGTGACGATGTCCTCGATGCGCACACCGAAGCGGCCCGGCAGATAGATGCCGGGTTCCACGGAGAAGCACATGCCCGGTACGAGCGGCTGCTGTTCGCCCTCGATCATGTAGGGCGGCTCGTGCGTGGTGACGCCGATGCCGTGGCCGGTGCGGTGGATGAAGTACTCGCCGTACCCGGCCTCGGTGATCACCGCGCGGGCCGCCCGGTCGACGTCCTGGCAGGCGATGCCGGGCCGCACCGCGCGGCAGGCGGCGTCCTGGGCCTCGCGCACCACGTCGTGGACGCGCTGCTCCTCGGCGGTGGGTTCGCCGACGTGCACGGTGCGGGAGGTGTCCGAGCCGTAGCCGTGCTTGAGGCCGCCGAAGTCGAGGACCACCATGTCGCCCCGCTCGATGACGCGGTCGCCGGCCTCGTGGTGCGGGCTGGCGCCGTTGGGCCCCGAGCCGACGACCGTGAAGTCCACCTGCTCGTGCCCGAACCGCCGCAGCAGGTCCGCGAGATCGGCGGCGACGTCGGTCTCCCTGCGGCCCGCGAAGGGCACCTTCTGGATCTCCTCGTACGTCGCGTCGGCGGCGGCACCGGCCGCGGCGAGCCGCTCCAGCTCGGCGGCGTCCTTGACGGCGCGCAGCATCGGCAGGGCGTCGGTGAGGGCGGCGTAGGAGCTGTCGGGCAACTGCCGCTGCAGGCCGAGGAGATGGAGGGCCCAGGCGTTGTCGCTCACCCCGAAGCGGCCGCGCGCGTCGAGCAGGGGCGCGGTCACGCCGTAGGGGTCCACGCCGTCCGTCCAGTCCCGCAGGGTCAGCGCGGACGCGCCCGCCGCGCGCTCGGCGTCGGGGGCCTCCAGCTTGGGCACGACGAGGACCGGGTCCTGCCCCGGCGCGATGACGAGCAGGGTGAGCCGCTCGGTGTCGGCGGGCACGTGGTAGCCGGTGAGCCACACCAGGTCGGGGCCGGGCGCGACGAGCACGCCCGCGAGGCCCGCGTCGGCCGCGGCGCGCGCGGCGCGGTCCATGCGGGCGCGGTAGTCGTCGGCGGTGAACGGCGCGGGTGTGGCGGTCATCGGGCCTCCTGGGCTGGCTGCGGCATCTTCCCCAACATCCTGATCTTTACAGCATCCTGCACGCTCACCCCTCCACCAGGCGCCCGAGGAAGGCGTTGAGGGCGGTCGGCATGGCGCCCATCATGGGCGGCCCGGTTTTTCGATGCCACCGGTTTGCGGGTGGCCGTTCCCCGACTCGGCCGACTAATGCTTAGATGCCCCGCGACCATTAGATCATTTCGGTGCGGAGGGGCGTACGACATGCTGGTACTGGCACAGATCAGTGACCTTCACCTGGACGGGACGGCGCGTGCGACGGAGCGGGCCGAGCGCGTCATGGACCATCTGCGGGCGCTGCCCGGGCCCTTGGACGCGCTCCTGGTGACCGGTGACATCGCCGACCACGGCGCCGAGGCCGAGTACAAGGAGGCCGCGCGCGTCCTGTTCACCGACGCGCCCTGGCCCGTCCTGACCTGCCCCGGCAACCACGACGTGCGCGGCCCCTACCGCACGGCGCTGCTCGGCGAGGACGCCCCTTCCGAGGCGCCGGTGAACCGAGCCCACCGCGTCGGCGGCACCGAGATCCTGATGCTGGACTCCAGTCTGCCGGGCAGCGACGAGGGCCTCCTCGACGAGGAGACGTACGCCTGGGCGGAGAACCGGCTCGCCGCGCTCGGCGGCACGAAGCCGGTGCTCCTGTCCTTCCACCACCACCCCGTGCGGATGCACCACCCGCGCCTGGACACCTGGCGGCTGCGGCAGCCCGGGCCGCTGGCGGAGCTGGTGGAGCGGCACCCGGAGATCGTGGGCCTGATCATCGGGCACGCGCACACCCCGGCGGCGACCACGTTCGCCGGGCGGCCGCTGATCGTCGGCCCTGGTGTGGTGTCGACGCTGCGGCTGCCCTGGGAGGGCGAGGGCCTGGTCGACCTGGACGCCCCGGTCGGGCTCGCCTTCCATGTCCTGGACGACGAGCGGCGGTTGACCACGCACTTCAGGGTGGTGTGAGGGGGCCCGGCGGGGACATCACGTGGCGAGACCCGGCCGGGCCGACAACACCTGGCGCTCTCCGCTCGCGTGACGGACCGTCAGCGTGGTGTTCCTGCCCGGCCGGGCGTCCGTCACCGCCTTCGCCAGGTCACCGGCCGAGCGCACCCGGGTCTCGCCGAACGCGACCAGCACGTCGCCGCGGACGAGTCCCGCCGCGTGGCCGGGGCCCGGCTGGTGCACCCCGACGACCAGCGCGCCGCTTCCGCGCGGGGCGTCGACGGCTTCGACGCCGAGGGCGGGGCGGGGGGCGGCCCGTGGTCCGACGGCCGCGGAGCCCTCGCCCGCGGACGCCTTCTGCTCCGGCGCCCCGGCGCCCGGGGGCGTGCCCGGGCCCTTGCCGGGCTCCTTCGCCGCTCCCGGCGGCCCCTGCCCGGGCGCCTGACCGCCCGGCGTGGGCGCCCCCTGCCCGCCCGCCTGCCGCTGCATCTCCGCGAGCTTGCTCATGCCGATGACGGTGGCGCCCACGGTGCCGAGGCCCACGCCCGAGAGCACCAGGACCGTCGCGCAGAGCAGGCCGAAGAGGAGGGTGACGAGCCGCCTGCCGCGGCGGTGCGCGGCGTGCGGTCGCCGGGGTGGCTCGGCGGGTGTACGGCCGGGACCCGGCTCGTGTCCCGGGATGGGCTTCGGACGCAACGCGGTCTGTTCCATGGCTCGCCTCCGGCCACAGCCCTACCCGGCGTGACGCCGCGCGACGATTCCCGAACGGGTGACGTCCAGGCGTGCGGCGAACGCGGCCGCGGGGCCGCGGAGCGCGCCGGCGTGCACCAGTTCGGTGCGGTGGACGACGCGGGGCTCGGTGAGCGGGACGGCGACGGTGCCGGGCGCCGCGGCGGCCGACTCCGGGAGCAGGACGAGGCCGTGGCCGGCCGCGGCGAGGGCGGTGAGGGTGCGGACGTCGGTGCCTTCGTAGCGCAGTGCGGGGCGGAAGCCGCCGGTGCCGTGGGCGGACCGCAGTTGGCGCAGGGGCAGGCCCGCGCCGGGGGCGTCCAGCCAGCGGGCGTCGGCGAGGTCGCCCAGGCGCAGGCCGGTGCGGCGGGCGAGCGGGTGCCCGGCGGGCAGCAGGACACGGACGGGTTCCTGGCCCGCGCCGTGCGCGGTGAGCGGGGCCACGTCGGCGAGGCGCAGCGGGTCGTTGGGCGCGGCGAGTCCGTCGACGAGTCCCAGGTGGGCGGCGCCCGTCGCGACGGCTTCGGGGACGTCCGCGCGGGGCAGCACGCGCAGGGTGACGCCGGTCGGCGGGAGCGCTTGCAGCGTACGGGGCGTCAGTGCCGTCGGCGCGGCGGCGAGCGTGAGGCCCTCGTCGGCGGCGCCCGCCAGGGCCGCGACCTCGGCGCGCGCCGCGTCGAGCCGCAGCAGCAGCGGGCCCGCGTGCTCCAGGAGCCGCTCGCCCGCGCGGGTGGGCGTGACGGGGCGGCGGGTCAGGAGCGGGGTGCCGAGGTCCTGTTCCAGGGCGGCGATGTGCTGGGAGACGGCGGACTGCGTGTAGCCGAGCTCGCGCGCGGCGGCGGAGAACGAGGCGAGGCGGGCCACGGCGACGTACGTACGCAGGAGGTGCGGGTCCATGCGGATCAGGATCGCCGACGTGCATCAGCGTTGCTTATGAAGGGTGCGGATTTTGTCGTTGGACGTGAACTTGGGGGCGCGCCGAGGATGGCAGGCATGAGCGAATCCCCTTCCCGAACCCGGGCCCACGACGTGTCGTCGGCCCCCGTCGCCCGCATCGCCCTCGTCGGCGACCGCTCCCCCAACGTCACCTCGCACACCCGTGTCCCGCTCCTCCTGGAGGCCCTGGCCGACCGTGACGGGCTGGTCCTGGACGCGTACTGGATACCGACGCCCGACGCCGAGGAGCCGGGCGCGCTGCGCGGCTTCGACGCGGTGTGGGTGCTGCCCGGCAGCCCGTACCGCAGCGAGGCGGGCGCGCTGGCCGCGATCCGCGCGGCCCGCGAGGACGGCGTCCCCTTCCTCGGCACGTGCGGCGGCTTCCAGCACGCGCTCCTGGAGTTCGCGCGGAACGTCTGCGGGCTGACGTCGGTCGCGCACGCCGAGAACGACCCGGACGCCGACGACCCGCTCATCGTGCCGCTCGCCTGCTCGCTGGTCGGCCACGAGGGGACGGTGAAGCTGGCACCGGGCTCGCTCGCCGAGTCGGTGCTCGGCGTGGACCGCACCCTGGAGCGCTACCACTGCTCGTACGGGCCGGGCGACGCCGGCCATCTGGACACCCTGCGGGCCCACGGCCTGCGGATCACCGGCACCGACGAGCAGGGCCGGGCGCGCGTCGCCGAACTCCCCGGCCACCCCTTCTTCCTGCTCACCCTCTTCCAGCCGGAGCTGTCCGGCGACGGCTCGCGCCCGCACCCGGTCGTGCGGGCACTCGCCCGGGCGGCCGTGGCGCACGCGGCGGGAGCCGCGCGGGCTGCCTGAAGTCCGCTTCAGTGACCGCCGTCGTGGCCCCCGTGCCCGCCCCCGCCGTGGTCGAACTTCAGCGCCTCCTTCGGCATCACGACGAACGGCCGCATCATCCCCATGTCCTCGTGCTCCAGGAGATGGCAGTGGTACATGAAGCGGCCGTACGCCCCGTCGAACCTGCCGATGACGCGCAGCATCTGACCGCCCGGCACCCGGAACACGTCCTTCCAGCCGCGCTCGTTGGGCGCGAGGGGAATCGGCGTGGCCGGGTCGTGCGTGACGGGCGCCCGGGTGCCGCCGACGGTCACGTCGAAGCCTGACGCGTCGTACGCGTCGCGGCCGAGGAGCTGGAAGTCGGCCAGGTGGATGTGCATCGGGTGGGTCACGTTCGGGTTCACCGCGAGGTTGAGGAAGCTCCACTGTTCGTACGCGCCCTCGCCGATGGTGAAGCCGAGGCCGTCGTTGAACGTGCGGGCGATCCTGCGGTACGTCTTCGTGGCGCCGTCCGGGCCGCGCAGTTGGATGATGCCGTCGGTGGGGACCCGGATGGGTCCCGGGTCCTTCACCTCCACCATCTCCCACATCTCCGGGTGTCCGCCGCCGCCCTTGGTGGCGGGCGGCGTGAGCACGACGAGGCGGTGGCCGTGCGGGACACCGTGCCCGATGGGCCGGAAGGAGCCGGACAGGACCTCCGGCAGCCGGAAGGTCTCCCGGGCTCCGTCGCCCTTGCCGACGCGGAACTCCATGACGTGCGGATGGCGCACGTCGCCCGCCGGGTCGGGCACGCCCGGCGCCGCGTTCGGGCCCTTGTTCACCAGCCGGACCCGCTTGCCCGCGAGCTTCCGGAAGTCGACGAGCAGGTCGAAGCGTTCGGCGGGCGCGACGGTGAGGGCGGGCAGGGCCGCGTCGAAGTCGACGGGCACCGGCCGGGGCAGCAGGCCGCCGTCGCTGCCGATCTGGTGCAGCACGCCGGGCACGGGCGCGTTGTCCTCGTCGACGAGGACGAGGTCGTACGTCCGCGCGTTGGAGGCGTTGACCAGCCGGAAGCGATACCAGCCGGGGGCCACTTCCGCGTACGGCCAGATGCGGCCGTTCACCGTGGTGTACGGGCCGGTGAAGGGCAGCGAGACCGGCTTGCCCGTCTCCGGGTTCTTCGGGTCGACGATCGTGGTCTTGTGCAGGAGGCGGCCGGTGAGGCGGCCGTCCTCGTCGGTGTCCAGGTTCCGGTCGGCGATCAGCAGCGGGATCTCCCGCTTCCCTGCGGGGAGTTGGAGCGCGTCCTCCTCGTCGTCCCGGACGAGATACGTGCCGTAGAGGCCCGCGTAGACGTTCCACCTGGTGATGTTCATGGCGTGGTCGTGGTACCACCATTGGACCGCCTGGTGGTCGTTCGGGTACTCGGAGAGCTGGGCGTCGCCGAAGCCGACCGCGTTGTCCGCCCAGCCGTCGTTGCCGCCGCCGGTCTGCGCGCCGTGCACATGCGTGACCGTCCAGGCGGGGAGGGCGGCCACGTCCTTGTTCGGCTCGATGCCTTCGCGGCCCGGGCGGGTGCTCGGCGGCGGGGCGGAGCCCGGCGCCTCGACGGCCGTGACCGGGAACTCGCTCTCCTTGGGCACGCGGTTGGTCCACGCGATCCGCACGCGCTCGCCGCGCCGCACCTCGATGGTGGGGCCCGGCACGCACCCGTCGTACCCCCACATCAGCGTGGGCGGAAGCTGCGGGTGCAGGCGCACCCAGGCGGGGCGGACGGCGATCTCCGTCTCCTCGCGCACGTCGCCGCCCGCGGGGCGCAGGACGGGCGGGACGGTCAACGGGGCCACGAACGGGACGAGTTCGCGGGCTCCGGCTGCGGCTTCAGCCTCAGCCTCGGCTTCGGCTTCGGCTTCGGTGATTAATCCGATGTCGGTGTGGTCGGTTCGGACGTCGGTCAAGGTGAACACCCCCCGTGTTCCGCTCTGATTCAGCGTTCACTGGAGAAGACCGGCGGGGCGGGCCGAAAGTTCCATGAATCCCGTATTCCGGAAGAATCGTGCATACGAGCCACCGGTGGGGTGAGAGATCCATGTTTCCCGGTGCGGGGGCGGGCGGCGCCCCTAGGCTGCGGGTCCCGGGGTTCGGGCCCACACCCCGCCGTCCCGGGGTTCGGGCCCGCACCCGCCGCCACCCCGGACCCGCGCCCGCGTCCGCCGCCGGAAGGAGAACCCGCCCCCATGCCCGACGCCCTGCCGCTGCGCGCGGAGCTGCTGCTCGACGAGGAGGCGCCGGACGCCCTCGGGCAGGACCTGGTCGCGGCGCTCGACGGACTCGGCGTCCGCACCGCCCGCGTGCGCCGCGCCGTCGGCCACCGCGGCGCGGCCGACATCCCCTGGCTCGTGCTCGCCTCGCTGCCGCTCCACGCCTTCCTCAGCGGCCTGGGCGCGGAGGCGGTGCGGGACGCGTACGTGTCGTTCAAGGGCGTGGTGCGGCGCGGGGCGAGCCGTGGCACCGCCGGTGGCGGCGGGGCGCCGCGGCCACTGGTGCTCCAGGACGACCGGAGCGGGCTCAGCGTGGTGCTGGAACCGGAACTGCCCGCCGAGGCGTATGAGCAGTTGCTGGGCCTCGACCTGACCCGGTTCCAGGTGGGCCCGCTGCACTACGATCGCCAACTGGGCCGCTGGCGCTCGGAGTTGGACGAGGCGGCGGGCTGAAGGACCGCCACCTGCCGCTGAACGGGGGCTGGTGAGACGTGGGGCCACGAGCGGAGTCGGCGCCCGCCGACGCGGAGAGGGCGTGCGCCGAGGGCGAGTCGGCCCTCGGGCGCGGGGCCGGGACGGGTGCCGGGGGCCGGGACGGAAGCGTCGCCGAGCGGTGCTTCCGGCGCGCCCTGTCGCTCGCCCCCGCCCCGGACGTCGCGGTGCGGGCCCTCGTGGGGCTCGGCCGCGTACGTCTCGCCGACGGGGATGCCGACGGCGCCCGTACGGAGTTCCGGCACGCCCACGAGGCCGCGCCCGACGACTCCGCTCCCCTGTTCTGGCTCGGCTGCGCCGCGGCCCACCAGGGTGAACTCACCTCCGCCGAGGGTTACTTCACACGCTCTCTGGCGTGCGCGACGCCGCCCCCGCGCGCAGTCGTCCAACGTGCCTACGTGCGCGTCAAGTTGGGGTGGCTGGAGCAGGCGCGGGACGATCTGCGCGCGGCGGCTCGGGGTGGGGCACTGGACGACGAGGGGGCGTGGGTGGCCGCGGCCCTGGGAGTCGACTCGGCGGGCGGCTCGGACAGCTCGGACGGCTCGGACGGGTCGGACGGCGCCGTGTCAGGGTGCGGTGTACGTCGCGTGGGTGGCCTGCTGCGCAAGGCCGGGCTCGGCGCGCTCGGCGGGGGCCGGGCCGACTGGGCGCGAGCGGCGCGACTGCTGGGCGCGGCTTGGGAGCTCGATCGGGTACCCGGGGGCTTCCCTGCGCTGTACGGCGCCGCGCTGGCCGTGGGCGGGCGGCGCGACCTCGCCGCCGACCTGCTCGACACGGCCGCCCGGCGCGACCCAGCCGACCACTGCGTCACGCACGCACTCGCGCTCACCCTCCTCAACTCCCCGCGCCCCACAGCCCCTTCAGGCCGAACAGCCCCGCCCTGGGAGCGAGCCATCGCCGCCTGGGGTGCGCTGCTGTACGACGACTCCTTCTGGGAGCGGGCCCTGCGCGCGGCCGGGCGACGGTACGGCGTGGAAGTGGGGGCCGACCTGGTGCCCGAGCTGCGGGCGGGGCTGCGGGACGCGGTGGTGCGGCGGCTGCCCGGGGAAGGCGCCGCCGGGGAGAGTGTCGTCGACGGACACGGCATCGGCGGACACAGCATCGGCGGACAGGATGTCCACGGCGGCCGGGTCGCGCCCGAAGCGCTGTTCCAGCGCGAGGCCGACGCGGCGCACGTCCTGGCCGAGGCCGGGGGGTTCCCGGGCGAGTGGGGCGCGCCCCTGCGCTGCGGGCCCCTGCGGATCTCCGCACTCGGCAAGGTGCGGGAGTTCGGCTCGTTCGCAGCGACCACCACCCCCGGAGGCCACCCACTCATCCAGATATTCTCCGAACTCGGCTTCGCCCACCTCCAGTTGAGCGCGGGACTGCCGGGCGAGGCGCTGGCCGCCCTCGCCGAACTGCGCTGCCACGACTGCCGGGCGCGGGCCCGAGCGGCGGACGCAGGGGCCGCGGGGTCGCGCGAGGCGGCCGCGGGGTCACGCGAGGCAGTCGTGAGGTCACGCGAGGCAGCCGTGGGTGAGCCCGTGTGTGAGGCGGGCTGCCCCCGGTTCGACGAGCTGAACCCCGGCTACGCCGGCCTCCCCGACCGCCACCGGCAGCTCGCCCGGGACGCCCGCGAGCTGGCCCTGAACGCGCGCGTCACCCTGGGCAGGGACGAACTCACCGCCCCCCGCCCCGACTTCGGCGCGGCAGCCGCGTACTGGCGCCGCGCCCTGGTCCACAGCAGACGCCTGGAGCGCTACCGGCACACCCAGGCGGACATCGTCTCCCTCGCGCTCGCCGCCGCCAGGGACGCGCACCGCGCCGGGCGTCTGACCCGGGCCGTGACCACCCTGGAGACGACCCGCTCCGTCATCGGCGCCAACGAACGGCCGCGCCTGGACGGGCAGTTGGCGCGTGTCCTGGCCGACCGGGGCATCGGCGAGGCCAACCGCGAGGATCCCGCCCTGGACGCCTCCGCCGCGGACCTGCGGCGCTCCGTGGCACTCGGCCCGCGACTGCGGCGCGCCCAGCTCAGCCTCGGTATCGTGCTGCGCGTGCTCGCCCTGCGGCGCTGGGGCTCGGGCAGTCTGTCCGGGGCGCGCGCCACCTTGGAGGAGGCCGCCGAGCGGCTGACCGCCGCGCTCGCGCACTTCCCCGACGACCCCGAGCTGACGGAGGAACTCGACCGGGCGCGGTCCGAACTCGACTTCGTACGCGGACAGTTCGACGAGAGCGGGAGGTGAGCGGCGGCCGTGCTGCAGTACGAGGAGCTGCGCATCCGGGTGCGCCCCATCGGCGGTTCCCACTGCCTCGTGGCGGTCAGCGGACCCGTCTGCTCCCTCGGCGTGATCGCCGTGGACGGCGAACCCGCGGCGTTCCGCGCCCGCTGGGACCGGCTCGTCGCCGCCGACCTCGGCCACGCGCCGATGGGCGAGCGGCACACGGCCGAGCAGTTGCGGGACCTCGGGCGGGAGGTGTACGAGCTGCTGTTCGGGGGTGGCGGCGGTGACCGGTTCCTGGACGCGGAGGGCGCCGCGCGGCGGGCCGGCGGCCCCGGAGGCTGTCTGGCCGACGCCCTCGACCTCGCCCAGCGGCTGCGGCCCCCGCGCGGTCTGCGGCTCCGCTTCGACCTGCCGCCGAGCCTGCGGGAACTGCCGCTCGAAGCGCTGTGCGCGCCCGCCGGGCTGCCGCAGCAGTCACTCGCGCTCGGCCCCGGCTACTCCCTGGCCCGCTCGCTGCCCGGCGGGCCGCTCGGCCGCCGCCTGCCGGACCCGGCGGACCAGCCGAGCCTGATCCGCCTCCTCGTCGCCTGCGCCTCGCCCGCCGGGGCGGGCCGCACCCTCCGCATGGACGCCGAACTGGCCGCTCTCCGCCAGGAGTTGCCCGAGGTGGCCGTCCGCACCACCGTCGTCGAGCGGGCCACGCGCGAACGCCTGGAGTCGGCGCTCGGCACGCACGGCGACCTGCCGACGGCGGTGCTGCTCATCGCCCACGGGACGTACGACGAAGACCTCGGCAAGGGGGTCGTCTGGCTGGAGACGGAGGGCGGCGGCGTGGACCCGGTGCCCGCCGATCTGCTCAGCGGCATCCTCCTGAAGGCGCCCCGGCTGCGGCTCGCGGTGCTCAACCTCTGTTCGGGGGCGGACAGTTCGGGCCCCGACGGGGTACACGCGGAGCCGTTCTCGGGGCTCGCGCAGGCGCTGATCGGCGGGGGCGTGCCCGCCGTGGTGGCGATGCGGGGGCGGGTCAGCGACGCCTCGGCGGGCCGCTTCAGCCCCGAGCTCCTGAAGGGGCTCGCGGCGAACCGCACCATCGACGAGTCCATGGCCGCCGCCCGCCGCCGCATCTCCCATCTGCCCCGGCACACCGCCGTGGAGTGGGCGACGCCCGCGCTGTTCCTGCACGAGGGGTACCGGCACGGGTGGCTGTTCAAGGCCCGGGAGGTACGCGACGACGACGGCACGGTGGCCGACCCGCTGCGGGAGGGCGCCGACGCGCTGAACGCGTACCGGAGCCCGACCGGCCACGTCGGCACGGCGACCCTGATCGACGCGGCCCGCTTCGAGCGCGACCGCGGGGGGTGGCGGCAGGTGCAGCAGATCCTGCGGACGTCCACGCAGTTGTACGAGGACGAACAGCGGCAACTGCGCGACGAGGCGGCCTTCGAACTCGCCTGGCCGAAGATGGCCCACCTGTGCGAGCTGCTGGCCGTGGGGCGGGACGGGGTGGACGCGGGGGCGTCCGGGTCCTCCCGGGCGACGG
>NZ_AOPZ01000208.1 GCF_000414115.1 Streptomyces aurantiacus JA 4570
CGGGCGGCGGCCGCGGCGGGCACAGCGCGAAGCGGCCCGGGCTCGACGCGGTGACGCTGCCCGAACCCGAACGGGCTTGACTTAAACCAAGGTTCAGGTCGGATCGTAGAGATCGTCACGCCGCGCACGGGCAACGAAACGGGTGCGGCACACGACACTCACGATCAGCGCGTACGCCGCCGCACCCCGGCCGCGTACGCCCTCACGACTGTGGAGAGCCCCATGACGCAGCGCGCCACCAGCCACCCCGACCCGACCCGCGCCGACGTGGGCCTGGCCTTCTTCAGCACCTGGCACGTCGGCACCCCCGAGCGGCAGGACGCGGCCGTCGACGCCATCGCCAAGGCATGGGAGAGCCGCCCCTGGCCGCACGAGGGCCTGTTGTCCTACCACGTGTACGCCGGGGAGGACGGCGCCACCCTGATGCACCACTCGCAGTGGCGGGACGACGACGCCTACCAGGACTTCTTCGCCCAGGGCCGGGACGAGCGGAACGCCGAGATCGACGCGGCGGTACCCGGCGTCGAACGGCTCGGCCTGACCAAGACCAGCCTGTACCGCAGCGTGACGCCGGGCTCCGGGTCCGGCGTCGTGCCCGAGGCGTTCGTGACCGTCCACGTCGACTTCGACGGGCCGGACGCCGACCGGCAGCGGGCCTGGGTGGACACCGTCCTCACGGCGCTCGACACCGGCCCGGTGCCGGGCCTGGTCTCGGCGCACTTCCACCTGAGCACCGACGGCACCCGGGTCGTGAACTACGCGGAGTGGGAGACCGCGGAGCACCACAAGCGAGCGCTGGAGGGGCCCGGCGAGGGCGTCGGCACGGCCTCGGAGGCATGGCGGCGGGTGCGGGAGTTCCCCGGCACGCTCCAGGCGGGCGAGGTGCGGCGCTACCGGCGCGTGTACGGGACCGTGCCCCGGTAGCTCGGGGCCGTGCCCCGGTAGCCCAAGTCGTCGCGCCCGGGGGCTTTACCGGGGGCCCGTACGGTGGGGTCATGAGGGGTGAACCCCGAGGAGTCCCCATGACCAAGCCCAGCGGCGGCGGCAAGGAATTCGAGATCGTCCGGGAGTTCGAGGTCGGCTCCTCGCCGCGGGAGGTGTGGGACGCGTTCACCACCGGCACCGGCGGGTGGCTGTGGCCCATGGAGTACGAGCCGCGCGAGGGCGGCGCCGGGCCCTTCGGCGGTGTCGTCACCGCCTGGGACCCGCCGCGCCGCCTCACGGTCCGCTCGGCCGACCCGGACGCGCTCCCGCCGGGGCAGAGCCTGAACCAACTGGAGCACGAGATCGTGCCCCGCGACGGCGGCCGCCGCTCCTGGGTCCGGTACGCGCACAGCGGGATCTTCACCGGGAACGCCGAGGATCCGGCGAACCTGTACGACGCGGCGGCCCGGCACCTGGACTTCCACCTGCACACCCTGCGCCAGTACCTGACGTACTTCGCGGGCCGCCCCGTCGCCTTCCTCGCCCTCGACGCCCCCGCCTCCTCGGTGCGCCCGGACGCCTTCGCGAAGCTGGCCCGGGAACTCGGCCTGCCCACGGACGCCTCGGAGGGCGCCCGCGTCCGGCTCGGCGCGGCCGGCACCGAGCTGGACGCGCTGGTCGACTTCCGCACGCCGTACTTCATCGGCCTGCGCACCGACGACGCCCTCTACCGCCTCTTCGGGCGCAACCACTTCGGCGCGCCCGTCGGCGTCAGCATCCACGACTTCGCGCCGCACGTGGACGCCAAGGGCACCGAGTTCGCCTGGCGCGACTGGCTGACCCGGCTGTACGGCTGACTGGGGCCTACGGCCGGAACCGCACCACCTGCGGGTCGTGGTCGCTGTTCTGCTCCGCGAACTCCGCGTTCACATGCACGCTGTCGTAGCGGAACGGGCCGACCCCGGGGCTGACCAGGATCTGGTCGAGCACCTGGGAGTTGCCCTGGAACACGTACGAGTAGCGCTCCGACCTCGGCAGCGTCTTGATCCCGGCGCGCAGCGCGCCGCCCGCCTCCAGGGCCTTGGTGGCGGCGGAGAACTCGAAGTCGTTGATGTCGCCGACCACCAGCACGTCCGCGTCCTTCCGCACGTCGCGGATCTCCCGCACGAAGGAGTTCACGGCCTCGGCCTGCTGCACCCGTCGGGTCTCCGAGGAACGCACCGGCGGCTGGTGGTGCGAGGTCAGCGACTCGTCGCCGCCCTTCGACGCGAAGTGGTTCGCGATCACGAAGACCGTCCGGCCGCGGAAGCTGAACTCACCGGCGAGCGGCTTGCGGCTGTTGGTCCACGCCGCGTCGGCGGGGGCGATCCGGCCGGGCGAGTGCGTGAGCGCGGCCTGCTTCCCGGCGCGCACCACGCCCGTCGCGGTGGTGGCGTCGCCGGCGCCGCGGTCGGTGAACGACACCCGGTCGGGGTTGAAGAGGAACACCTGACGGATGTTGCCGCCGGGCTCGCCGCCGTCCTTGTTGTTCACCGGGTCGATGGTCCGCCAGTCGTAGCGCGGCCCGCCCGCCGCGACGATCGCGTCCGTGAACTTCTTCAGCGTCTGATCGGCGGCGACCGTGCCGTCGTTCTTCGCGCCGTTGTTGTCCTGGATCTCCTCCAGGGCCACGACGTCGGGCGCGGCCAGGTTCGTGACCACGGCGGAGGCCAGCGCGTCGAACTTCTCCTGCGGGTCGCCCGGGTCGAGGTTCTCGACGTTGTACGTGGCCACGGCCAGCTCGCCCTTGCGCTGCGGCCGGGTCTTCTCCCGCTCCAGGCCCTTGTCCGTCACCTTGCCCAGCGTCCGGGCGGTCAGCGTGTACCCGCCGAACTGGTTGAAGTCGAGCGGGCCCTCGGCGCCACCGGCCAGCACGTCGCCGACGTCCGCCTTCGGGAACGGCTGCTCCGAGATCGGCGCGAGCTGCTGGATCTGCAGCCGCCCGGTGTTCTGCGAGGCGTACGAGCCGTACAGCGCGCCCCCGCGCCGGGTCGCGCTCTCGTGCGGCTTCACCGTCACCCACAGCTCGGAGTGCGGGTCCGTGGCGCCGACGACGCGGGAGGAGCCGACGCGTACGTTCATGCCCTCCAGGGACTCGTAGAAGTCCAGGGCGTAGGAACGGGGCTTCAGGGGCAGCGCGTTGACGCTGTTGCCCGCCGCCGGGTCGCCCGCGGGCGCGTACGCGGAGGGCACGGACGTGGCGCCCACGGTCACCGGCGCGGGCAGGGCGTTGCCGGAGGACTCCACGGTCACCGTCGGCTTGGTGATCTGGGTCAGCGACTGGTTGCCGGAGGAGGCGCCGCCGGGCACGTACTCGGTCACGGTGCCGGAGACGCGGACCGCGTCGCCCGTCTTCACCGTCGGCGCCGATGAGGTGTAGACGAAGATCCCCTCGCTGGTCGCGCGGTCGCCGTCGGCCCGCGTGTCCTGGATCCAGAAGCCCTTCGAGCCGTACCCGCGCACGCCCGTGACGATGCCCGGTACGTCGCTGACCTGCTGCCCGGCCAGCGGTGACAGGCGTGTCGTGCCCTGGATGTCGTGCACCCGGACCTGGTCGGCGGAGGCGCTGGGCGCGGTGGTGGCGAGCAGTCCGGCGGCGAGGGCGGTGGCGACGACGGCGCCGACGGCGGCGGATCTCGGTATGTGAGGCATCGGGACTCCGGGGTGAGGGTGAGGACGGGGAACGGGGACGCGGCCGGGGGAGTGGCGTGGCGCTCTACGCGCGTCAATCTCTTGTGTGGGCGGGGAAGTTGTCAAGGTTCTTCGGGTGTGTGTGATCTGTACGTTTCCTGACGGGGACATGAAGCAGGCGGCAAACGGTCAAATCCGTCTAGGCTTCACGCAGCAGACCCGTACGTCCGTCAGGAGAACCAGCCGATGTCCCAAAGCCCCGCCACCCTGCCGCCGGTGCTGCTGCACTCCGAAGCGGAGCTCGCGCGGGACGCGCTCGCCACCCCCCTGCTCGCCCGCGCCGTGCGGCTCGCCCGCTGGGCCGGTCCTGAGACCCGGGTGGGCGCGGGCGGTGAGCTCGTCGACGAGCAGCTGCCGGCCGCGGCGGCCGAGCTGGGGCTCACCGGCGGCCCCGGCGGCGACGGCCAGGACGAGCAGGGGGACGCGGCGGCGTACGCGAGCGAGGCATGGCGGGTCGCCGTCGACACCGGCCTGGTGGAGGTCGAGGACGCCGAGTCCGAGGACGCCGACGGGAGCGTCACCGCGGGCGAGGAGCTGGCGCTGCTCACCTCGGGCGGACCGCAGGACGTCCTCTCCATCTGGCTCGCCGCCCTGGAGACGGTGTTCGCCGACGCGACGGTGCCCGACCTGGAGGACCTCGTCGACGCCATCGAGGACGGCGGCGAGATCGACTTCGAGGCGCTCGGCTGGGACCCGCAGGGCGAGGCGGACTTCCTGGAGGGCGTCCTCGGCAACCTCTACCTGCTGACCGTCGGCGACAGCGCCGGCGACGACGGCGCGGTGCCGCTGCCCGCGCTCGCCGCGTCGATGATCGTGCCCGACGACATGGGCGAGCCCACGGACGACGTCCTGGAGCAGGTGTCGGACGCGATGATGCGGCTCGACGACCAGTTCCGGATGCTGGAGCCGATCGGGCTCGTCGAGTACCGGCCCGTCGACGAGGCCCTGATGGCCGACATCGACAGCGAGGAGCCGCTGCCGCCCGCCGACGACGAGGACGAGGACGTCACGCGGTACGGCATGGTCCGCCTCACGCCGCTCGGCCTGTACGGGATCCGGGCGCGGATGCTGGAGGCCGGGCTCGACGCGCCCGCCGTCGGCGACCTCGCCGACAAGGGGGCCGACACGCTGCTCGACGGCACCGCCGGTTTCCCGCAGACCGCGGCGCAGGCCGAGATCGAGCAGTGGCTCGCCCGGCGTGAACCGCTCGGCGCGGCGCGGGAGTTGCTGTCCGCCGCGCGGGGCGGGGACGAGGGGGCGCCGCTGCGGCGGCTGCGGTGCCAGCAGGCGCTGTCGCTCGTCGGGAGCGAGGCCGAGCCCGCGCTGCGCGAGGTGCTCGACGACGCCGAGCTCGGGGGGCTCGCGCGGGTGTGGCTCGCCGAGCACGGTGCCGCCGATGTGCCGGCGCCGTCCCAGGAGCTGGTGTTCTGGCTCACCATCGACACGATTGCCGCGCAGCTGGCCGCCGAGGGGAACTCCGAGGAGTTGCAGGGTCTGGTGGAGGGGCTTGCCGCGCAGCACAGCGGGTTCTTCGCCGCGGCGTGGCGGGTGGAGCATCCCGCCACCGCGGACGTCCTGGAGGCGATGGGTCGCCTCCACCCCGACAAGAAGGTAGCGAAGGAGGCCCGCAAGGCGGCCTTCAAGGCCAGGTCGCAACAGGCAGAGGCCGGGGGCTCCGCCCCGGACCCCCGTATCGGCCTGAACGGCCTCGTCCTCAAACGCCGGACGGGCTTTTCCCCACCCGCCCCCGCCCTTACTGCCTGCCGGAACAGGCGGCGAAGGTTCAGCCCCTCCGGCGTTTGAGGAGCGGGGTCCCCGGCGTTTGAGGAGCGGGGTCCGGGGCGGAGCCCCAGGACGAGCCGGGCCGGAGGCCGCGAAGACGCGGTTCCCCGGCCCGGCCCGAGGGCTCAGCACTGGTAGCGAGTCGTGTGCTTGAACGAAGACGTCGCCCCGTCGAAGCCGTACGTCCCGCGGTACGCGGGCGGGTTCTGGTACTCGCCCACGATGGTGATCTTGTCGGCGCAGGTCCCCTGCCCGGCCCGCTTCGCGTCGAGGCGGATCGTCTCGCCGATGAAGCCGCCGGTGATGTCCCAGGGGGCACCGCAGATGCCGGACGTGATCTGGCCGCCGGTCACGACGTGCGGATAGGTGTTGGGGTTGTACTTCACCTCGATGCCGAACGTGACCTGGCCGTTGTGGAGCGTGAGTTTGCAGTCGGTCGCGACGGCCTCCGCCGAGACGTCCATCTGCGTGGCGAACGCCTCGTCACGCGTCTTGACCTCGGCGCCCTGCGGATTGTGGAAACGGTGCTCCGCGCGGCCCCGGCCCTTCTGCTTGCGTGCCTGTGTGGTCATGGAACCCTCCCTCCGGGAAGTCGTGCGTCAGGCGAGCTGTTCCGCGATCTCGACGCGCAGCAGCGCGCGGACGTTCTCGATGTGGTTGATGACGGTGACCGTCGACGAACCCGCGAAGAGCAGGCCGAGTGCCACGTTGTCGGGCGAGGTCACCAGGGACCCGGAGTCGCCGCCCGCGGAGATGTTCGTGGTGAGGATCTGGTCCTTGAAGCGGGCGGTGCCCGCCGTGCCGTAGTTGACGTCGATCGTCGCGTCCACGGAGATGATCCGGCCGAAGCTGATGTTCGTGGTGCGGCCGGACTTCTTGACCAGGTCGCCGACGGCGACGTTGGCCTTGCGCCGCCAGGCGCGCGGGGCCCCGCTGAAGTACTGCTCGCGCGTCGCGTCCTGGAAGTCCACGGTGCCTAGCGCGGCGTCCACCACGTTGTTGTGCCGCTCCAGCGGGATCTGCGGGGCGAACTGGATCGTGATGAAGCGGTCCAGCGTCGCGATCCGGTCGGCGGGGTCCTGGCCGCCGTCGAACACGCCGGGCTGCACGATCGCGCTGCCGAGCTGCGCCCGGTTGGAGTCGGCGAGCACATGGTTGTTGGACAGGATGTAGAACTTCGCCGGTACGCCGAGGCCCGCGCCGGGCGGGTCGACGGACGCGCCGGGCAGGAAGTCGTACACCACGCTGCCGAGCGTGCCCGCGGTCACCCGGACGTTGCCGACCGAGAAGCCCGAGGGGCTCGGCCGCATCCGGCGCTTGAGGAGCTGCGGCTCGAACGCGCCGAGCCCGCCGGGCTCTTCGAGGCGCGGCTGGGGCAGGCCCGCGAGCTGTTCGCCGATCGCCGCCTCGGTGTCGTACGAGGGCTGGGTACGGATCTCGCCGCGCCCGGTGGCCCGGGCCTGCCGGCGCTGGGCGGCCACATGGCCGACGGCGATGATGTCGGTGGGTGTGCCGTCATCCATCTGACGGGGAATCACATCCCGTTCCGGGAGCAGTGATTCGGACACCTTCTGGGTGACGAACACGAGGACGGCGGGCTCGCCGGTGGGCTGTCCCTCGCTCCACTTCACGCCGTGGCCGAAGCCGACCACGTTCGCGAGCGGCTGCTCGCGCCGCATGAAGTCGGTCATCGCCTGCTGGCGGGAGCTGTCGCTCAGCGTGCCGCCGGTGGGTCCTCGCATCAATTCGGGCTGGCTCACGCCAGACCACCTCTTCCCCTGTGGGGTGAAGCTCACGGGTTCCGGTGAACGTCTCAGGCGTCGTCCTGCGCGCCGACGTCGCCGATGGCCAGCACGCGCACGGGCACGCCGTCGAGTACGTCCGGAACCACGTCTTCGTCACGGAGCCGGTCACGGGGCACACGGTGGGTCACGAACACGACGATCACGTCCGCGCCCGAGTCCTCGTCCCTGCCGGTGCCGACCCCGGTGACATTGGCCAGCCTCATCAGCCGGTCCTCATGGAGGCTGCGCGCCTGGTGTGCGTCCACTCCGGCTCGCCTCCCCGCGTGGGTGATGCGGTTCCGCAGGTCGCCCTGCGGGATGCGGTACTTGCGTGTCTATTGCCAGGACCATCGCCGGTCAAGGCGTCCCGCACGCGTGTCCGCAACGTACGCCGCTTCACGTAGCCGGGACCGGGCTCAGGTGCGCAGGTGCGACGCGCCGTTGAGGTCCAGGACGGCGCCCGACGCCCACTCGGCCATCGGCGACGCCAGCCACACCACCGCCGCCGCGATCTCCTCCGCCGTGCCCGCCCGGCCGAACGGGCTCTGCGCGCGGATCGCCTCGCCCTCGGCGCCGCTGAGCCGGTGCGCGACCCGCTCGGTGGCGAAGAACCCGGGCGCGACCGACGCCACCGCGATGCCGTGCGGCGCGAGCGCCACCGCGAGGGACTGGCCGAGCGCGTGCACGGCCGCCTTCGTGGCGCCGTACGCAGGGTGGTCCGGCTCCCCCCGGAAGGCGCCGCGCGAGCCGATGTTGACGATCCGGCCGCCCGTGCCCTGGTCCGTCATGCGGTGCGCGGCGAGATGGCTCAGGTTCGCGGTGGCCAGCAGGTTCACCGCCACGTGCCGCTGCCACAGCGCGGACCAGTCCTCGTACGAGGTGGTGGCGGGCGGATGCGGCAGGTTCACGGCGGCGTTGTTGACCAGGACGTCGATGCCGCCGAGCGCCTCGGCCGCGCGGTCCGCGACGTCCTTGGCCCCGGCCGGGTCCGACAGATCGCCGCCCACGAGCACGTGTCCGTCCCCGGCTAGCGAGCCGAGCGTGGCCCGTGCCTCCTCCTCACGGGAACCGAAGTGCACCGCGACCCGGTCGCCGTTGTCCGCGAAGGCGCGGGCGAGGGCCCGGCCGAGCCCGCGTGAGGCGCCGCTGACCAGCACGCGGCGACCGGTGGCCGGAAAGGGCGGGATCGGGGCCGGGGTCGGGTTCGCGGTGGTGTCCGGGGTCGTACTCATGGCAGCGCCTCCTGGCGGAACGTGGGCGTCCGGAAGTCGACCGCCGAAGTCGGTCCTCGTTCAACTGCCGTTTATACGTGAGCGGGAATCTGTCGCCGACAGCAGGCCCGGCCGTACGCGCCCTCATCCGCTCCCTCAGGAGACTTCATGCCGTCGCTCACTCGTAGGGACTTCACCAGACGATCAGCGGTCACCGGGGCGGGCGTCGCCCTGGCAGGCAGCGTCGGCGCGCTGGCCACCGCGCCCGGAGCGCTCGCCGCGGAGGACCCCGAGGTCGCGGGGGCGGCCGACGCCGAAGGGCACGACGGCGACGGCGGGCACGGCCACGGCGCGCCCGGCTACGGCCCGCTCCTGCCCGACCCCAAGGGCCTGCTGGCGCTGCCCGCCGGGTTCTCGTACCGCCTCATCACCCACAGCGGGAAGACCAAGCTGGAGACGGGCGAGTTCACCCCCTCCCACCACGACGGCACCGCCGCCTTCCCCGGCCCGCGCGGCATGACCCTGCTCGTCACCAACCACGAGCTGGGCGGCCCCCGCTCCCGCGCGAAGTTCCCCGTGCCGCTCTCCGAAGGGCTCGTCTACGACCCCGCCGCGGCGGGCGGCTGCACGGTCGTCGAGGTCCGTCGCGGCGGCGAGGTCGCCGAATGGGTCGGTGTCGCGGGCACCGCCACCAACTGCGCGGGCGGCAGCACCCCTTGGGGCACCTGGCTCACCTGCGAGGAGACCGAGGACAGGGCCGGCCAGAACGGCATGACCAAGGACCACGGCTACGTCTTCGAGGTCGACCCCTACGACCGGCGCGCCAACCGGAACCCCGAGCCCGTCAAGGCCCTCGGCCGCTACGCCCACGAGGCCGTCGTCGTCGACCCCAAGCGCGGCCACCTCTACCTCACCGAGGACGCCTCCGGCCCCAACGGCCTGTTCTACCGCTGGACCCCGCCCCACGGCTTCAGGCACGGCCGCGGCAGGCTGCGCGCCCTGGCCGACGACGCGGGCGTGCTGAAGGCCCCCAAGTGCTACGACTCCGGCGGCCGCTTCGTCGACGACCTCTCGCGTGCCACGAGGACCGGCACCGTGTACGGCGTGGACTGGGTGGAGGTCCCCGACCGCGACGCCCGTGACGTCCCCGTCCGCAAGCAGTTCGACGTCGGCGCCGTCACCCGCGCCCGCAAGCTCGAAGGCATGTGGTGGGCCGACGGCGGCGCCTACATCGTGTCCTCGTACGCCCGCGAGGAGAGCCCCGGGGCGCAGCACGACGGGCAGGTGTGGTTCTACCACCCCGGCCGCCGCACCCTGACCCTGAAGGTGCTCCTCGGCGTCAACCAGGACCCCGGCAAGGACGGCGCGTTCGACGGCCCCGACAACATCACCGTCTCGCCCTACGGCGGCCTGATCCTCGCCGAGGACGGCGACGGCATCCAGCATCTGTTCGGCGCGACGGAGCGCGGGCGCACGTACCCCATCGCCCGCAACGAACTGAACGGCGGCACGCCCGAGAAGCCGTCCTACAGCGAGTTCGCGGGCGTCACCTTCTCGCCCGACGGGCGGACGCTGTACGCCAGCATCCAGTCGCCGGGCATCATGCTGGCGATCACGGGGCCGTGGCGGCGCCAGCGCCCCTGACCCGCCAACGGCCTTGTGCGGCTGACGCGTTGACCGCCCTATGCGGTCGGTGCGTTGACGGCCCGTACGGTCGTCCCGCCGATCAGCGCGTACCAGCCGTCACCATCCGCGGCGAGCGCGGTGGCCGTGCCGTCCAGCGGCCACCGCGCCCGCTCCTTCCCGTCCCGCAGGCCGAGCGCGCGGACCTCGCTGCCCGCGGTGACGTAGACGGTGTCGCCGCCGATGGCGGGCGGGCGCTGGCCGGTGGCCTCGAACGACGCCTTCCACAGCGCCTTGCGGCCCTTGCGGACGTCGACGCCCTGGAGGGTGTTCGTGTCCGTCCAGTGCACCAGGACGCCGTCGGCGACCACGGGCCCCGGCACGCCGCCCGCACGGCGCGGCCAACTCGCGTCCAGCCCGGCGGAGTTGTGCCGCCACAACTCCTTGCCGTTCTCGGGGTCGAAGCCGACGAGCCGCCCGCCACCGAGCACCAGACCGATGCCGTCGGCCTGCCCGAGTGCCGTCGTACCGCGACCTGCCACCACGTCGAGCTGCCCGCGTACACGGCGCTCGCCGTTGCGTACGTCGATGAGATGCAGCTCGGACTCCTCGGTCAGGAGCGCGAACTCCGGCCCACGGGAGCCCTGCTGAGGGAGCGTCACAGGAGCGGCCGCCGCCCGGTCGTCGGCGCCGAGGTCCTTGTACGTCCACCGCGTGCCGCCCGTGCGCGCGTCGAGGCAGGACGCTCCCTCGACGAGGGCCGCGGGCTCCGGCGCGAGGAGCAGCGACGAGCCGGAGACGGCGGGCGGCTGCCAGGCGGGCGCGTCCTTGCGGATGTCGGGCGACGCGCCGTCGGGCAGGGTGCGAAGGCGCAGCTCCGGGTCGTTCGTCGAGCCGGTCGTGTGCAGCGTCACGAGCCGCCCGCCCGCGACCGCGTACCACCGCGTGGACCCCGACGGCCAGGCGTCCTTCACCGGCCAGGGCTTTCCCGTGCGTACGTCGACGACCTCCGCCAGCACGTCCGGCGCGACCAGGAGCCCGTCGGCCACGCCCCACAGCGCGGGCGCGGCCGGGGTCCCGCCGCCGCGCCGCCACCGCTCGGTGCCGTCGGTGGCGCGCACGGCGTGCACCTGGCCGCCCAGGGAGGTGCCGCGCTCGGGGCCGTGCACGAACACGGTGCCGTCCACCAGCAGCAGCCCGTTCAGGCCGGCGCCGCCGAGTGAGTCGTCCAGCGTCAGGGTCCACCGGGTGGCGCGCGGGGCGCGGCGTCCCTCGCGCAGGCTCAGGGGGTTCTCGTCGGCCGTATCGGAGGGACCGGCGCCCGGTGCGGTGCTGATGGCCCATCCCGCCAGGGCGGCGAGCCCGCCGCCGCCGAGAGTGAGGGCGGAGCGGCGGGTGAGGGTGCGGAGGCGGGCGGCGCGGTCTCTGCCCGGGGCCGGGGCAGGGATTGCGGTCGGGGCCGGGGACGCGGTCGGGCCCGGGGTCGGGAGCTTCGGAGCGACCGCGGCCGCCCCGTCCGCCGGAACCCGTGGAGCCGAATCGGCGATGAGGGACCGGAGGGGTTCATCGCGCCACCACAGAGGGCTGTCCGGTGCGGAGGTCCGCCGCAGCACGGCGGCGACGGTGGGACGCCGCGACGGATCCTTGTGAAGGCAGGCGGCGACCAGCTCCCGCAGGCCCGCCCGCTCCGGGACGCCCGTGAGGTCCGGGTCCTCGTGGGCTGCGCGGTACAGCAGGACGGCGACCGGGCCGGAGCCGAAGGGGTGGGCGCCGGTCACCGCGAAGGTCAGGACGGCGCCGAGCGCGAACACGTCGGTGGCCGGTACGGTCGCGCCGCCCAGGATCTGCTCCGGCGCCATGTAGCCGGGCGTACCGAGCATCGCCCCCGTCGCGGTCAGCGGGCCGTGCGCGTGCTCGCCCGTGGCGCGGGCGATGCCGAAGTCGATGACGCGGGGACCGTCGGCGGTGAGCAGCACGTTGGACGGCTTCAGGTCGCGGTGCACGATGCCCGCGGCGTGGATGCCGGCCAGGGCCTCCGCGAGGGCCGCGGCGAGCGCGCGGGCGACCTCGGCGGCCAGCGGGCCCGTGTCGGCGACGGCCCGGCGGAGGGTGACGCCCGGCAGGAAGGCGGTGGCGAGCCAGGGCCGGTCGGCGTCGGGGTCCGCGTCCACGACGGCGGCGGTGTGGGCGCCGGTCACCGCCCGTGCGGCGGTCGCCTCCCGGCGGAAGCGCTCCCTGAACCGCGCGTCCTCCGCGAGGTGTTCGTGCACCGTCTTCACCGCGAGCAGCCGGCCGCCCGGGCTCCGCGCCAGGTAGACCTGCCCCATGCCGCCCGCGCCGAGCCGGGACAACAGCCGGTGCCCGCCCAGGCTTCTCGGATCCTCCGCGAGGAGCGGCGAGGTCATGCCGGGGCACCGCCCTCGGCACGGCACCGGCGTGCGCCGTCGCCCGGCCCGGGACGCACGTCCGCACCGCGCCCGGGTGCCGTCACGGCCGTCTCTCCGGGGGCGCGATCGCCACGACCGTCCCGTCGGCGTACAGGTGGACCACGTCCGGTGCGGCGGACGCCGCCTCCACCGACGCGACGGAGTCGGACCGTGCCGCCCAGACCGTGCGGCCCGTGCGGACGTCGAGGGCGTGCAGGCCCCAGCCTGGCTCGCCCTCCGTGCCCGGCTCGGGGCCCGGGACGAACACGAGGCCGCCGGCGGTCAGCAACGAGCCGTCGGCGGCGGTGAGTTCGCCGACGTCGGTACGCGTCCACCGGGGCGCGCCCCCGGACGCCGCCGCGTACCCGCTCAGGCCCTCGGAGGTGGCCGCCAGCAGCATGCCGCGTGTGGGCAGCGGGGTCACCGCCGTGGCCGACTCCGCCCGGCGGGTCCAGCGCACGCGGCCCGTGGCCAGGTCCACCGCGCGGATCGCGGTGCGGTCCGCGTAGCAGGCCGTGCCCTTGGCGCCCGGGTGGGCCCGCGGGTACCGCGCCCCGTTCCGCACCGTCCGCTCCACCTTGCCGTCCGCCGCGCGCAGCACGACCAGCGGGTCCCGCCGCGCGTAGTCGTCCGTGCCCGGGCTGCCCGGGTTCTCCGACACGGCCACGGCGATGCGGCCGCCCGCCTGGTCGACGCCGATCACTCCGGCGGCGGCGCCCTCGTGGAACCACAGAGCCTCACGGGTACGCGCGTCGAATCCGTACGCCCGCCAGTGCCGGCCCCACGAGCTGCGCCGCGCCCACATGGTGTCGTACGGGGCGTACGTCAGGAGGCACAGCACGTCGCCCGCCAGCAGGAGTTGGCCCTGGTTGCCTTCGAGCGCGTCGCGGTCGGCGTCGAGACCGGTCGGCGCGGTGGTGCGGCGCTTCGGGTTGAGGCGCGGGTGGGGCGACGTCCACATCTCGCGGCCGGTGGTGGCGTTCAGCGCGCGCAGCTCCGGTTCGAAGAGGTCGTCCTGGAGGACGTACACCGTGTCGCGATAGCGGTCCAGGCCCTGCAGCTGCTCCTCGGAGTACACCCAGCGCACCGTGTTGGAGCGGGCCTCGACGCAGGTGAGGGACGAGGGGCCGAGCAGATACAGGTCGTCGCCGCGGCGCAGCAGCCCGCTGTCGGACCGGAGGTCGCCCACGTCACGGCTCCACAGCACCCGCCCCCGCGCCGTCGCCCCCGGCCGCCGCCGCTCCCGCGAGCCCCCGCCCGGCCGGCCCTCGCGCCC
>NZ_AOPZ01000209.1 GCF_000414115.1 Streptomyces aurantiacus JA 4570
CGCTGGCGGCGGCCCGCGGCGCGGTCGACGAACTCGGCGCGTACCAGACGCTGAGCGGCCGACTCCACTGAGAGCGTGCGTCATATCCCCGCGCCCCTGCCCGGAGAACGGACGGACCACCGGAGAACGGACGGACACGGACCGTGGTGTACACGCGCAAGAACCAGAGCAGCCTGAGCCGCGCCGAGCGCCGCCGGTTCGTCGACGCCGTGCTGCGGCTCAAGCGCGGCGGCGAGTACGACGAATTCGTGCGCACGCACATCGACTTCTACGTCTCGGACGGCGAACACCGGCTCCGCGTCGCCCATATGACCCCCTCGTTCCTGCCCTGGCACCGCCGCTTCCTGCTCGAATTCGAGCGGGCCCTGCGCCGGGTGGACCCCGGCGTCACCGTGCCGTACTGGGACTGGACGAAGGACCGCACGCCCGCCGCGTCCCTGTGGGGCGAGGACCTCATGGGCGGGACCGGCGGGCGGGGCGACCGGCGGGTCACGACCGGTCCTTTCGCCCGCCGCAACGGCTGGGTGATCAAGGAGGGCGTCACCGACGGGGACTTCCTCACCCGCGATCTCGGCCGCCCCGGCAACCCGCTGAAGCTGCCGACCCGGCAGGACGTGGCGTGGGCGATGGCGGAGACGGTGTACGACGTGTCGCCCTGGGACTCCACCTCGCCGCGCGGCTTCCGCAACCGTCTTGAGGGCTGGACGTCCGCCTCCGGCGACGAGCGCTGGCGCACCCACAACCGGGTGCACCGCTGGGTCGGCGGGCACATGCTCGGCGGCGCGTCGGTGAACGACCCGGTGTTCTGGCTCCACCACGCGTTCGTGGACCTGCTGTGGAGCCGGTGGCAGCGGCTGCGGCCGGACTCGGCCCCCTACCTCCCGGCGAAGCCGCCCTCGTTGGGCGAGTCGCAGTACCGGCGCATCGTGGCGCGCCGCGAGCCGATGCCGCCGTGGCGGAGCACGCCGCAGGACATGCTCAGCCACCAGGGCATCTACCGGTACGCGGAGTAGCGCGGCCCCGCGGACGGCCCGGCGCGGTGTCCCGGACAGGAGAAAGCCCCCGGTCGGTGCCGGGGGCTTCGCTTCGCTTCGGGTCAGTGCCCGTAGCCGTGGTGGCCGCCGTTGTTGACGCACTTGTTGCCGAAGGCGGGGTTCAGCAGGCCGATGACGTCGACGGTGTTGCCGCAGAGGTTGACCGGGATGTTCACGGGGACCTGGATCAGGTTGCCCGAGATCACGCCGGGGGAGCCGACGGCCTTGCCCTGCGCACCGGCGTCCGCCGAAGCCAGGCCGGCGCCGCTGAGCACGACGGCACCCGCGCCGAGCGTGACAGCGGCTGCCTTCGCGATGCGAGACATCACGTTCTCCTTTGAGTGGGAAATGCGGCCGCATAGGGACGACCGCAGTTCCTTTAACGCCGGTACGGACACGAAGTCACGGCGGACGGGGCAGCCCGGACAAGTGTCGGACGGAATTCTGGAGGAGTGCCAGAAGGCGCGTCGAAAATTGTGTCGGAAGTCGTGCCGGAAGGCGTGTCGGATTCGCTCGCGGAAGATTGAGTGTGCGGGCCCCCGGAAATGTTTCCGCGCCGGGTGCGCTTCATGAGTGACAGTGCCGGGCGAACCGTATCCTCCGCCGGGCTCCGGGCGTTTTTCAGGCCATGACATCAGCACGCCGACTCATGGCCGCCGTCTCGCTCGCCGCCGGTGCCGCGGCGCTGACCGCGCCCGCCGCGCACGCGTCCACCGATGCTCCGGCCCAGCCCGGGGTCTCCATCCTGAAGACCGTCGACGACCTGCGGACGGTCGGGCTGCCCGCCGAGTACCGGAAGCAGCTGCCCCCCATGGCCAGCCAGCTCGACGGCATGAACCAGCTGCACCAACTGCACCAGCTCACCGACCTGGTGGCGCCGGTGACGAACGCCGTGCCCGGCATCTCCTAGCCCGCGGCCCACGGCCCCGGACAGCCCGGCTACAGCAGCCGCACCCCTCGCCTGGCCAGGTAGGAGACGGGGTTGATGTCCGATCCGTAGCCGCGCCGGGCCCGTATCTCCAGATGGAGATGCGGGCCCGTGGCACGTCCGGTGGCGCCGCTGTAGCCGATGCGGGTGCCGGTGCGGATGCGCTGCCCCTGCCGCACCGAGATGCGCGAGAGGTGCCCGAACACCACGTAGTGCCGGTCCCGCATGCGCACCGTCACGGCCTTGCCGTACGCCCCCGACCAGCGCGCGAGCACCACGACGCCGCTGGTCACGGCGTACACGGGGGTGCCGCGCGGCACACCGAGGTCGATGCCGGTGTGGTGCCCGGCGGCCCAGTTGCCGCGTACGCCGTAGCGCGAGGTGACCCGGTAGCGGCGGCGCAGCGGCCGGGTGTAGCGGCCCTTGGGGCGCGCCGGTACGCCGAGTCCGCGGCTGTCCTCCTCGGGGAGTGCGGTCTCCGCGGCGGCGAGGTCCGCCTCGAACTCCTCGTCGAGGTCCGCGACGCACCAGTCCTCGTGCTCCTGCGCCGCGTGCGCCTCCTCGAAGGCCCAGTCGTCCCGCGCTCCGGCCCAGTCGTCCTCGTCGGCCGCCGCGGGTGTCGCCATCGCTCCTGACAGCGCCCCGCCGGCCAGCAGTCCCGCGGCCAGGCCGAGCGCGTCCCGTCGTGTGCTGCCCGCTTCGCGCGGGCCGTCTATGCCATAGCCCATACCTGCCAGCAGACGCGCGACGGCACGGGCGCGCACGGCCGGTTGCTCCGCATGGCGTAAGCGCGGGGCGGCGGGGGCCCCGTCCGTCGCGGGGGCGGCGGTCCGGGCCCGGGCGGCCGGGCGCCGGGGGCAGGGGCGTCTCCGTGCGGGATCCCCCTGCGGGTGAACCGCCCGGCACCGAGCCCTCACCGCCGTGACCCCATGTGCCCCCCGTCGCGCCCGCCCTCCCCGCGCCCGCCCGCGCTAGGCTCGACCGCGTGACGGCTCATCAGGCGACGGACCGGTCGGCAGACACGCACCCGGAGACCTCCTACTCGGTCGTGGCCATCGCCGCGTCGGCCGGCGGAGTGCACGGCGTGAGCACGCTGCTCGGCGGCCTCGGCCCCACCCTCTCCGTGCCCGTCCTCCTCGTACAGCACCTGGATCCCCGCCACCGCACCGTCATCGCCGAGGTGCTGTCCCGGCGCACCCCGCTGCCCGTGAAGCTCGCGGAGCACGAGGAGCGGGCGCTGCCCGGCACGGTGTACGTCGCCCCGCCCGACCGGCACCTGCTGGTGGGCCCGGACGGCGCCCTGACGCTGTCCACCAGCGCGCTCGTGCACTTCGTGCGGCCCTCCGCCGACCTGCTGTTCGAGTCGGTGGCGGGCGCGTACGGGCCGGGGGCGATCGCCTGTGTCCTCACCGGGACGGGCAGCGACGGCGCGATGGGCGTGGACGCGGTCAAGTCGCGCGGCGGCACCGTCATCGCGCAGGATCCGGGATCGGCCGAGTTCAGCGGCATGCCCGAGGCGGCAGTGGGTACGGGCGCAGTGGACTTCGTGCTACCCCTGGAGGAGATCGCCGCGGTCGTGCGGGGGCTCGTCGAGGACAAGAGGCAGTGATGGGTGAAGCACCGGACGCCGAGACGGACGAGGAGCTGGAGGCCCTTCTCTGCTTTCTGCGGGACGCCCGCGGCTTCGACTTCACCGGTTACAAGCGCTCCTCGCTCGGCCGCCGCATCCGCAAGCGGATGACCGACGTCGACATCGAGGCGTACGCGGACTACCGCGACCTCCTGGAGACCGACGCGGACGAATTCGGGGCCCTCTTCAACACCATCCTGATCAACGTCACCTCGATCTTCCGCGACCCGGAAGCCTGGACGTTCCTGCAGCGCGAGGTGGTGCCCGAACTGCTCGCCGGCCTCGGGCCCGAGGAGGAGATCCGGGTGTGGAGCGCGGGCTGCTCCAGCGGCGAGGAGGCGTACTCCCTGGCGATCATGTTCGCCGAGGCGCTGGGCATCGAGGAGTGCCTGAGCCGGGTCAAGATCTACGGCACGGACGTGGACGAGGAGGCGCTGCGCGAGGCCCGTTCCGCGCTCTACAGCGCCAAGGCCCTCGAGGCCCTGCCGGGCGAGCTGCGCGAGAAGTACTTCGAGCAGAACGGCGCGCAGTTCGGCTTCCGGCCCGACCTGCGGCGCCGGGTCATCTTCGGGCGCCACGACGTGACCCGCGACGCCCCCATCTCCCGGCTCGACCTGCTGGTCTGCCGCAACACGCTGATGTACTTCAACGTCGAGGCGCAGGCCCAGATCGTCGACCGCTTCCACTTCGCGCTGCGCGAGCGCGGCTTCTTGTTCCTCGGCAAGGCCGAGATGCTCCTGAACGACGCCGAGCGCTTCGAAGTGGTCAGCATGCGCCAGCGCGTCTTCCGGCGGCGCCCGGGCGAGTCCGGTCCGCGCTTCCAGCCGGCACCCCTGAAGATCAGGGCGGGAGGCAGCATGGAACAGCGTTCGGTGGCACGCCACCGGCAACTGCGCGACCTGATGCTCGACGCCCTGCCCCTGCCGGCCATCGCCGTGGACGTCGACGGCGCGGTGGTTCTCATCAACAGCCACGCGCGGGTGCAGTTCGGTCTCACCACCAACGACTGCGGGCGGCTCTTCCAGGACCTGGAGATCTCGTACCGGCCCGTGGAGCTGCGCTCGCTGATCGAGCAGGTGACGCACGAGCGCAGGACGCTGCGGGTGAACCGCGTGGAGCGGCGCGTGGGCGAGGAGATCCAGTACTACGACATCGTGATCCAGCCGTTGTCCGGCGCGGACGGCCTGCCCGCGGCCACCATCATCACGTTCACCGACGTCACCGTGACGACCCAGCTCAGGGCCGAGATCAAGCGCGTACGCGAAGACCTGGAGACGGCGTACGAGGAACTCCAGTCCACCAACGAGGAACTGGAGACCACCAACGAGGAACTCCAGTCCACGAACGAGGAGTTGGAGACGACGAACGAGGAACTCCAGTCCGGGAACGAGGAACTGGAGACCATGAACGAGGAGATGAGCATCCGCACCGAGGAGCTGGACGAGGCCCGCGCCTTCCTGGAGGGCGTGATGAGCAGCGTCGCGGCGGGCGTGGTCGTCCTCGACGCGGACATGAAGGTCAGGAGCTGGAACCGCGGCGCGGTGGAGCTGTGGGGGCTGCGCGCCGACGAGGTCCTGGGCGAGGCGTTCTTCGCGCTCGACTTCGGGCTGCCCACCGACGACCTGCGGCCGATCATCCAGAAGTGCCTCGAATCGGGCAAGCGCACCGAGCAGGTCGGGGTGTCGGCCGTGAGTCGCATCGGCCGCCCCATCGTGTGCAACGTCGTGTGCTCGCCGTTCGACGGGCACAAGGGCGGGGTCGTGTTCCTCATGGAGGAGGCGCGGGAGTCCCTGGAACAGCCGGAGGGCTGACGTGGATTTCCTCGTACGGGTGCGGTAGTCCCGGCACCTTCTCGGGTACGGATCCGGCCGCGTTCCGTACGCGGAGTGTCGGGGGCCGTCCTCTGCGGGCGCCGATCGTTCCGGCCACTTTGTGGTGGGAAGCCCCGAAACCACCCACAGCGCCGGAAAGCCCGGGCGTAGGCTTCACGTATGACCTCGGGCGACGGTTACGCCGACCAGGCGGCGGCTGCGTGGAAGCGCGCGGCGGCGGCACGGGAGCGCGCGGCCCGTGCCGAGGACTCCGCCCTGCGGCACGACGCGTGGGCGCAGGCGCCGGGGCAGGAACTGCACGAGGACATGGCCGCGGCGCTGCGCAGGACCGCCGCCTGTCACCGTTCGTCGGCCCAGCTCCAGGAGGCTTTCGCGCGCCGCGCGGGGCGGTGGGCGCAGGGTGGCGGCACGCCGCCGCGGTTCATGACGGGCGTCGCCGAGGCGTGCGGCACGAGGAGCGCGGCGCTCACCCTGGTCGACACCGCGCAGAGCCAGCTCGCGGTGGCCGCGTCCGACGAACTGGCGGGCACCGCCCAGGACTTGGAGTTCATGCTGGGCGAGGGCCCCACCAGGGACGCCACGACGAGCCGCCGTCCGGTCGTCGCCTCGCGCGCGGTGATCGAGACGCGCTGGCCCTGCTGCGGCCCCGCGCTCACGGCGCTCGGGGTGCGTGAGGTCGCCGCCGTGCCCCTGTCCACGTCGGACTCCTGCCTCGGGGCGCTCGCGGTGTTCGACCCGCGCCCGGGGCTCGTCGGCACCCGCGCCTTCGCCGATGTCGTGGGCGCGCTGACCCGCATGGTGCTGCTCGACCCGGACGCCGACCCCGAGCTGTACGGCGGGACCGACCACCGGGACGTCGTGCAGCAGGCGGCGGGCATGGTGTCCGTGCACATCGGCCGGCCCGTCGACGACGCGCTGGCGCTCATCAAGGCCCGCGCGTTCGCTCTCTCGGTGCCCTTGGAGACCTTCGCGCGGGGCATCGTGGCCGGTGATCTCAGCCTCACCTCGGAAGGGCCGTCATGACGACGCCACGGCAACAGCTCGCAGAGATCTTCGTGGAACTGGCCGGCGGCAACCCTGACGCACCTCTGGACGCCCCCGTCCTGCTCTCCGCGCTCGCCGTCCGCAGCCGGGAACTCGTCGGCGCCCGCGCGTGCGGTGTCCTGGTCGCCCTGGCGGGCGCCGATTCCGGCGAGGCGTACGCGTCCGACGCCGGGGCCAGGGACCTGGTGCTCGACGCCCATCACCGCGGCTCGGGGCCGGGCCCCTACTGCCGGCTGACCGGGCAGCCCATGCCCAGGACCGACCTGAGGAGCCCGGTCGCCCGCCAGCGCTGGCCGCACTACGTCCCGCGCGCCCTCGACCTCGGCTACACCGAGGTCGCCGCGCGGCCGCTGCGCGGGCGCGAGCAGACCGTCGGCGCGCTGGTGCTCTTCGGCGGCGAGGACCAGCAGCTCACCGAGGAGGCCCTGGAGTTCGGCCAGTCGCTGGCCGACATCGCGGCCATCGCCCTGCTGCGGGACCGTGAACTCCACCGCAGCCGCACCCTGGCCGGCCAGCTCGAGCACGCCCTGACCAGCCGTCTCACCATCGAACAGGCCAAGGGCGTGCTCGCGGCCCAGCGGTCGCTCTCCCTGGACGACGCCTTCGCGATCCTCCGCGGCCACGCACGCGCGCGGCAGCGGAAGCTGACAGTGGTGGCGCGGGAGGTGGTGGAGGGGCGGCTCAGGTTGTGAGCCGCCCCTTCGCTGCTGGTGGGCCCGACGGCGCCGGGTCGCTGTTGTCGGGTGGGTCGCTGTTCCGCGGTGTCGGGTGGGTCGCTGTTCCGCGGGCGGCGCGGTGGGGCCGCCGGTCGTGGGCTCGGCGGGCTGTGCGGCCCGTACGACGGCCCCTTCCGTGAACCGCCGTACGGAACCGTGCCGCTTCAGCCCGTCCCGTGAGCCGGGCCCCCGGGGCTCAGCCCCGCTCCTCCCGGCCCTCAGACTCCGCCTCGGCCTGCTTGGCCTGAACCTCCGGGTCCAGGGACGTCTGACCGCTGCCGTCGACCGAGGCCAGCGGGGCGCGGTCGGGGACCTCGGTGGCGGCGGGCGGCTCGACCAGCCAGTCCGGGTTGGCCTGCTTGTCCCACCACTTCCACACGGCGACGGCACCGGCCGCGAGCACGCCGAGGACGGCCAGGCGCTTGGCCAGCCGCCCGGCGCGGGCGCGGCGTTCGTGCCGGCGGGTCAGCCGCTCGATCTCCCGCGCCGAGACCTGCCCGCGCAGCGCGGCGAGCGCCGCGG
>NZ_AOPZ01000210.1 GCF_000414115.1 Streptomyces aurantiacus JA 4570
CGAGGCTGTCGACGCGCTGCTGGCCGCGGCGCACAGCGCACCCGGCGCGGAGCTGGCGCGCGGCGCGATCGAGGTGGAGCGGCACCGCCGCGCCACGGTCGGCGCCGCAGGCCCCGACCGCTACTGGGTGCGGCTCCTCGGCGACCCGGACGGCGACGCTCCCTGGGGCTGGCGGATGAACGGCCACCACCTCGCCGTACACGTAGTGATCACGGCGGCCGGGATGCGCGTGACGCCGCACTTCATCGGGGCCGAGCCGGCCCGCATCGCGGACGGCCCGCAGGCAGGCCGCCGCCTGCTGGGGCCGGAGGAGGACCTCGCCCGGGAACTGGTCACGGACCTGGACGCCGGCCGGCGGGCCAAGGCGGTCTTCGCCGCCGCGCCGCCGGACGACATCCTGACCCGCGCCGACCCGTTCGCCGACCCGGACCTGCTCCCGGCCGGCCTGCCGTACGGGGACATGACGCCCGGTCAGCAGACGCTCCTTGAGCGCTTGGTGCGCCGCTACCTCGACCGGGCGCCCGCGGCGTACGCGCGGGAATGCTGGGCCGATGCCGTGGCACGAGGGCTGGACGCGCTCTCCCTCGCCTGGGCCGGCGGCCTCGCTCCCGGGGACCGGCACTACTACTGCGTTCGGGCCCCCGACTTCCTCATCGAGTACGACAACACGCAGGACGACGGCAACCACGCCCACTCGGTCTGGCGGCACGTCCGCCACGACTGGGGCGC
Organism: Streptomyces aurantiacus JA 4570; assembly: GCF_000414115.1. Lineage (GTDB taxonomy): Bacteria > Actinomycetota > Actinomycetes > Streptomycetales > Streptomycetaceae > Streptomyces > Streptomyces aurantiacus_A. The sequence continues at coordinate 730 of NZ_AOPZ01000210.1, forward strand.
CGACCTGCTGCGCGCGCACTACACGGAGCAGCACGGGTGAAGGCGTAGCCGTCAGCCCGGAACTCGGCCACCGCCGTCAGGGGCGACGTACACAACTCGGCGGTGGGGCCGACCAGTTGGGGCACCGCCTCATGGTGCCCGGCTCGCGGGCGCACCGGGCCGCGGCGCGGACGGCTGCGGCAGCACGATGAATGCCGTGCCCTGGGTCAGGTCGATGCTGGAGCGGGGCGGCGCGCCGTCGCTCTCGTCGTCCCGCAGCAGCAGCTCCACCCGCCGCTGCTCCAGCTCCACCGTCTTGTTTCCGTTCACGACCGCCGTGAATTCGTCGAAGGCGATGTTCGACAGCGACCGCCCCGTGCGCCTGCGCAGCCACGGGATCAAGCCCAGCCCCGTGAACCATCGCCACGCGCTCTCCACGAGGGCGAACAGGGCGAGCAGACACGCGAACGCCGGGAACGACATGAGCCAAATCGCCATGGGACCACTGTTCCGCGTCCGTGGCGTGCGGGGATCGGGCCGGCGCATGATCCGCTTCCCCCGTGCGGCGGAGGCGCCGCCATGGGGAATCCAACCCATGGTCGATGTCGACCGGTTGATGCCGACGGCCCGGCCGCCGGGCTTCCGCGTCGGCGGGACTCGCCCGGGTTCCTCAACGCATGGCCCTGCCACGGAGGTTGGAGGACCATGAGGGTCGAGTCCGTGTCGGTGACGCCTTGGGGGACAGACCATGGCATTGGAGTACCGCTTACTCGGGCCGGTCGAAGTGCTGTGGGAAGGCCGTCCCCTGCGGGTGGGCGGGCCCAAGCCCCGTGCCCTGCTGGCCGCGCTGCTGCTGCGCTCCGGGCAGGTCGTGCCCGCCGATGTGCTGGTGGACGTCGTCTGGGGCGAGGAGCCGCCGGAGACGGCCCGGGCGCTGATCCAGACCTATGTCTCGGCCTTGCGGCGGGCCCTGCCGGAGGCGCGGCGGGCGGCCATCGAGACCCGGGCGCCGGGCTATGTGATCCGGCCGGACGCCGGGGCCGTGGACCTCGGCCGTTTCGAGGAGACGGCCGCGGCCGGGCGGCGGGCCGCCGCGCAGGGGGACCACGCCGGCGCCGCCCGGTTGCTGCGTGACGCCCTCACGCTGTGGCGCGGTGCCGCGCTGGGCGGGGTCGGCGAGGCGTTGCGGAGCGAGGCGGTACGGCTGGAGGAGGCCCGGCAGGCCGTGCTCGAAGAGCGCGTAGCCGCCGAACTCGAAGCCGGCGGGCGGGAGAGCGAGCTGATCATCGAGCTCAACGGGCTCGTCGCCGCCCACCCCACCAGAGAGCGGCTGCGCGGACAGCTCATGCTCGCCCTCTACCGGGTGGGGCGGCAGGCCGACGCCCTCGCGGTGTTCGAGCAGGGACGTGCCGTACTCGCCGAGGAACTCGGTATCGACCCCGGGCCGGAGCTCGGCCTGCTGCACGGAGCGATCCTCAGGGCCGACCCGGCGCTGCTGCGTACCGAGGGGCGCCCGACGGCCGCCGACGTCTCGGTGCCGCAGGTGCCCGCCGCGCCGTGGCCCGTGTGCCTGCTGCCTCCCGCCATCGGGGACTTCACCGGGCGTACGGCCGAGATCACCGAGGTCGTCGACGGTCTCACCGCGCCACGGGACGCGACCTCCGTCGTGGTGGTGTCAGGACCGGCCGGCGTCGGCAAGTCCGCCCTCGCGGTGAAGGCCGCCCACCTGGCCATGAACGCCTTCCCCGACGGGCAGCTGTACGCCGAACTCCAGGGCACCGGCGCCCCCGTGCCGCCCGGCGACGTGCTCGGGAGGCTGCTGCGGGCGCTGGGCGCGGCACCGCCCGAGCATCCCGCCGAGCGTGCCGACCTCTTCCGCGGCCTCGTCGCGGGGCGCCGCCTCCTGCTGGTCCTCGACGACGCGATCGGCGAGGCCCAGGTGCGGACCCTGCTGCCGGGCAGCGCGGGCTGCGGCGTCCTTGTCACCTCGCGGGCCCGGCTCGGCGGCCTCGACGGGGCCCGGCGCACCGATCTCGCCGTCCTGGACGAGGCACGCAGCCTCGAGTTGCTGTCCCGGGTCACCGGCCCCCGGGTCGTGACGGGCGATCCCGCTGAGGAGGCCGCCGCCCGGCGCATCGTCACCCTGTGCGGCGGCCTGCCGCTGGCCCTGCGGATCGCCGGGGCCCGGCTGACCACCCGCCGGCACTGGACTCCGCGCCTGCTCGCCGACCGCCTCGAAGACGAGCGGCGGCGCCTCGACGAGCTGGCCGTGGGCGATCTGGAGGTGCGGGCCAGCCTGGGGCTGAGCTACGAGTCGCTCGATCGCGACGCCCGGACGGTGCTGCGTCGCCTGGCCGTCCTCGGCCCGTGCGACGCGGCCCCTTGGATGGTGGCGCTGCTCGTCGACGGGGCCGAGGACGAGGTGGAAGAGGTGCTCGAACGGCTCGTCGACGCGCAGTTGCTGGACTGGACGGGCACCGATCCCGCCGGTCAGTCGCGCTATCGGGCCCACGATCTGGTGCGGGTGTACGCCGCGGAGCGGGCCGAGGCCGAGGATTCCGTCGAGGTGCGCACGGCGGCGGTGGGGCGGGCGCTCGCCGCCGGGCTGCGCCTGGTGGAGCGGGTCGCGGAGGAGGCGCCTTCGGGCGTGGTCGTCCTGCGGCCCTATCTCGGCGGCGCGGAGAGCGTCAATCGGTCCGCCGGCGGGGCCAAGGCGGAGTGGGGCGAGGCCGGCACGCGAGGCGGCGGGCCCGCCGCCGACGTCGGTGCGGCGACCACGCGGCGGGCGCTCGCCGAGCCGTTCGCCTGGTTCGAGGCCGAGGCCGGCACGCTCGCCACGGCCGTCGAGCGCGCGGCGGCCCTCGGGCTGCACACCCTCGCCTGCGCCGCCGCGACGGTGCTGTGCTCCTCGTCGTTCGCCGTCGGCAACCGGTTCGACGCCTGGTGGCGCAGCCATGACGCCGCTCTCGCCGCCGCCCGGCGGGCCGAGGACCGCGCAGGCGAGGCGCTGCTGCTCATCGGCCTGGGCCAACTGCGGTTCGAACAGGACCGGTACGCCGAGGCGCAGGACTACTTCCGGCAGGCCGAACCCCTGTGCGCCGCCATAGGTGATCTGCACGGCCGGGCCGCCGCCCTCGCGGGTCTCGGCGGCAACCTGCGGGAGCTGGGCCAACTGAGCGCCGCCGACGCCGCGTTGGGCGACGCCGTCGAAGTCTTCCGGCGCCTGGGAGATGACGCGGGCACCGGTCTCGCCTGCCGGCTCCACGGCTCCGTACGCCTCGAACTCGGCGACCACGACGGCGCGACGGCACTCCTGGACGTATCACTGCGGGCCTACCGGAGTCTGGGCAGCCGGCGGGGCGAGGCACTCTCGCTGCGCACGCTGAGCCTCGTGCACCGGTCGCTCGGGGCGTACGAGGAGGCCGAGCGGCTCGCCGGGCGTGCGCTCGAGATCCTCGCGGGTCTCGGTGATCCGCTGATGGCCGCGTACGCCGAACGGGCCCGCGCCAAGGCCCGGTTGCGGCTGGGGCGTACGCGGGAGGCGGAGGCGGAGCTGCTCGGCGCGCTCGACGTCTGCCGGGCCTACCGGGACCGCTTCGGCGAGGCGCTGACCCTGCGCACGCTCGGCGAGTGCGCCCTGGCCGACGGGCGGCACCACGAGGCGGAGAAGCGGCTCGCCGCCGCCGTGGGCCTGTGGGACGCGCTGGAGCTACGGCTGCCCCGGGCCCGGACGCTGCGCGATCTCGCGACGGCACGCGAGGCGGTGGGCGACAGGCAGGGGGCGGCGTCCCTGCGTACGGAGGCGATGTCCGTGTTCACGGAGTGCGGCGCGCAGGAGCGGTGCGCGCCGTAAGAGCCCTGAGCTGCGCGAAGCCGTGAGCTGTAAGTCGCCGTGCGCCGTGTTGCGGAGGACTTGGAGGCAACTTGCAGAAGCCTCGGCGAACCTCGGTGACGTCGGAGGGGAACAGCCTCCGACGCCAACGGGGAATCAACGGGGAAAGGACCACTGATGTCCAGCACGACGAACAGCAGCACGGCCGGATCGACGCCCGCCTCGGCACCCGACGGCTCGATCTCCCGCTCGACGAAGAAGCCCGTCCTCCGCCGCCGGGCCGTCATGCTTCTGGTCACCACCCTCGCCGGCGGCGCCGTCACCGCGGGGTCGATGGCCACGACCGCGTCGGCCGCGCCAAGCCCCTTGCGCACGAAGATCGTCAAGAAGGCCACGGCCGAGAAGAACAACCCGAAGCACAACCGCGAGGCCGCCAACAACTGCAACTTCTACAGCGGTTACTACAAGCCGAGCGGCACCGGCAACTGCCGCCAGTCGACCGACGGCGTGCGGTGGCGCTCCAACGAGTGGTGCGCCGACTTCGCCCGCTACGTCTGGAAGAAGTCGAACGCCAAGACCAGGAAGCTCACCCCGTTCGCGGGCTCCTTCTACCGGGCCGCGAAGTCGCACGGCACCGGCAAGTGGCACAAGCGCGGCTCCTACGTCCCCAAGCCCGGTGACGTGGTGCTCTTCGACTGGGACGGCCGCAAGCCGAGCCTCGGCAACGAAGGCTGGGACATCGACCACGTCGGTGTCGTCACCAAGTACCGCAAGAGCGGGAAGAAGCTGACGACCATCGAGGGCAACACCACCAAGACGGCGAGCGGCGGCGGCAAGGAAGGCGTCTTCAAGCGCACCCGGCACAACACCGCGCCCGGCCGCGTCGTCGGCTACGTCTCGCCGGTCAAGCGGTAACGGCCGCCACCGGCCGACAGGACCACCGCATGGGGGGTGCCCCGGGGAGAGAGCCACATCGGCCTCTCCCCGGGGCACGGGTGCGCACCGGCCGCTCACCCCGCCCGCACGCAGGACGACCAAGGACGTGACATGCCCCCGATCATCCTCATGAACGCGCCCGAAGTGGCCCACGTGCCCGTCGTCGAGTGCGGTGAACCCCTGGTCGACCTACGGGAGTTGTCCCTCCTCGACGTGGACGCGCGGCAGGCGGATCCGGACGGGGCCTATGCCCTGGTGCGCGAGACGGTGGCCCTGCGCCTCGCCAGGGCGGCACGGCTGCTGCCCGACGGACTGCGACTCCTCGTCACCGAGGGGTACCGGCCCCTTGCCCTGCAGGCCCGGTACTTCGACGAGTACGCGGCCGAGCTGCGCCGGGCCAACCCCGACTGGCCGGACGACCATCTGCGCGCCCAGACCAGCCGTTCCCTGGCGCCGCCCGAGATCGGGCCGCACGTCGCCGGCGCCGCCGTGGACCTCACCCTGTGCACCACGGACGGCCACGAACTCGACCTCGGCACGCCGGTCGACGCCAGCCCGGAGGCCAGTGGCGGAGCCTGCTACACCGACGCCCCGGACATCTCGGCCGCGGCACGCCGCAACCGGCGCGTCCTGAGCGCGGCGCTCACCACGGTGGGGCTGGTCAACTACCCCACGGAGTGGTGGCATTGGTCCTACGGCGACCGCTACTGGGCACTGCTGACCGGGGCCCCGGCCGCCGCGTACGGGCCGGTGTGAGCGCCGGGCGGCCGTTCAGGACGACGTGTCGCAGTACTCGGCCTCGAGGATCTTGCGCTGGGGCTTGTCCTCCCAGTCCCCGTTGAAGTTGTAGGCGAGTTGGTGACGGCCGTCCGCGGTGGTCACGGCCATGGAGAGCCACCCGACCATGCCGCCGCCGTGACCCCAGAGCGTGGTGCCGCAGCTCGTCCTGGTCCGCGTGAGGCCGAGCCCGTAGGCACTGTCCGGGTGGCCGGGGACGGCGACGGTGGTCTTCATCGCCCTGAGCTGCTTCGGCTGCAGGAGTTCGCCGCGCAGCAGGGCCCGGTAGAAGCGGTTCAGGTCGCCCGCGGTGGAGATGATGTCGCCGTCGGCCCAGCCCTGTGACCCGTTCATCTCGGTGATGTCGTCGATCCGGTCGGGCGCCGACGGGAACAGCTTGGCGTAGCCGCGGCTGCTGGGCTGCGGCAGGTGGATGCTGTTGCCGGGGTTGGAGGTGTTCTTGAGACCGAGCGGCGTGATGATGCGGTCCCGGACCTCGTCCTCGTACGTTCGCCCTCCGGCCTTCTCGACGATCAGCCCGGCCAGGACGTAGTTGGTGTTGGAGTACGAGTGCTTGGCGCCGGGCTCGAACAGCCGCGTGTGGGAGAGCGCCACCTTCACGTGCTTCTTGGGCGGCAGCGTGTCGTAGCGGTGTTTGAGATAGCCCTCCCTCAGGTAGGTCCTGGCGTACTTCTTGTCGGCCAGGTAGTCGAACAGGCCGCTGGTGTGGTTGAGGAGCTGCCGGACGGTGATCTTGCGGCCGTCGTTGCCGTTGCCCCGCACCAGGCCGGGCAGATGGCGGTCCACGGTGTCGCCGAGGCGGAGCTTCCCCTCCGCCTCCATCTGGAGCAGGACGGTCGCCACGAACGTCTTGGTGATGCTGCCGACGCGGAACTTGTCGTTCTTGCCGCGCGGCGCACCCGACCTCAGGTCGCCCACGCCCGACGCCGCCTTCCAGACTCCGCGGGCGTCGCGCGCCTGGGCCGTGACGCCGGGGACGCCCGCCTTCACGGCCGCGTCCATCGCGCGCTGCGTGGCCCGGTGACCGGTCCCCGCGGGGGGTGTGTCCGTTGCCGCCTGAGCGGGCGTCGCATAGGCGGCCGCCGCCAGCGCGGCCGCCGCGAGACCCGCCATGCCGGCCTTCGAGGTCTTCCGTAACGCCATTCCCGTACTCCTCACAGTCGTCTGCGTCGGGCCGTGCGCGAGCGGCCCGGTGGCAACCGCGGAGTGTCCACAGGCCGCGTTGCGGGAGGGCCGCCCCTATACCAAGACCGCAGACCGTGAGGGAGTGGTTGAGGAGGATCCCGTGAAGGGCCTTGCGTGATCTCGCGGGGGGCACCGAGGGTGACCACGGTCGTCGGCGGGATCTCGGATCGCACGGGCGGCCAGGGTTGTGGAGACGGACAACAGGGGCGTACGTTCCTGTGGAGATCGGCCAATCAGCCAGGCGCCGCCGGGGAGCAACCTGGACTGTCCGGGCAGCAGCCCCGGTTCTGGATCCGGGCCGACGCGGTGAGGAGCGCCTATGGCCGCCTGTACGCTCGGCGACCTGCTGGACGCCGTCGGCAGCCCGGCCCTGCGGCTGCACACGGCGGGCGCCGGGCCTGCCGCCCCGGTCACCGAAGTGCTGCTGTACGACGCGCACGCCCCGCTGCCCCAGGTGCCCGGAGCCCTGCTGCTCGCCGTCGGCGTGCGGGCGGCCGCCGCCGGGCCGCTGGTGGGGGCCGCCGCGGCGGCCGGGATGACCGGGATCGTGGTGCGGGGCGCGGACGGCCCGGTCGGCGAGGCCGAGGCGTGCGGGGTGGCGCTGCTGGCGGTCGACGAGGACGTGGCCTGGCACCACGTGCACCTGATGCTGGCCTCGGCGATCGGCGCCCGGTCCGCCCACGGCGGCGGCCTGGGGGACCTGTTCGCCCTGGCCGACGCGATCGCGGCGGCGACCGGCGGCGCGACGTCCGTGGAGGACCCGCGCCAGCGGATCCTGGCCTACTCCACCGTGCCCGGCCAGCCGGTCGACGAGGACCGCCGCCAGGGCATCCTCGGCCTGCAGGTCCCGGGCAGCCTCGACAACGCGGCACAGGTCCGGCTGGTGGTGTCCTCGGCGCGACCGGTGCGGCTGCCCCCGCTCACCGCGGGCGACCTGCCGCGGCTCGCCGTCGCGGTGCGGGCCGGCGGCGAGACCCTCGGCTCGATCTGGGTGGTCGACGGCGGCACGCTCGCCGCGGACGCCGAGGAGACCCTGGCCCAGGGCGCGTCCACGGCGGCCCTGCTCCTGCTGCGGGCCCGCGCGGCCCAGGAGCTGGCCCGCCACCAGAACACCGATCTGCTGCGCCGGCTCCTCGACGGTTCGGCGGACGCCTCGACGGCGGCGCACCGCCTGGGCCTCGACGCGGTGCGCGTGGCCGCTTTCGTGCTGGACTCCGCGGCCAGCGTGCCGGACGCCGAGCGGACCTCCCTCAGGCTCCTTGACGTCGTACGCCTGCAGTGCGAGGTGCGCTACGGACGCCATGCGTGTGTGCTCCTGGACGGGGTGGTGTACGCGCTGCTGCCCGCGCCCGGCGAGGACGGCGGGGCGTGCGGGCCGCAGGAACGGCAGGCCCGCGACCGGCGGCACCGACAGCTGGCGGAGGACATCGTGCGCCGCGCCGGGCGGTCGCTGCGGGTGCCGGTACGGGCGGCACTCGGCGAGGTGGTGCCGGATCTGGGCGGGGTGGCGGAGTCACGTGCGGACGCGGATCTGGTCCTGCGGCTGCTGCACGACGCCCTGCCGGTGGCCACCGTCGACGAGGTGCGGCCCCGGGTGACGTTGCTGCGGCTCTCCGAAGTGATGCGGGAGCGGCGGGAGTTGAGGGCGGGCGGCTGGCAGCGGGTGCTGGCGGCGGACGCCGAGCACGGCACCGACTACGCCCGCACCCTGGTGTCCTGGTTCGACGCGGGCTGCGACGTGGCGAGCGCGGCGAAGCTGCTCTCCGTCCATCCCAACACCTGCCGCTACCGCCTGAAGCAGGTCGGCCGTCAGCTCGGGATCGACCTGGAGGATCCCGACGAACGGCTGGTTCTCTGGCTGCAGTTGAGGGCGCTTGCGGGGGTCGGCGGTGCTGCCGGAGCGGAGTTCGTCAGACGTCCGTGACGTGTACTTGTTCGCCTTGCCGGCCGTAGATGGCGATGGTCTCCGCGGGCATGTCGTCTCTGGCGTTGCCGATCCAGTGCGCGTCATCCGTACTGAACTCCGCCGCTTCGCCCGCCGTCAATTCCGTACGCCTGCCCGCGAGAACGAGTTGCACGGTCCCGCTGAGCACGTAGAACCACTCCCGGCCGGGATGCGTGTGAAACCGCGGGGGCGGCAGTTGGGACACCGGGGGGTAGAGGACCTTGTACGCCTGCAGGCCGCCGGACTGCATCCCGAGCGGCACGAAAGTCAGCCCCTCTTTGCGGACCGGGCGCAGGTGCACCCGTGGATCGCCGGTGGCGGGCGCCGCGACGAGTTCGTCCAGCGGGACCGCATAGACGCGAGCGAGGGGGAGGAGCTGCTCCAGTGTGGGGCGGGTCTGCCCGCGCTCGATCCGGGAGACGGTGCTGGGCACGAGACCCGTCCGTTCGGCCAGTTCGGTCAGGGTCAGGCCACGGGCCTGACGGAGCCCCCGCAGCCTGGGGCCGACGTTCTGGAGCACTGTCTCGTCGTCCGCGTTCGGCCCGACATCCATATGCACCCCGCATCGACCTCCCCGTCCGGCAGCATTTTGCAGTGCTGCAAAAAAGCGCGCAAGGCCGCAACCGCGGGTGCGACCGTCGGGCCATGACGCAGACACAGAGATCCAGGCGCCGACTGCCGTGGTATCGCCTCGTCGGAACGAGCGCGTTGGCCGTGGCCCTTGGCGCGGGCGGTGCCCTCGCGTGGGGCACGCCGGACGACCGGACCTCGCCCCCGGCCACCTCGGCGACCACGGCTTCGTACGACGCCGCGACAAGGCACGACACGGAGTTCAACAAGACGTTCAAGCACAAGTTCGCGAAGGTCCGCGGCGTGCGCATGCACTACGTCACCGGCGGTACCGGCCCCGCGTTGGTGCTGCTGCACGGCTGGCCGCAGAGCTGGTACGAGTGGCGGAAGGTCATGCCGGCCCTCGCCAAGAACCACACCGTCTACGCGCTGGACCTCCCTGGCCTGGGAGACAGCGAGGGAAGTCCGCCGAGCTTCGACAAGAAGACCCTGGCGCGGTACGTCGACGGTCTGCTGCGTGACGAGCTCGGACTCGACAAGTTCGACCTGGTCGCGCACGATCTCGGCGCCGGAGTCGGGTTCCAGTACGCCTCGCGGTTCCCCGACCGGGTCAGGTCCTATGTGCACATGGACTATCCGCTCCCGGGGCGTGAGCTTCCTGCCGCGCGGTATCGCTCCTTCTCGTGGCACATGGCGTTCAACAGCCAGAAGAAGATCCCCGAGCGACTCGTCGACAATCCGGGCGACGTACGCGAATACCTCACGGGGTTCTACCCTCAGGTCGCCTTCGGCGGATCGGCGTTCGGCGGCACACGCACCACATCGCCCTTCACCCGAGCGGAAACCAACGAATACCTCCGCACGTACCGCAGACCGGAAGTGCTGCGTGCCGGGTTCGAGCTGTACCGGACCCTGGACCAGGACGAGCGCGACAACGCCGCGGCCCGAACCGTGGACACCCCCACGCTTCTGCTCACGGCGACCGGATCACTCGCCGCCACTCGGCCGACCCTGAAATCGAAGCTGTCCGACATCAGGCGCGCGGTCGAGATTCCCCAGTCGGGACACTGGCTCGCCGAGGAGAACGCCCGGGCCGTGAGCGACGAAATCCTCGCCTTCACGAGCAAGTGACCCCGGTACCCGCGGCACGTCATGCCGCGGGTACCAGTCGCGTGTCCCGGTCTTGTCCGCACGTCCAAGCACGGGCCTGCCGGTTTGTTGCGCCGGATCAAGAACCGGCGGCTCGGCGTGCGTACGTTGAGGTCAAGTTCAGCGGCCGCCCGGCGGCCCCGGGGCAGGCAACGCCGGGCCGCGTCTGCTCCCTTCCACGCGAAAGGCTCCGTCGTGTCGTTGGATCTGCATCACCGTGCTGTCGTCGCCGATGCCCACAACGACCTCCTCATGGCCGTTGCCGCCCGCCCCCCGGAGCAGTGGGGCGGCTTCTTCCGGGACCGGTGGCTGCCGCAGCTGCGCGAGGGCGGCATCGACATCCAGGTCCTGCCGGTGTTCATCGACGACCAGTACCGCCCCGAGGGGGCGCTCCGGCAGACCCTCCGGATGATCGAGTGCGGCCACGTCCTGGCCGAGGCCAACGCCGAACAGGTCGCTCTGTGCGTCAACGGCGCGGACATCGACACGGCCCTGGCCGAGGGCAAGATCGCCCTTGTGCTGGCCCTGGAGAGCGCACCGGGCGTCGACGCCTCCGTCGAACTGTTCTCCACCCTGTTCCGGCTCGGCGTGCGGATCGCCTCGATCGCCCACTGGGGACGTACGCCACTCGCCGACGGCAGCCGGGAGGACGCCACCGGCAGCCGGCTGACCGCCCCCGGCGTGCGGGCGCTGCGGGAGATGGAACGCCTGGGCATGCTCTTCGACATCTCCCATCTGGGGGCCAGCGGGGTCGCCCATGTCCTGGAGCTCGCCACCCGCCCGCTCATCGCCACCCACTCCTGCGCCCGTGCCCTGCGGGACCACCACCGCAACCTCACCGACGACCAGATCCGTGGTGTGGCGGCCACCGGCGGCGTGGTGTGCGTGAACTTCGTCCCCGACTTCCTCACCGACGACGAGGCGAAGGTGAGCGTCGACCTCGTCGTCGACCACATCGAACACGTCGTCTCCGTGGCCGGCATCGACCATGTCGGCCTCGGGGCGGACTTCCTGCGCGAGATCGTGGCGGACCTCACCCCGCCCTGCTGCGAGAACGCCGACGACGAGGATCCCCTCTTCGCATTCCCCGGTCTGGACGCCCCGGCCGACATGCCCCTGGTCACCGAGGCGTTGATCCGCCGGGGCCTGCCCGAGGCGGACATCCTGAAGATCCTGGGCGGGAACACGCGGCGGCTCATGAGCACACACATGGGCTGACACCCGCCCGGCCCCGATGGGGACCCGGGCGCCCCACGCGACCCGCGCAATCCCGTGTGCCCCGCGCCCCACCCGGCCACGGTCATCCCACCCTGGAGGACTCACCCGTGCCGCACGACGACGAACACCTCTCCGCGCAGCCGGACCCCGCGCCGCGCCTGGACGCCATGCTCGCCGACCTCGAAGAACTCGTCACCTGCGAGTCCTGGTCGGCCGACCACACGGCCGTGGCCCGCAGCGCCCGGGTGGTCGCCGCGCAGGGTCGTCGGCTGCTCGGCGCCGTGCCCCGCACGCTGGTCGTCGGGGGCGTCACCCACGTGCGGTGGACCTTCGGAACGCCGCGCGTCCTGCTCCTCGGCCACCACGACACCGTGTGGCCGATCGGTTCCCTCAAGACCCACCCCTGGGCGGTGGAGCAGGGCGTCGCCCGCGGCCCCGGGGTCTTCGACATGAAGGCCGGTCTGGTCCAGATGTTCCACGCCCTCGCCTCGCTGCCCTCACTCGACGGCCTCTGCGTGCTCGTCACCGGTGACGAGGAAACCGGCTCGGCCACCTCCCGCCCGCTCATCGAGGACATCGCGCGCCAGTGCTCGGCCACCCTCGTCCTGGAGGCTGCGGCGCCCGGAGGAGCCCTGAAGACCAGCCGCAAGGGCGTATCCCTGTACGACATCACTGCCCACGGCCTCGCCGCCCACTCCGGGCTCGAACCGGAGAAGGGCATCAACGCGGCCACCGAACTCGCCCACCAACTCCTCGCTCTGCAGGGCGTCGCCGACACCGTCACCGCCTCCACCGGGCCCGGGACGACCGTGACTCCCACGGTGATGCGGGCCGGCACATCGAGCAATACCGTGCCCGCGCGGGCGGAGTTGAGTGTGGACGTACGCGTGCCCGACGCCGCGGCGCAGGAAGCGGTCGACCGGCTCATCAGGGCCCTGGAGCCGCAGATTCCCGGCGCCCGGCTACAGATCGACGGCGGCCCCAACCGGCCGCCCCTGGCCCCCGACGCCTCCCGGAAACTGTTCGCCCTGGCCGCCGAACAGGCCGCGCGGCTCGGCCTCGGCCCGCTGCAGCAGACCGCCGTCGGCGGAGCCTCCGACGGCAACTACACCGCCGGGGTGGGATGTCCCACGCTCGACGGCCTCGGCGCGGTCGGCGACGGCGCGCACGCCGACCACGAACACGTCGTCACCGCCGCCATGCCGGACCGCGCCCGGCTCCTGGCCCACCTCGTCGGAGCGCTGCGATGAACGGCCCGAGCGCCGCGACGAACAGCCCGAGCACCGCGACGAACAGTCAGAGCCCCGCGACGAACGGATCGACGATCCGGGAACTCCACGGCATGGAGGACTTCGACGCCGTCAGTGACCTCTACGCCGAAATCTGGGGCAGCGAACCCGGCACCTCGCCCCTCTCCGCCGAGGCCATGCGGGCCCTCTCCCACGCCGGCAACTACGTGGCCGGAGCGTACGAGGACGGCCGTCTCGTGGGGGCGTCCGTCGCCTTCTTCGGCGAACCCATAGGCACCACCCTGCACTCGCACATCACCGGCGCCGTCATGGGGCGCGGCGTGGGCCTCGCCCTCAAGACGCACCAGCGGCAGTGGGCGCTGGCCCGCGGGCTGCGGCGCATCACCTGGACCTATGACCCGCTCGTCCGCCGCAACGCCTACTTCAACCTCGTCAAACTCGGTGCCCGGCCGGAGGCGTACCTGACCTCCTTCTACGGCGCGATGGACGACGCGATCAACGGCGGTGACGAGTCCGACCGGATGCTGGCCGCCTGGGATCTCACCGCGCCCACCCCGCCCGAGGTGATCGAGCTGCCCGCCGGCGCCGCGCACGGCCTCCGCGACCGCGGCGGCCGCCCGGAGACCGGCGCGAGCGACGCCGACACCGTGCTCGTCGACATCCCCGACGACATCGAGGCCCTGCGCCGCACGGATCCCGGCGCCGCCCGGGCCTGGCGCCTCGCCGTACGACAGACCCTGGGCGGTCTGCTCGCCGAAGGCGCCCGCGTCGTCGGCTTCCACGAACGCCGCCGCTACGTGGTCCAACGCACCATCACCCCTGCATGACCGTCCCAGAGGAGCCTCCCGTCATGAAGACGAAGATCTCCGGCGTCGAGCTGCGCCGGATCGCGATGCCGCTCGTCGCCCCGTTCCGTACCTCCTTCGGCGTGGAGACCAGCCGTGACGTGCTGCTGGTGCGCGTCGTCACCGCCGACGGCGAGGGCTGGGCCGAGTGCGCGGCCATGTCCGAGCCCCGCTACTGCTCCGAGTACGTCGACGGTGCCCAGGACGTCCTGCGCAGGTTCCTCATCCCCGCCCTGCCGAAGGACGGCCTGGACGCGCAGGCGGTCGGACGGATCCTGCGGCCCTTCACCGGCCACCGCATGGCGAAGTCCGCGCTGGAGACAGCGGTGCTCGACGCCCAGCTCCGCGGCGCCGGCGAGTCCTTCGGCGGCTACCTGGGCGCTGCCCGGGACCGGGTTCCGTGCGGCGTCTCGGTCGGGATCATGGACTCGGTGCCCGAACTCCTCGACGCCGTGGAGGCGTACATCGCCGAGGGCTACGTACGGATCAAGCTGAAGATCGAGCCCGGCTGGGACGTCGAGCCCGTACGCGTCGTGCGCGAGCGCTTCGGCGACGATGTGCTCCTGCAAGTCGACGCCAACGCCGCCTACACCCTGGTGGACGCCCAACAGCTCGCCAGGCTCGACGACTTCGGCCTGCTGCTGATCGAACAGCCGCTGGCCAACGACGACATGGTCCAGCACGCCCAGCTGGCGAAACTGCTGCGCACCCCGATCTGCCTGGACGAGTCCATCGAGTCGGCCACCGACGCCGCGGCGGCCATCTCCCTCGGCGCCTGCTCGGTCATCAACATCAAGCCGCCCCGGGTCGGCGGCTATCTGGAGGCCCGCCGCATCCACGACCTCGCCCGCGCCCACGGCATCCCCGTCTGGTGCGGGGGCATGCTGGAGACCGGCGTCGGCCGCGCCGCCAACGTCGCCCTGGCCGCCCTGCCCGGCTTCACCCTCCCCGGCGACACCTCGGGCTCCCACCGCTACTTCGCCACCGACATCACGGAGCCGTTCGTCCTCACCGACGGCCACCTCGAGGTCCCCACCGGCCCCGGCCTCGGCCTCGCGCCGCTGCCCGACGTTCTCGACGAAGTGACCACCTCCAGCGAGTGGATCGCGCTGTAAGCGCTCCGTCAGTCGGCCGGGGCCGCGGGACAGGCGTCGGCCGGCCTGGCCGCCCGGGGATGACGGCGGCGCCACCGGGCGTACGCGGGGCTCTCGGCGCAGATCTCCAGGTAGCCGGTGCCGAGGTCGCGCAGGATCGCCTCGCCGTGCGCGGCGAGCGGTCCGTCGCGGTGCCAGGCCAGAACGTGCCGGTACCACAGCGGGTTTCCCGCCAGCGGGCGGACGGCGGTGCCGGGCACCTCGATGAACGTGGCCTGGCAGAGGCTGACGGCCAGCCCCGCCCGCACCAGTTCGATCAGCTGGCGTCCTTCGGCCTCGTACGGGGCGTGGGGCCTGCGATCCGTCAAGGCGGCCGCCGACGACCAGTATTCGCCGGTCCGGTCGCGGTCGGGGCGGGGCACGGCCCAGTCCTCGTCGGCGAGTCGGGCCAGGCTCACCTCCTCGTGTGCCGCGAGCGGGTGTGCCGCGGGCAGCAGCGCGAAGACGGGCTCGGTGACCAGGGGCGCGAGGACCACCCCCGCACACGGCGGCAGCCGCTGGTCGGGGTGGTCGCCGAGGACGGCCGCCTCCAGACGGCCCGACGCCACGTCGTCCAGGAGCGGCACGGGGGAGTACTGGCAGCGTGAGGTCACCCCGCAGCCGGGCAGCGCGTCTCGCACGGCAAGGACGAGCCGGCCCAGGAGCGGAGCGCCCACCGAGCCGAGCCGGACGCGCTCCGCGGCCGTGGTGCGGCGGGCGGCGCGCGCGGTGTCCGCGAGGAGCGCGTCGACGCCGGGGAGGATGGCGCGGGCCCGTTGGATCACCAGGTCACCGAACGGCGTGGGCACCGCCCCCGCCTTCCCGCGGTCGAAGAGCGTTCCGCCCAACATGGCCTCGATGCGCCGCAGTTGGGCGCTGAGCCCCGGCTGGGGCATCCCCAGGCGGGCGGCGGCGCGGGTCAGGCTGCCGGCCTCGGCGATCGCGCACACCACGCGCAGATGCCGTATCTCCAGGTCCACCGGCACCTCCCGATCCGCCACGGTGACCGCGTCCCCCGTTCCATGGCGCGGATGTTATGGATCGGCGACAGCTTCCGGACAGGGCCGCGCCTCCCTCAGAGTTATGTGAAATGTCACACGCTATAACTGCGGAGGTCGGTTCGGCCATGAGACAGCCCTCTTCCCCGACGACGGCGCACCGGGCGGTCCTCACCGCTCTGCTCGCCGCCCTGCTCCTGATGCTCCTCGGCGCCCCGCCCGCCCGTGCGGCGGGGGCGGCCCCGGACCCCGCGTCGGCGTGCGCCCTGCGCGGCACGACCGGCTGGACCGACGAGGGCCACACCACCGACTACAGCGTCTTCCAGCGCCCGAAGGGGACGAAGAAGGTCGGCATGATCTTCGTGGACTTCCCCGACGCGCCCGCCACCGAGACCCCCGCCTCCGGCGCCGCGCAGATCACGCCCGGCGCCGACTGGCTGCGGAACGCCTCGTACGGCAAGACCCGGCTGGCCATCACCCAGCACCGGCGCTGGGCGCGGATGCCGCACAAGTCGACCGACTACGGCTTCGAGCGGGGCCTCACCCACGAGACGCACGAGGCGTACCTCAAGGACGCCGTGGCCGCCGCCGACCGCGACGTGGACTTCTCCCGCTACGACATGGTGTACGTGGTGGCGACCAAGAACGCGCCGGCCATCTCCTTCACGCCCACCTACGTCCACGAACCCGCCACCGCGGGTGTCGTCGCCGACGGCAGGCGGGTCAAGTGGGCGGTGACCTTCGGTCAGGACATGTGGCACTGGGGCCCGAAGCTCGTGGCACACGAGACCGCCCACACCTTCGGTCTGCCCGACCTCTACGGATTCGACGGCACCGACGCCCACCGCCATGTCGGCGGCTGGGACGTGATGGGCCTGATAGGGGGCGCGGGACCGCAGTACGTCGCCTGGCACTCGTGGAAGCTGGGCTGGACCGCCGACAGCCAGGTGCGCTGCCGGGCCTCGGCGGGGAGCGACACGGTCCGTCTGACGTCGGTCGAGTACGGCCGTGGCACCAAGATGGCGGTGGTCCGCACCGGCCCCACCACCGCGTACGTCGTCGAATCGAGACGGAAGGTCCAGGCGGACACGGGCCTCTGCGCGACCGGCGCGCTGGTCTACAAGGTCGACTCCTCCGTCCGGACCGGCGACGGACCGATCCGGGTCATGGACGCCAGGCCCGCCGCCACCCCCGCCGAGGGCTGCCGCCCGCTGGACGACGCCCCGTACCGGGCGGGTGAGTCCTTCACCGACGCCGCGGCGGGCGTGAAGATCGAGGTCCTGAGCGACGACGGCCGCGGCGAGCAGGTCCGCGTCACCAAGTCGTAAGTCACCAAGTCGTAAGCGGCTCCGGACGGACGCGGCGCCCTGGATCCCCCTCCGATCCAGGGCACCGCGTCGTTCAGGTCCCCTCAGGCGCCCCTCAGGCGTCCTCGGGGAAGTGGCAGGCCGCCTCCCGGGCCTCGCCCGGGGTGGTGATCCGCAGCAACGGGGCCTCGGAACGGCAGATGTCCTGGGCCTTGTGGCACCGCGGATGGAAGGTGCAACCCGGTGGGGGAGAGGCCGGACTCGGCGGGTCGCCGAGCAGCGTGATCCGCTCGCGGGTCCGCTCGGCCGCCGGGTCCGGCAGCGGCACGGCGGACAGCAGCGCCCGGGTGTACGGATGCGCCGGGGCCGCGTACACCCGCTCCTTGTCGCCGATCTCCACGATGCGCCCCAGATACATCACGGCCACCCGGTCGCAGACCCGCTTGACCACCGAGAGGTCGTGGGCGATGAAGAGGTAGGCGAGGCCGAGCTCCTGCTGCAGCCGCTCCATCAGGTTGACGATCTGGGCCTGTACGGAGACGTCGAGGGCGGAGACCGGTTCGTCGGCCACGACCAGGCGGGGGCCGGTGGCCAGCGACCGGGCGATGCCGATGCGCTGGGCCTGTCCGCCGGAGAACTCGTGCGGATAGCGGTCGATGTGCTCGGGGATGAGCCCGACCAGCTCCATCAGCTCCACGGCGCGCTCACGGGCCCGCGCCGCCGAACTGCCCTGCACCAGAAGCGGGTCGGAGATGATCCGGGCCACGGTCTGGCGCGGATTGAGGGACGAGTGCGGGTCCTGGAAGACCATCTGCAGGTCCTTGCGCAGGGGTTTGAGGGTCCGCTGCGGCAGATGGCTGATGTCGCGTCCGGCGTACGTGATGGAGCCGGCGGTGGGCTCCAGGAGCCGGACGATGAGCCGGCCCGTGGTCGACTTGCCGCAGCCGGACTCACCGACCAGGCCCAGCGTCTCACCGGCCGCGACGTCGAAATTGATGCCGTCCACGGCCCGCACGGGGGCCGAGCGGGCCCGCTTGCCGGGGAACGCCATCGTCAAGTCGCGGATGGAGAGCAGGGGTTCGGCGGCGTTGCCGGCTGATGTGCTGGCTGTGGTGGTCATGAGGCGACGCCTTCGTGCGCGGGGAGGTGGCAGGCGACCGGGTGACCGGCGGCCCCGCCGAACGACGGACGCTCGCTCTCGCACCGCGACCGCTCCTGGTCGGTGGCCGTCGCGAGGCGCGGGCAGCGGGGCGCGAACGCGCAGCCGGGGGCGGGGGCGAGCAGGGACGGCGGGCTGCCGGGGATGGTCCGCAGCGGCTCGTCGTCCCGGTCGTCGAGACGCGGGAGGGAGTCGAGCAGGCCCCGGGTGTACGGATGGGAGGGGACGGCGAACAGCGGGTCCACCGGCGCCTGTTCGGCGGCCCGGCCGCCGTACATCACCAGCACGTCGTGGGCGACGCGGGCGACCACCCCCAGATCGTGCGTGATCATGACGACGGCCAGGCCGCGGTCCTGCTGGAGCGCGGCGATGAGCTCCAGGATCTGCGCCTGGACGGTGACGTCCAGCGCGGTGGTCGGCTCGTCGGCGATGAGCAGCTCCGGCTCGCAGGCGAGCGCCATGGCGATCATCACGCGCTGCCGCATGCCGCCGGAGAACTGGTGCGGATACTCGCCCGCCCGGCGGCGCGGCTCGGGGATGCCGACCTCGGCGAGCGCCTCGACCGCCCGCTCGCGGGCGGCTCTTCGGCCGGAGCGGATGTGCACCCGGTGGTGTTCGGCGATCTGCTCGCCCACCGTGTAGTACGGGTGCAGGCTGGAGAGCGGATCCTGGAAGATCATGGCCATCTTCCGGCCGCGCAGCCGGTTCATCTCCCGTTCCGGAAGGCCGACCAGCTCCTGTCCGTCGAGCCGCACGGAGCCGGTGATCTCGGCCGCGGTGTGCAGACCCATCACCGCCATCGAGGTGACGGACTTGCCGGAGCCGGACTCGCCGACGATGCCGAGGGTCCGCCCGCGGCGCACCTCGAAGCCCAGGGAGTCCACGGCCCGGACCGGGCCGCGCGGGGTCGGGAAGGTGACCTTCAGGTCCGTCACGGACAGCAGGGGCGGGTCGGCCATCAGTACCTCACTCGTGGGTCGACGACGGCGTACAGCAGGTCGACGGCCAGGTTGGCGACGACGATGAAGGTGGCGGCCAGGAGCGTCACGCCGAGGATCACCGGCTGGTCGCCGCTGGACAGCGCGCCGTAGAAGAGCCGTCCGATGCCGGGGAGTCCGAAGATGGACTCGGTGATCACCGCGCCGGCGAGGAGGCCGCCCAGGTCCATGCCGAAGATGGTCAGGATCGGGGTCATACCGGCCCGCAGCCCGTGCTTGACGACGACGGTGCGGCGGGGCAGGCCCTTCGCGCGGGCGGTGCGGATGTACGGCTCCGCCATGGTCTCGATCATCGAACTGCGGCTCTGCCGGGCGTACATGGCCGCGTACAGAATGGCCAGCGCCAGCCAGGGCAGCAGCAGGTTCGACGCCCAGTCCACCGGGTCGTCGCCGAAGGGCACATAGCTCGGGTAGGGCAGCAGCCCGGCCGTTCGGATCAGCCCGTAGATGAGCATCATCGAGGTGAAGTAGACCGGCAGCGAGGCGGCGGCGACCGCGCCGACCATCAGCACCTTGTCGGTGAGGGTGTCCTTGCGCAGGGCCGCGGCGACGCCCGCGGACAGACCGAGGGCCAGCCAGAGGACGGCGGCGCCGAGCGCCAGCGAGGCGGAGACCGGCAGACGGTCCATCAGCAGGGCCCAGACGGACTCGCTGTTCTCGTAGGAGTAGCCCAGGCACGGGAAGTCGCAGTGCAGTTCGTACTGGCCCGTGCCCAGGGTGCGGCCGGTGAAGATGCCGGTGACGAAGTCCGTGAACTGCCGCCACATCGGCTGGTCGAGCCCCATGTGCTCGCGGATCGCCGTCAGCCGCTCGGTGCTGCACGACTTCCCACAGGCCGCGGCCGCCGGGTCGGACGGCAGGACGTAGAAGATGGTGAAGGTGACGGCGGCGATGGCGATCAGCACGCCGAGCACACCGAGAAGCCGGCGCCCGATGTAGACGATCATGTGCGGCTTCCCCTCGGGTCGAGGACGTCCCGCAGCGCGTCGCCGAGCAGCGTGAACGCGAGCACGGTGAGGAAGAGGCAGGAGCTCGGGATGACGAAGTACATGGGGTCGCTGTCGTAGAAGTTGACGCTCTCGGCGATCATCTGGCCCCAGGAGGGAGTGGGCGGGCGGACGCCGACGCCCAGGTAGCTCAGCGCCGCCTCGGTGGCGATCATCCCGGGGATGATCAGGGTGGTGTACGCGATGACGGGCCCGGCGACGCCCGGGAGGATGTCGCGGGTGAGGATCCGCCAGGGTCCCGAGCCGCCCACGCGCGCGGCGTCGACGTACTCGCGGTGTCGGAGCGAGAGCGTCTGGCCGCGCACCACGCGGGCGATGCCGGGCCAGCCGAAGAGACCGATGACCGCGATCATCAGGACGATCCGGTTGACGTCCCGTGCCACCGACATCATCGCGATCATGAAGATGAGCGAGGGGAAGGACATGGTGAGGTCCATCAGCCGGGACAGGACCGCGTCGGTGCGGCCGCCGAAGTAGCCGGCGGCGATCCCGGCGGCCGTGCCGGTGATGACGACGATCGCGGTGGCCGCGACGGCGATGAGCAGCGAGACCTGGGCGCCGTGCACGACCCGGGCGAACAGGTCGCGGCCGGTGACGGGTTCGACGCCGAGCCAGTGCTCGGCGGACATCCCGCCGAGCGGGCCGATCGGCTGCCCGCCCAAATAGGGGTCGACGGCGGTCTTGTCGAATTCCTCGGGCGACCAGCCGCCGAGGCTGCTCAGCAGCGGGGCGGCCACCGCCATGACCGCGAAGAGCGCGATCACGGCGAGGGAGATCTTCACGGAGGTGCGCCTGCGCAGCTCGCTGCGGGCCAGCTGCCAGGGCCCGCTGCCGGCCGGGGCCGTCTCGGCGGCCGGACCGGCCGGGGAATTCGGGGACTTGGGGGAGGCCGGGGTGGGCGGAGAGGTGGTGGCCATGGCGGGGTCGCTCCTCAACCCTTGCTCTTGGAGGGGTCCTTGAGGCCGACCGAGGCGTAGTCGAGCTGGCCGCCGAAGGAGATCTGCCCGTACGCGCCCGCGATGTTGGTGCCCACCACCAGCGGCCAGCGCCGCATCAGGACGGGGACGGCCGGGGCCTTGGTGAGGATCTCGCCGTCCAGCTCCCGCCAGGCCCGGACGGCCTTTCCGGCGTCGGTCATCGCGGCGATCTCGTCGATCCGCTTCATGGTCGCCGCGTCGCGGAAGAGCGAGTGGTTGCCGGTGTTGCCCTTCTCCTTGATGTGGCGGCCGTCGAAGACGAACGGCAGGAAGGTGGAGCCGGACGGGTAGTCGGGGCACCAGCCGGTGTACACCATGTCGGTGCGGTTGGTGGTGTCGCCGATGGTGGTATAGAACGCGGCCGGGTCGACCGTCTCGATGGTGACCTTGATGCCGGCCTTGGCCAGGGCCTGCTGGATCGCCTCGGCCCGCCCCTTGTCGCCGTTGGAGACGGTCATCTTCGTGCTGAAGCCGCCCGGCTTGCCGGCCTGCTTCAACAGCTCCTTGGCCTTGGCCAGGTCGCCGGTCAGGGGCACCTTCAGGGTGTCTGGCTGCTTGCCGTCGAAGAGGGTGTCGGGCATGTAGGCGGTGGAGGCGTCGTTGAAGGCGGGGCCGCCGGAGGAGTTGACCACGACCTCCTTGTCGAGGGCGTACTGCACGGCCTGACGGACCTTCACGTCGTCGAACGGGGCGCGACCGGTGTGCATCTGCACCATGTCGGTGCAGTTGGTCGACTCGGCGAGCAGCCGCTTGCGCACCCCGGCCTCGGGCAGCACCTTGACCCCGCTCTCCGGCCGCAGCGCGTACCACGGGACGGCGGAGGCGTCCGCGCCCTGGCTGGCGATCATGCGGTCGTCGACCTGGTTGTGCTTGAGCCCCATGACCATGACCAGCTTGTCCGGGTACGCCTTGCGGATCGAGTCCGTCCCGGGGTCCCAGTGCGGGTTGCGGACCAGGACCAGCCGCTTGTTGCGCTGGTACGTATCGATCTTGTACGGGCCGGAGGAGAACGGTCGGCTGTCGTACTTGGGGCCGGTGTCCCTCTTCCTGGGCACCGGCGCGAAGGTGGGCATCACCGTGGCGTTGGCGAACTCGGCGAAGGGCTTGCGCAGTTCGAAGACGATCGTGCGATCGTCCGGCGTCCTGATGGAGTCCAGGTGTTCGCCGTTGGCCGGACCCTTGTAGCCCTTGGCGCCCTTGAGGTAGCGGGCCGCGTAGTCGGCGCCGCCGTACAGGTCCGGGGAGAAGGACCGCTCGACGTTGTACTTGACGTCCTGGGCGGTGACCGGGGTCCCGTCCTCGTACTTGACCCCCTTCTTGAGGCGGAAGGTCCAGGTCCTGGCGCCGTTGGACGGGGTGCCGAGGCCGGTGGCGAGGTCGGGGACCAGCTCGCCGCCCTCGGCGCCGGGGGCCGCCTTGTACGTGACCAGGGTGCGGTAGAGCAGCCGGGTGCCGAACTCCATGTCGCTCATGGTCCAGTTGCGGGCCGGATCGAGGTGGGTGAAGTCCTGGTGGGACAGGACCGTGAGGGTGCCGCCCTTCTTCGGGGTGCCCCCGATCACCGCGCCGAGATTGGCGGTGGCCGGGTTCTTGCCGTTCCGGCTGTCACCGGAGCGCTTGCCGCCGGAGCAGCCGGCCGAGCCGGCGATGAGGGCCGCCGCGGCAGCGGTGGCGAGGACGGTGCGGGTGCGCTTGTTCATCAGGGGTCGCTCCGTGAACAGTCGGACAGCCGGCAGTGGCTGGAATGTGACCGGTAACATAGTAATGTGAAATGGTACTGGCAAGATGCTGTTCGCTTCGTTACTCACCCGTGCCCGAGGGGAGCCTGATGGACCAGCCCGTCACCACCGCACTCCGCACCGTCAGTCACGATCTGCCGATCCCGCCGGAGCTCGCCGCCTTCATGTCCGCCGACTGGGCCGCGACCCCGCTGCCCGACGGCATCCGGCTCCCGGTCGCCGACCTCACCCCGGCCCGCCGCGCCCGGCTCTCCGCCCGCTTCCCGGGGGAGCGGCTGATCGTCCCGGCCGGTGAGCTCCGGGTCCGCTCGAACGACTGCGACCACCGCTTCCGGCCGCACTCCGGCTACGCCTGGCTGACCGGCCTGACCGGTGAGGACCAGGCGGGCCATGTGCTGGTCCTGGAGCCGGACGGCCCGCACCGGCACGAAGCGGTCCTCCACGTGCGCCCGCGCTCCCCGCGCGTCGGCGAGGAGTTCTACCGGGACCGCCGCTACGGCGAGTTCTGGGTGGGGCGGCGCCCGGACCTCGCCGAGGCCGAGCGGCTGACCGGCATCCGCTGCGCCCGCCTCGACGAGGCCGGGCAGCTCCCGCCGGGCCGCAACGCGGCGGCGGACCCCGAACTCGCCGCCGCCCTCAGCGAGTTGCGGCTGATCAAGGACGCCTGGGAGGTGGCGCAGCTCCAACTGGCCGTCGACCACACCACCGCGGGCTTCGAGGACGTCGTCCGGGCGCTGCCGCGCGCCCTCGCCCACCCCCGCGGCGAGCGCTGGATCGAGGGGGTCTTCGGGCTGCGCGCCCGCGCCGAGGGCAACGGCACCGGCTACGAGACGATCGCCGCGTCCGGCGCGCACGCGTGCGTCCTGCACTGGATCCGCAACGACGGCCGCCTCGACCCCCGTGAACTGCTGCTGCTCGACGCGGGCGTCGAGACCGACAGCCTCTACACGGCGGACATCACCCGCACCCTTCCGCTCTCCGGCCGCTTCTCCTCCGTCCAGCGCCAGGTGTACGACCTCGTCCTCGCCGCGCAGGACGCGGGCATCGCCGCGCTGAAGCCAGGGGCGAGCTTCCGCGACTTCCACCGGGCGTGCACGCGGGTCATCGCCGAAGGGCTCGCCGAATGGGGCGTGTTGAACAGCGCCGAGGGCGACCTCCACCGCCGCTACACGCTGTGCAGCAGCGGGCACATGCTCGGCCTGGACGTCCACGACTGCGCGCAGGCGCGCGCGGAGGCGTATCTGGACGGCGTGCTGGAAAAGGGGCAGGTGCTCACCGTCGAGCCCGGTCTCTACCTCCAGCCGGACGACGAGACCCTCCCCGCCGAGCTGCGCGGCATCGGCGTACGCATCGAGGACGACCTGGTCATCACGGCGGACGGGGCGCGGCTGATGTCGGGCGCCCTGCCGCGGACGCCGGACGCCGTCGAGGAATGGATGGGGGAGCTGGCGGGGAGCTGAGAGCGGATGGGGAGCCGACCGACGGCTGAGGCGTGCTTCCCGATCGGCTCCCATGTTTCCCGGTCAACCTCTTGGCACCATGAGTGCAATGTGAAATATTACTGCCGTGCTCACGAGAGATTCCGCGGATGTCATCGTCGTCGGCGCCGGTGTGGTCGGCGCGGCCTGCGCCTACTACGCCGCCCAGTCCGGCCTGCGGGTCACCGTGCTCGACCGCGGCCCGGTGGCCGGCGGCACCACGGGGGCCGGCGAGGGCAACCTGCTGGTCTCCGACAAGGAGCCGGGGCCCGAACTCGACCTCGCGCTGCTGTCCACCCGGCTGTGGCGGGACCTCGCCGAGGAACTCCCGCCGGGGATCGAGTACGAGGCGAAGGGCGGCCTGGTCGTCGCCTCCCACGAGGACGGGACGACCGCGCTGCGGGACTTCGCCGCCGCCCAGCACAAGGCGGGCGTCACGGCGGAGGAGATCCCGGCGGACCGCCTGCACGACCTGGAGCCGCACCTGGCCCCCGGTCTGACAGGGGGCGTCCACTACCCCCAGGACGCCCAGGTCATGCCCGCGCTGGCCGCCGCGCACCTGCTGCGCGCGGCCGGCGCCCGGGTACGGCTGCGCCTCGGCGAGGAGGTCACCGGCCTGCTCACCGGAGGATCCGGCGAGATGCAGGGGGTGCGGACGGCCTCCGGACCGGTCCACGCTCCGTACGTGGTGAACGCCGCCGGAGCCTGGGGCGGCGAGCTCGCCCGCCTCGCGGGCGTGACCCTGCCCGTCCTGCCCCGCCGCGGCTTCGTCCTGGTCACCGAGCCACTGCCGCGCGTGGTGCGCCGCAAGGTGTACGCGGCGGACTACGTCGCCGACGTGGCCAGCGGCTCCGCCGCGCTGCAGACCTCGGCCGTGGTCGAGGGCACCCCGGCCGGGCCGGTCCTGATCGGCGCCAGCCGGGAGCGGGTCGGCTTCGACCGGACGCTGTCGGTGGAGGTCGTGCGCCGCCTCGCGGCCCAGGCCACCGCCCTGTTCCCGGTCCTGGCCGGGGTGCGGGTCATGCGGACGTACCCGGGGTTCCGCCCCTACCTGCCGGACCACCTGCCCGCCATCGGCGCCGACCCGCGCGTGCCCGGACTGCTGCACGCCTGCGGCCACGAGGGCGCCGGGATCGGCCTCGCGCCGGCCACCGGGCTGATCGTCGCCCAGGCCCTGGCCGGGCGGGAACCACCGCTGGACATCGCCCCGTTCCGGCCGGAGCGCTTCGCCTCCGCGGCCTGAGCGCGACCGCCGCGGCTGCCATGCCAGTTGTATCTGTCACGCCCATCGCGCCCATCACGCCCATCACACCCATCACGCCCGTCACGTCCGTCACGAGAGGAGGCCCGCCGTGGCCCGTACCCCCGCCGAACTGGTCGGCGCGCAGCCCGATCCGCCGTTCGAGATCACCATGGACGGCCGCACCGTGACCGCCCTGCCCGGGCAGTCCGTCGCCGCCGCGCTCTGGGGGGCCGGGATCGTCGCCTGGCGCACCACCCGGGACGGCGGTCGGCCGCGGGGGGCGTTCTGCGGCATCGGCCAGTGCTACGACTGCCTCGCCACCATCAACGGCGAGCCCAACCGCAGGGCCTGCCTGGTCCCCGCCCGGCCGGGCGACGCCGTCACCACCCAGGAAGGACACGGCCGTGCCGCTCTGGGCGTCTGAATCGCGCGAACCGTACGACCTCGCGGTGATCGGCGCGGGCTCCGCCGGGCTCGCGGGCGCCGTCACCGCCTCCGAACTCGGCCTGTCGGTCGCCCTCGTGGACGCCTCGGCCCACCTGGGCGGCCAGTTCTACCGGGCACCGGAACCGGCGCTCGGCGCCGTCCGGCCCGAGGCCCTGCACCACGACTGGGCCGCCTTCGCCGACCTGCGCGAGCGCGGGCGGGCGACCGACGGCATCACCCACCTCGCCGGGCACCACGTGTGGACGGTGAGCAGGCAGAGCGACGAGCTGTGGGCGGTGCACGCCGTCACCGGCGCCGACGGGGCGGGGGAGCGGCCGGTGTGCGTACGGGCCCGGGCGATCCTCGTCGCGACCGGGGCCTACGAGCGCCAACTGCCCTTCCCCGGCTGGACCTTGCCGGGTGTCGTGGGCGCGGGCGGCGCCCAGGCGATGCTCAAGTCCGGTCTCGTGCTGCCCGGCAGACGGATCGTCGTCGCCGGCAGCGGGCCGCTGCTGCTCGCCGTCGCGTCCTCGCTCGCCGCCGCCGGGGCGCACGTCCCCGCCCTGGTGGAGGCGACCGGCTACCTGCGCTACGCCCGTCATCACCGCGCCCTCGCCGCGAACCCGCACAAGCTGCTCGAAGCGGTGGTGCACGGCTCGGCGCTGCTGCGCCACCGGGTGCGGCTGCGCACCCGCAGCGCGGTCACCGAAGTGCACGGTCGCGAGCGGGTCGAGGCGGTCACCGTCGCCCGGCTCGACGGCGACTGGCGGCCGGTGCCGGGCACGGGCCGCCGGATCGAGTGCGACGCGCTGGCCGTGGGCCACGGCCTGGCCCCGCAGATCGAGCTCGCCGTTGGGCTCGGCTGCGCGACGCGGCCCACCGCGGACGGCACCAGCGCCCTCGTCCTGGACGGACACCAGGAGACCTCGGTGCCCGGCGTGTGGGCGGCGGGCGAGACCGGCGGGGTCGGCGGCGCCCAACTGGCCCGGGCCGAGGGCGAACTGGCGGCCATCGCCGTCGCCGCCCGGCTCGGCGGGCA
>NZ_AOPZ01000211.1 GCF_000414115.1 Streptomyces aurantiacus JA 4570
GCGCCGGGCCCGCTCCTGCCGCTCGGCCCGCTCGCGCCGCTCCTGCCGCATCCGCCGCGCCCACTCCCGCGCCGCCGCCTCCCCCAGCGCCGCCGCCAGGAGCGGGGCGGTGCTCGCGCGGGCCAGCAGGAAGCGGCGGTTGGTGATCTGCTCGGGGCGCCAGTGGTGTTTGTACGGTTCGTCGCCGCGCAGCAGGCTCAAGGTGCGCGGGTGCTCGCCCGAGGTGTGCCGGGTGCAGGCGTCGAGCAGCATCGTGGCGACGTCCACCTTGCGTTCCCGCAGGTGGGGATGGGCGCCGTAGAGGTAACCGCCCGCGAGCCGCGCCGAAAGGAGTGTCAGGTCGGCGGCGAGCACCTCGTCGTCGACGCGGAACTCCGTCACCACCGCGTCGCCCGCCGCGACCATGGGCCGCACCGAGCGCAGCAGATGCTCGCGGAACCGCGGCCGCAGGTGCTCTGACGTCACCTTCCGTCCCTGCCACTGGAGTTGGTGCAGCCGCAGCAGCGTGCCCAGGGACCTCTCCACCTCGTCGGCGGGTACGACACGGGCCCGCACGCCGGCCGCGGTGAGCTTGCGCAGCTTGGCGCGGGCGCGCTGGGCCGTCGTCGAGGGCAGCCGCTTCAGGAGCTCGTCGACGGGCAGCGGGGGCAGTTCGAGGCAGCGGGAGTCGGCGAGTTGGCGGCGCGGGCCGCGCCACCGCTCGTACACGCTCTCCACGCAGGAGCCGGGACGCGCCTCGCGGAAGTCGATCAGGGCGGTGCGGGCGAGCCCGCGCAGGCCCTCGGTCAGCGCGTCCGCCGCGCGGTCGCGGTGCCCGGCGTCGAGCAGCACGTCCGCGAAGTCCGAGATCGCGCCGCCCAGGGGCCGCAGCGCCGGTACGGGGCCGTGCACCCGCGTCAGCGGCGCCGCCGCGATCAGTTCGCCGCCGTGGCGCACCAGCAGCACCCGCAGCCGCCCCGGTCTGCCGTACGACCGCCACCACGAGGTGAGCCACGCGTGGCTCTGGAACGGGGTCGCCTCGCCGCAGGCCCGGTACAGCCGCCCCCACGGGCCGGCGAGGGACGCGAACTCGGCCTCGTCCACGCAGAGTCCGACGGTGGTCGTCATTCGGCGCCCCGGGTCCCGGAGGGGGCCGGACCCGGCACGGCGGCACCGGGCGGTGCGGGCCGGGCGCCGGCGCGGGGGCGCACCAGGAGCGTGAGGCCGCCGAGCAGTCCGCCCGCGCACAGGCCGACCAGCGTGGTCACGGGTGTGGAGAGCGTGGAGGGCGCGGTCGGCTCGACCGCGCGCGAGAACGGCAGGAGCTTGACCTGGGTGCTGCGCTTGGTGTGGTCGGCGCTCGTGGTCAGGGCGCGGGCGACCGCGTTCGCGAGGGTGGCGGCGTCGTCGGGGCGGGTGGCCGAGGCGGCGACGGAGATCATGGGGGCGTCGGGGGACGTCGCCACCTTGACGCGGTTCTGCAGCTCGGTGGGCGACACCCGCGCGGCGACCTGCGCGTCGCCGAGGACGGCCAGCTGCGTGGCGACCCTGCCGTACGCCTGCGCGAAGCCGAGGGCCGTGGCGGGGTCGGTCTTGGCCTGCGGCACGGCGACGACGTAGCTCGTGGCGGTGTACTCCGGCGTGTGCAGCAGCCCGTACGTCCCGCCCGCGAGGGCGCCCAGGGCGGCACAGGCGGGCAGGACGGTCCAGCGGGGCAGCCGGGTGAGGGGGGCGAGGCGGGTGAAGAGGGGGCGCAGGTGGTGCAGGGGGTTTCGGGGCGGGGCCTCGCCGGGGGTGCTCGGCGTACCGTTCGGCGGCGTAGCGGGTGTGCCGGACGTGCCAGGGGTACCAGGGGTACCAGGCGTACCAGGCGTACCAGGCGTACTGCGCGACGTACCGTCGCCGGGCGGGCCGGACTTCGTGGGCGAGGGGGCGCGCGAAGGGGCTCTCATCGGGGGTTCACCTCCTGGTTCGGGCCGGAGAGCGCGGACGCGTAGACGTCCATCAGCCGACCGGCGCTGCGGGTGATGTCGTAGTGCCGCACCGCGGCCGGTGCGGTGCGGTGCGGCGGTGGGCCGGCCTGGCGCAGGCCGTAGAGGACCTGCGCGAAGGCGTCGGGATCGCTTTCGCAGTACGCGGAGTTCGTGCGCTCGCCCCGGGGCAGGCCCTCGATGGCGGGGCAGGACGCGTACAGCACGGGCAGCCCGCTGGCCAGGCCCTCCACCAGCGCGAGGCCGAACGCCTCCTCCGGGGACGGCGAGGCCAGCGTGTCCATGGCGGCGAGGAGGGACGGCAGATGCGCGGCGGCCCAGCCGTCGCCCCCGCCGCTCCCGCCGCCCTCCCTGCTTCCACCACTTCCGCCACTCTCGTCACTCCCGGCGCCGCCCCCGTCGACTCCGTCCTCGTGCGTGGTCTCGCCCGCGAACCGCACCCGGTCGGCGATGCCGAGCCGCGCGGCGAGACGGCGAAGGCCCGCCTCCTGGGGCCCGGCGCCGACCAGCAGGACCCGTACGTCGGACGGGAGTTGGGCCGCGGCGCGCAGGAGGACGTCGAAGCGTTTGCCCTCGGTGAGGCGGCCGACCCCGCCCACGACGAACGCGTCCTCGGGCAGGCCCAGTTGGGCGCGGGCCGCCGCGCGGGCGGCCGGGTCGAAGCGGAAGCGGGCGGCGTCGATGCCGTTGGGCACCACCCGGATGCGCTGCCACGGCACGCCCCACCGGTGCAGGCGGGCGCCGACGGCCGGGGAGACGGCGACGGTGACGCGGCCGAGCCGCTCCCCGGCGAGGTAGAGGGCCCGGACGCCGGGGGTCAGCGGGCGGCCCTCCATCTGCGAGTCGCCCAGGGAGTGTTCGGTGGCGACGACCGCGCGCACCCCGGCGGCGCGGGCGGCGATCCGGCCGTAGAGGCAGGCGCGGTAGAGGTGGGTGTGGACGACGTCGTAGCGGCCCGCGCGGATCTGCCGGACCAGGCGGGGCAGGGCGGTGACGTCCCGGTTGCCGGCCATGCCGAGGTCGGTGACGCGCGTACCGTCGGCGGTGATGCCGCGGGCGACGCTGCCCGCGTTGGTGAGGGTGAGGACGTCACAGGTGGCGGGCACATGGCGGAGCAGCAGCCGCAGTTGCTGCTCGGCGCCGCCCATGCCGAGCCCGGTGATGACGTGCAGGACCCTCACGTGGTCACCGCCGCCGGGCGCAGGGTGCGGCCGCGCGGCCCGCCCGTGGCCTGCTTCAGCCGCAGCCGCCACGCCGTGTCCTGCTGGCCGACGTGGATCCGGGGGAGCGCGAGGGGGCCGGTGAGCGGGCCGGGGGCGATGGCGCAGGCGTACGCGTACCCGGCCGCGCGCACGGCGTCGAGCACGCGCGGGTCCGCGTGGCCGTACGGGTAGCAGAATCCGCGTACGTCACCTCCGGTCAGGTCGGCCAGGGCGGCCCGGCTGTCCGCGACCTCGCGGCGCAGGGTGGGGCCGTCGGCCCGGGTGAGGTCGACGTGGGTGAGGCCGTGCGAGGCGACCTCCATGCCGTGTCCGGCGGCGCGCCGGACGCCGTCGGCGTCGAGGAGGGGCTTGCGGGGGCCGAGCGGGTCCCAGGCGTTGTCGCCGCCGAGCCGGCCGGGCAGTACGAAGACGGTGGCGGTGCAGTCGTGGTGGTGCAGCAGGGGCACCGCGTGGTCGAGGAAGTCCCGGTACCCGTCGTCGAAGGTGAGCCCGACCAGGCCGCGCCCCCGCCCCCGCGCGCAGGCGTCCAGGAGCCGCTCCATCGAGACGCCGCGCAGGCCCCGCCGGCGCAGCCAGTCCAACTGCGCGTCGAGGCGCTCCGGCGAGACGGTGATGTTGTACGGGTCGTCGGCGGGGTCGGCCACGGAGTGGTACATCGCGACCCAGGGGGCCGCGTCGGCCGTGCGGGGCGGGGCTTTGCGGGGCGGGGCCTTGCGGGGTGGGGGCGTCGTCCCGGTGAGGTGGGCGCAGTGGGGGGCGGCCTTGAGGCAGGGATCGGGGCGGGGGCCGGTGTGGGCGGGGGCGCCTTGCGGGCCCGGCCCGACGGCGGAGCCGGGCGGGGTGCGGGCGCCCGCCTCGGCGGGCTCACCGGACGGCGTGGGGTCAACTGTCATGGCGTCTGGGGTCAACTGTCATGGCGTCGTCGCTTTCGTGTGACGGAGCGAAGGGCACGGGCGCGAAGGACACGGGCGCGCAGAGCAGGGCCGCGCAGGGCACGGGCGCGCACGGCGCCGACGCGCGGGTGAGCCCGCAGCGCCGCACACCGGCGCAGCACGGCCCCCG
>NZ_AOPZ01000212.1 GCF_000414115.1 Streptomyces aurantiacus JA 4570
CGCCCAGAGCCCCACAGCCGCGCGGCTCAGGCTTGCGCGCGCCGCAGGAATCCGCGGATGCCGATGGCCGCGAAGAGACAGATGGAGCCGACGAGCACGATCAGCGTGACCGGCAGCGGTACGTGCTCCACGTTCGGGGACGTCACGGCCCGCATGCCCTCACTGGCGTACGACAGCGGATTGGCGCCGCAGATCACCTGGAACCAGCGCACCTCGTCCAGGGCGACGAGCGGGAACTGCGTGGACCCTGTGAACAGCAGAGGCATCAGGACCAGCGTGAACATCACGTCGACCTTGTCGCTGCTCACCGACGTGCCCAGGCACAGGCCGATCGAGGCGCCCGCGAGCGCGCCGAGCCCGGCGATGGCGAGGGCGGGCACGGTCTTGCTGATCGGCCACGACAGGTCGAGGAGCACCATGCCGACCGGCGTCATCATCAGCGACGCCACGAACCCGTACAGGGCGCCGAAGAGGATCTTCTCCACGGCCACCAGGCGCAGCGAGATGGGCGAGAGCAGCCGGTCCTCGATCTCCCGCGTGTACGAGAAGTCGACGACGAGCGGCAGTGCCGTGTTCTGCATTCCGCCGAGGAATCCGTTCAGGGCGAGCACGCCGGGCAGCAGGACGGCGCTGTAGTCGCCGTCCACATAGCCCGCGTCGCTCAGCAGCACGCCGAACACGAACAGCGTGAAGAACGGCTGGATGATGGCCTGCCCGATGAACGTCGGGAACTGGCGCAGGGCGACGAAGACATCGCGCCACAGGATGGCGCCGAAGGTGTGCAGTTGGCTCGTGGCCGGCGCGGTCGCGGCCTCCGCGGTGGGTGCCTCGGTCGCGGTTGTCGCAGTCATCGCAGATTCTTTCCGGTGAGGTGGAGAAAGACGTCTTCGAGGGAGACCTTTCCGACGCCGACATCCGTCACCCGGTAGTCACCGCCGGTCAGCGCCGCGAGCGCCGGCTGGAGCGCCGCCACCGGCTCGGTGTCCGTGTAGATGCGGAACCGGAAACCGTCCACGGGCGGTGCCTCCGGGTCCACTTCGTCGACCTGGCGCACCCCGGGAAGCGCGGAGAGCAGCTTCGCCACCGGCTCCGGGCCCTGCGGCGACTCCACGGTCAGGGCGAGCGTCGAGTGCGCGGGCAGCAGCTTGCCGAGACCTTCGGGGGTGTCCAGGGCCAGCAGGGTGCCCCGGTCCACGATGCCCACGCGGTCGCAGAGCTTGGCGGCCTCGTCCATGTCGTGGGTGGTGACGACCACCGTGACGCCGCGCTCGGCGAGGTCGGCGACCCGTTCGTGCACGAACAGCCGCGCCTGCGGGTCGAGTCCGGTCGCGGGCTCGTCCAGGAACAGCACGCTCGGCCGGTGCATCAGCGCGCGGGCGATCATCACCCGCTGCACCTGCCCTCCGGACATGTCGTCGACCTTCGACTTGCGGTAGTCGGCCAGGCCCATCTGCTCCAGGAGCTCATCGGCCCGGGAGCGCCGCTCGGTGCGCGGCATTCCGTGGTACGTGGCGTGGAACAGCAGGTTCTGACGCACCGAAAGGGACCGGTCGAGGTTGTTGCGCTGCGGCACCACCGCGAGCACCCGTTTCGCCTCTCTCGGCCGCGCGACCACGTCCACGCCGTCGATGACGACTTCGCCCGAGGTCGGCCGCACCCGGGTGGTCATCATGCCCACCGTCGTGCTTTTCCCCGCGCCATTGGGGCCGAGCAGGCCGAACACCTCGCCCCGGTACACATCGAAGCTCAGCCCGTCGACCACGCGGCGTGCGTCGGACGCGTACTGTTTCACCAGATTCTCAACCCGGACAGCGTTTTCCACGTGCCCGACACTAGAGCCGGGCGACTTTCCCGAACACCCCTGTATCCGCCCGCCGTACCGGCCCCATAGGGGCTGGTTAGGGGTAGGGGGATCGAAGAACGCACTGTTAGCCTGCCACGGTATTGTGGGCAAATTTATCTGAAGTGCGGCCAGGAATTCTGCGGCGTTCCGAAGCGCGGTCGGTGAATTTACCCGAAGTACAGTCAGGAATTTCTGAAAGCCATCTCGGCCGGTGCTACGGAGTGGAACATTGAGCGACTTCGAGGAATTCGCGGACGACTTTCACCCGGAGGTTCACCCGGAGAACCTGCGTGACACCCTCGAAGGCCGCCCGCGCGCGGAACAGGAACGGCGGCTTCGCGCCCTGGTGGCCGGGGAAGTCGCCGCCGTCCTCGGCGGCGCCGACGGCGGCCGGCCGGCCGGTGATCTGTCCCGCCCCTTCCTGGACCTGGGGCTCGACTCCCTGACCGCCGTGGAGCTGCACCGCCGTCTCCAGCGGGCCACCGGCCTCAAGCTGCCCGTCACCACCGTCTTCGACCACCCCAGCGCCGACGCGCTCGCCCGCCATCTGCGCGCCGAACTCTTCGACACCGCCGACGCCACGTACGTGCCCGCGGCCGCGCGCCGCGCCGACGACGAGCCCATCGCCATCGTCGCCATGAGCTGCAAGCTGCCCGGCGGCGTGGAAACCCCCGAAGAGCTCTGGCAGTTGGTCGCCGACGGCGTGGACGCCATCTCCGACTTCCCGGCCGACCGCGGCTGGGACCTGTCCGCCCTGTACGACACCGACCCCGACCGGCCCGGCACCAGCTATGTCCGCGAGGGCGGCTTCCTGCACGACGCGGGCGAGTTCGACGCGGACTTCTTCGGCCTCTCGCCCCGCGAGGCCCTCGCCACGGACCCGCAGCAGCGCCTTCTCCTGGAGGCGTCCTGGGAGGCGCTGGAGCGCGCGGGCATCGACCCCGCCTCGCTGCGCGACTCCGGCACAGGCGTCTTCGTCGGCGCCGAGACCCAGGAGTACGGCCCTCGCCTCAGCGACGCCGGCGACGGCCTGGAGGGCTATCTCGTCACGGGCACCGCCGCCAGCGTCGCCTCCGGGCGCATCGCCTACACCCTCGGCCTGCAGGGCCCGACGATGACGGTCGACACGGCGTGCTCCTCGTCCCTCGTCGCCCTGCACCTGGCCGTCCAGGCGCTGCGCCAGGGCGAGTGCGCCCTCGCCCTCGCGGGCGGCGTCGTGGTCATGGCCTCGCCCGGCTCCTTCCTGGCCTTCAGCCGCCAGCGCGGCCTGGCACCGGACGGCCGCTGCAAGCCGTTCGCGCAGGCCGCGGACGGCACCGCGTGGGGCGAGGGCGTGGGCATGCT
>NZ_AOPZ01000213.1 GCF_000414115.1 Streptomyces aurantiacus JA 4570
GCCCCCCACCTGCCGGAGAGCCGCCAAGCCCTCCGCCAGCCGGACACCCCCCCCCCACCGGAGGGAAAGCCGCCAACGGACCGGAGGGGACGTGGCGGTATGTCCGCGCGCAGCTCGGGTGAGCACGCCGTACGCCACCCGAACAGCATCCGGCGCCCCAGGCGCGAGCACGGACATACCGGCACGGCCCCGCCGCACAACCGAACAACAGGCGAGGCAGCAACCACCCCCGGGCGAAAAAGCCACGCCCCCACGGCACCACCCAGCCACCCAAGTCACCCAGCCACCCAGCCACCCAAGCCGCGCAGCCGGGCAGCCCCCCAAAGCACCCAACCCGCCCAAGGCGCCCCCGCCAGCAAAATGCAACGCTGACCTCATGCCCGAAGGAGACACAGTCCACCAAGCGGCACACCGCCTGCACACGGCCCTGGCCGGCCACACCCTCACCCGCTCCGACCTCCGCGTCCCACGCCACGCCACAGCCGACCTCACCGACCGCACCGTCCTGGACGTGACCCCGCGCGGCAAGCACCTCCTCACCCGCGTGGAGGGCGGCCTCACCCTCCACTCGCACCTGGGCATGGACGGCTCCTGGCGGGTGTACGCACCGCAGGAACGCTGGCGCGGCGGCCCCGCCCACCAGATCCGGGCCGTCCTCGCCACCGCCGACCACACGGCCGTCGGCTACCGCCTGCCGGTCCTGGAGCTGCTCCGCACCACCGACGAACACCGCGTGGTGGGCCATCTGGGCCCGGACCTCCTGGGCCCCGACTGGGACCCGGAGCAGGCGCTGCGCAACCTCCGCGCGGCCCCGGAACGCCCACTGGGCGAGGCCCTGCTCGACCAGCGCAACCTCGCGGGCATCGGCAACATCTACAAGAGCGAGCTGTGCTTCCTGCTCGGCGCCACCCCCTGGCTCCCGGTCGGCGACCTCCCCGAGGAGACAGCAGCCCGCCTCCCGGCCCTCGCGAAGAAGCTCCTGGAAGCCAACCGCGACCGCCCGGCCCGCACGACGACGGGCAGCACCCGCCCCGGACAGCGCCTGTACGTGTACGGCCGCGCACCCCGCCCCTGCCTGCGCTGCGGCACGGCCCTGCGCTCGGCGGAGCAGGGCGACGGCACCCGCCGGCGCCC
Organism: Streptomyces aurantiacus JA 4570; assembly: GCF_000414115.1. Lineage (GTDB taxonomy): Bacteria > Actinomycetota > Actinomycetes > Streptomycetales > Streptomycetaceae > Streptomyces > Streptomyces aurantiacus_A. Next base: position 1,135 of record NZ_AOPZ01000213.1, read on the forward strand.
CACGTACTGGTGCCCGACCTGCCAGCAAGGGCCCACCCCCTGAAGGAACAGGCCGCACCCAACGCACCCGCAAACCACCCGTAATCGCAACCACGCACCCTAGTTGACGACCCGTCAGATCTCGCCGTACGGTCCCGCCATGCCCATAAAGGCGTACGACCTCACCGACCGCACCGCGTTCGTCACCGGCGCAGCCAGCGGGATCGGGCGCGCCACCGCCGTACTCCTCGCCGAGGCGGGCGCGGCTGTGCACTGCGCCGACCGCGACGCCCAGGGCCTCAAGGAAACGGCCACCCGCATCAAGGCGGACGGCGGCACCGCGTACACGTACCCCCTGGATGTCGCCGACAAGGCGCGGGTCGACCAGGCCGTGGCCGAGGCGGCCGCGACGGCGGGCCGGCTCGACGTCATGGCGGCCATCGCCGGGATCATGCACAGCAGCCCGGTCCTCGAGACCCGCGACGAGGACCTCGACCGGGTCCTGGGCGTGAACTTCAAGGGAGTGCTGTACGCGTGCCAGGCGGCGGCCCGCGCGATGATCGACGCGGGCGGGGGCGGCAGCATCGTGACGATGGCGTCGAGCGCCGTCGACGCCAGTCACCCGGGCCTGCTCTGCTACGCCTCCACGAAGGCGGCCGTCGTCCAGTTGACGAAGACGCTGGCGGCGGAGGTCGGCGCGCACGGCATCCGCGTCAACGCGGTGGCGCCGGGGTGGACGCGTACGCCGATGACGCGTCGCCACGAGGAGGAGGCCCAGGCGGCGACCGAGGCCGCGCTGGCCCGCAGGTCCCCCCTCGGCAGGGTCGGCGAACCCGAGGACGTGGCGCACGCCGTCCTTCACCTGGCGTCGGACGCGTCCTCATTCACGACGGGCCAGATCCTCCGCCCGAACGGCGGCGTCGCGATGCCGTGGTGACCCACAGACGCCCCCACCCCGGCCCAGCCGCCCTTGCACGCCCCGAACCCCACCCCGCCCCAGCCCCAAAGAGTCACCCCCGCCCCGCGCCAAGCCCGCGCCCACGCCCCCTCCCCGCGCCACACCCGCACTCCCGCGCATGCCCACACCCACACTCCCGCCACTCCCGCGCGGGCGCACGCGCCCCCGCACGCCCCCGCCGCCCCGCCCCCACGGCCCGGGCCTTCGGCACACAGTGCACCGGCAGCAGGCTCAGCCCCCACCCCCCGGCCGCCACGGCCCCCTCAAGCACTCCAGCGTCCGGCGCCAGCGCGAGCCGGAAGACGGCCCACCACCACAGCGCGGCAAGCCCCAGCGCCGGCACCCACCGCAGCATGCGCCCCGCCACGGCTGTCACCTCCCGCCAGAAGCCGGACCCGACCGCACGGCCCACCGCCGACGCGCCACCCGCCGAGGCCGCCGGCCCCGACCAGAGGGGAGCCGAACACAACACCCACCCCGCAGGGGAGCCGAGCACAACGCCCACCCCGGGGGTGAGCCGGGCACAACGCCCGCCCGGGAGCCGAGCGCAACGCCCACCCAGAGGGCACCCCAGGCCAAGGCCCCCGCAAAAGGCCCCCGGCCAGCCCTATCCGTTCTCGGCCTGGAACATCCAGTGATGCTTCTCCAGATCGGCCGTGATCTGGATGAAGATGTCCTGGCTCACCGGATCCGGCTCACCGGTCGCCACCACCCGCTCCCGCATCCGCGTGATCACCGCGCCGAGCGCGTCCACGAGCGTGCCCACGGCGTCCGTGTCCTTGACCCAGCCCTCGGCGACCTTGCCGATGCCGCTGCTCGACGCCACCGTCCCGGCCCGCCCGTCGGGCGAGACGCCGAGTGTGGAGGCGCGCTCGGCGACGGTGTCGGAGTGCTGCCGGGCCGTGTCCACGACCTCGTCGAGCTGCAGGTGCACGGAGCGGAAACGCGGGCCCACCACGTTCCAGTGGATCTGCTTGGCCACCAGGGACAGGTCGACGAGGTCCACGAGCGCCCCCTGCAGGGCCTCGGACACCGTCTTCAGGTCGGCGTCGGGCAACGGGCTCTTCACGACGTACATCGCTTCCTCCGCGTCTCGGCTGTCAGTCAGAGTCGTCCAAAACCACCACCAACCATCGCGCAAGCACGTGATTGCGGCCACTTCGGACGCCGTCCGCTGCCCCGCCCCCGCTGGCCGGCCCCCGCCCACGCAAAAACCCCGGCCGATGACCCGGCCGGGGCTTCTGTACGCGTGCGGGCCTGCTGTCAGGCGGCGACGACGTCGACCGCCTCCGCAGGCGCCTTGATGGTCACCCGTTCCGGTGGCACGCCGGTCACCGAGACGGAATTGAGCATCGGACGGACCGGTGCGCGCACCGGTTCCGTGACTGCTGCCGACTCGGCCAGCTCGGCGAGCGAGAGCTCGTCGCTCACTTCCCGCATGAGCTCGGACATCCGTACGTCAAGCGCGTCGCAGATCGCGGAAAGCAGCTCGGAGGAAGCCTCCTTCTGCCCCCGCTCAACCTCGGAGAGATAGCCGAGTGAGACTCGGGCGGACGAGGAGACTTCGCGCAGAGTACGGCCCTGGCGCTGGCGCTGCCGACGCAGCACGTCACCCAGCAGGCGACGGAGCAGAATCATCGGTGGCTCCCTCCTCGGACCGCGTAGCCGCATCCTTCACGCCCCACCGTACCGCCTCGCGCGGCGGCCGTGCGGGGAGCGATGTCGTGTTCACTCAGGGCTGCAAACATCAAGTCCCCCCGTTCTGTTCCGTATCCTGTGCCCGCCCATTACCGGCGCGTTCGCCGGAGAGCTGCCGAAGGAGCAGCCCGAGCACACTGCGTACGCTCTCTCTACGGATTTCCGTACGGTTTCCGTTCAACCTCAGAGCGGCCACATTCCCCTCAGAGCGAAGCGGGGAGCCCGGGCCTGCGACGGCCACGTACACCGTTCCGACGGGCTTTCCGTCCTGCGGATCGGGGCCCGCGACGCCCGTGGTCGCCAGCCCCCAGTCCGCCCCGAGCAGCTTGCGCACCCCGGCCGCCATCTGCAGCGCGACGTCGGCGTCCACGGCCCCGCGGGCGGCCAGCAGCGCGCCGTCGACCCCCAGGACCTCGTGCTTCAGCTCCGTCGCGTATGCCGTCACGGAGCCCCGGAAGACCCGCGAGGCGCCCGGCGCCTCCGACATCTCGGCGGCCACCAGACCGCCGGTGAGCGACTCGGCGACGCCCAGGGTCTCCCCGCGCCCGGTCAGCAGCCGCAGGATCTCGGCGGCCGCCTCAGCGGCATCCTCAGCGCCCGCCGACGGGCCAGGGCAGACTCTGCACCCGTCGGCGACGACGGCACGGGGCACATCACTTCGCGGCCTCCGCCATCCCCTGCCGCCGCAGCACGATGGCCTGCTTCACATAGTCGAGGCCGGTCACCACGGTGAGGACGACCGCGACCGCCATCACCCAGAACCGCAGCGTCGCCAGCGGGCCGGTCAGCGCCAGGACGTACATCCCGACGGCCGTGCCCTGCGCGAGCGTCTTCATCTTGCCGCCGCGGCTGGCCGGGATGACGCCGTAGCGGATCACCCAGAAGCGCAGCAGTGTGATCCCGAGCTCGCGTCCGAGGATCACCCCCGTCACCCACCAGGGCAGGTCGTCCAGCCAGGACAGACAGATCAGCGCGGACCCCATGATCGCCTTGTCGGCGATGGGGTCGGCGATCTTCCCGAAGTCCGTGACCAGGTTGTACGTGCGGGCCAGATGACCGTCGAAGAGGTCGGTGATCATGGCGATGGCGAAGGCCGCCCAGGCGAAGGAGCGCCAGGCGGGGTCGTATCCGCCGTTGGCGAGCAGCAGCATCACAAAGCCGGGCACGAGCAGCAGCCGGACCATGGTCAGCAGATTCGCGACGTTCCACAGACTGGCCTGGTCGACCGCCGCGGCGCCCAGCTTTCCGCCGCGCACCGGCTTCGCGCCGTGCGCGCCGGAGCCGCCCGCCGCGGATGCCGGGACTTGGGTCATCTGCCCACCCCTTCCGCGGCGCCCTGGGACCGGCCCGCGCCGGGGCCCTCGGACCCCGCGGCACCGGGTCCGGCTCCCAGGAGCTCGCACTGCTCAGCCACCAGATCCACGCCTTCCGTGCCGACCACCTTTGCCACGACCATACGGCCGACGCGCAAGGCATCCCCAGCCGTCGCGTCCGCGAAGCGGATCTGGCCGTCCGTCTCGGGCGCCTGGTGGGCGGCACGCCCGACGGCGCCGTCCTCGTCGTCGACGGACTCGATCAGCACCTCCAGGCGCTCGCCGACGCGCTCCTCGGCGCGCTGCGAGGTCAGCTCCTCCGCGAGCCGCGAGACCCGCGCGAGCCGCTCGTCGACGACGTCCTGGTCGAGCTTGTGGTCGTACGTCGCCGCTTCGGTGCCCTCCTCGTCGGAGTACCCGAAGACGCCGATGGCGTCGAGCCGCGCGCCCGTGAGGAACCGCTCGAGCTCGGCCACGTCGGCCTCGGTCTCGCCGGGGAAGCCGACGATGAAGTTGGACCGCACACCGGCCTGCGGGGCCTTCTCGCGGATGGTCTCGAGCAGCTCCAGGAAGCGGTCGGTGTCTCCGAAGCGCCGCATCGCGCGCAGCACGCCGGGCGCGGAGTGCTGGAAGGAAAGGTCGAAGTACGGCGCGACCTTCTCCGTGGACGTCAGCACGTCGATGAGCCCGGGGCGCATCTCCGCGGGCTGCAGATAGCTGACCCGGACGCGCTCGATGCCGTCGACGGCGGCCAGCTCGGGCAGCAGCGTCTCCAGGAGGCGGATGTCGCCGAGGTCCTTGCCGTACGAGGTGTTGTTCTCGGAGACCAGCATGATCTCCTTGACGCCCTGCTCGGCCAGCCAGCGCGTCTCGCCGAGCACGTCCGAGGGGCGGCGCGAGATGAACGAGCCGCGGAAGGACGGGATGGCGCAGAAGGAGCACCTGCGGTCGCAGCCGGAGGCGAGCTTCACCGAGGCGACCGGGTTGCTCCCCAGCCGGCGGCGCAGGGGCGCACGCGGCCCGGAGGCGGGCGCGACGCCTTCGGGCAGGTCCACGGGCGCGTGGCCGGGCAGGGAGACGTCCGTGCCCGCTTCCTGGCGCTCCGCGGGGCTGATCGGGAGCAGCTTGCGGCGGTCGCGCGGGGTGTGCGAGGCGTGGATGCCGCCGTTGAGGATGGTCTGGAGGCGGTCGGAGATGTCGGCGTAGTCGTCGAAGCCGAGGACGCCGTCGGCCTCGGGCAGCGCCTCGGCCAGGTCCTTGCCGTACCGCTCGGCCATGCAGCCGACGGCCACGACGGCCTGGGTTCTGCCGTGCCCCTTGAGGTCATTGGCCTCGAGCAGGGCGTCTACGGAGTCCTTCTTGGCGGCTTCGACAAAGCCACAGGTGTTGACGACTGCGACGTCCGCGTTCTCGGCGTCCTCCACGAGGTCCCAGCCGTCCGCCTCCAAGCGGCCTGCGAGCTCCTCCGAGTCCACCTCGTTACGGGCGCAGCCAAGCGTGACAAGGGCGACGGTGCGGCGTTCGGGCATGGAATCAAGACTACTTCGTCCATGCGTCGGCGCCCGCCGCCAGGGTTCCTGGTGCTCGCGACGGGCGCTCGGGACGGGGCAGGTCAGCCGACTTCCGGGTCACCCTTCGTGTACGAGAGGCGCTCGACCTGGCCCGGTTCGAATTCGTTCTCGACCTGCTTGCCGTTGACGAACAGGCGGATGGCCCCGGCGTCGCCGAGCACGAGATCGATCTTCTTCTTGTCCTGGAAGGTCTTGGTCTCGCCCTGCTGCAGCAGTCCGTCGAAGAGCAGCCGGCCGTTGTGGTCCTTCACCGAGATCCAGCTGCGGCCGTCGGCCGCGTCGACCTTCACGGTCACCTTGTCCCGCGGCACCCCGGCGATCGCGCTGTCCGAGGGGTCCGGCTTGGGATCGGCGGGCTTGCTGGTGGTGGGCTTCGGGGCGGGCTTGCTGGGCGTGGAGCCCTCGGCGACCTGCTGGCCGCCGCCGCTGTCGTCGCCGCCGCTGAACGCGGTGTAGCCGACGAAGGCGATCACGGCGACGATGGCGGCCACCATGGCCGCGGTCCAGTTCGGCCGGCGCGGCTCGGAGCGGATCCGCTCGGCCTCGAACAGGGGCGCGGCCGGGGTGGGCGCGGGCGGCCTGCCGCCGTGGCCTTCGTCGTACTGCGCGATCAGCGGGGCAGGGTCGATGCCGACGGCACGCGCGAGCGTACGGATGTGCCCGCGCGCGTACACATCGCCGCCGCAGCGCGAGAAATCGTCCTGTTCGATCGCGTGCACGATCGGGATGCGCACCCGGGTGGACGTACTGATCTCGTCGACCGTCAGCCCCGCGTCGACACGCGCCTGCCGCAGGACGTGGCCGATCGAGGGACGGTCCTCCGCGGGCCGGTCGGCTGCGGGGCTGTCCTCGGTGAGGCTGTCCTCTGGGAGGCGGTCGTCTGAAGGGTGGTCGTCTTCAGGGGAGTTGCCGATGGACACGGGTGCGCCTTTCGAGCGTGTAGCCACCTGCCGGACATTCAGTCTAGGGGGGCCGAGAAAGGGTGGGGCAACCGGGCGGACGGACTTTGTACGCCATCAGAATGGCCGGACATCCTGATGGTGGGACATGCAGCTGCTCTTCTCCTCAACTTGACGTGAGGCGAAGAGAAACGGTTGCTTCCCCTCTTGAACGGGTGAGCCGGTCCCCGTACGGGTGACCAGGCTCCGTACGGCCTAACCCGCTCCCTCAGTCAGCCTCCCCGCGGATCACCGCGAGCACTCCATCCAGCTCATCAGGTTTCACAAGAACGTCACGTGCCTTCGAACCCTCGCTCGGTCCGACGATGTTCCGCGACTCCATGAGGTCCATGAGGCGGCCGGCCTTGGCGAAACCGACCCGCAGCTTGCGCTGGAGCATCGACGTGGACCCGAACTGGGTGGAGACGACCAGCTCGGCGGCCTGGCACAGCAGGTCGAGGTCGTCGCCGATGTCCTCGTCGATCTCCTTCTTCTGCTTGGTGGCCACGGTGACGTCGTCGCGGAAGACGGGCGCCATCTGGTCCTTGCAGTGCTGGACGACCGCGGCGACCTCGTCCTCGGTGACGAAGGCGCCCTGCATGCGGACGGGCTTGTTGGCGCCCATGGGCAGGAACAGGCCGTCGCCCTTGCCGATCAGCTTCTCGGCGCCCGGCTGGTCGAGGATGACGCGGCTGTCGGCGAGCGAGGACGTCGCGAAGGCGAGCCGTGACGGAACGTTTGCCTTGATCAGACCGGTCACCACGTCCACGGACGGCCGCTGGGTGGCGAGCACCAGGTGGATGCCGGCGGCGCGCGCGAGCTGCGTGATGCGCACGATCGAGTCCTCGACGTCGCGCGGCGCGACCATCATCAGGTCGGCCAGCTCGTCGACGATGACCAGTAGGTACGGATACGGCTGCAGCTCCCGCTCGCTGCCCTCGGGGGCGCTGACCTTGCCCGCGCGGACGGCCTCGTTGAAGTCGTCGATGTGCCGGAACCCGAACGCCGCGAGGTCGTCGTAGCGCAGGTCCATCTCGCGTACGACCCACTGCAGCGCCTCGGCCGCGCGCTTGGGGTTGGTGATGATCGGCGTGATCAGGTGCGGGATGCCCTCGTACGCGGTGAGCTCGACGCGCTTGGGGTCCACCAGGACCATGCGGACGTCCTCGGGAGTGGCCCGCACCATGATCGACGTGATCAGGCAGTTGATGCACGACGACTTACCGGAACCGGTGGCTCCGGCGACGAGGATGTGCGGCATCTTCGCCATGTTGGCCATCACATAGCCGCCCTCGACGTCCTTGCCGAGCGCGACCAGCATCGGGTGCTCGTCCTCGGCGGCGTCCGCGAGCCGCAGCACGTCGCCGACCTTGACCATCTCGCGGTCGGTGTTCGGGATCTCGATGCCGACCGCGGACTTGCCGGGGATGGGCGAGATGATCCGCACGTCCGGTGACGCGACGGCGTACGCGATGTTCTTGGCGAGGGCCGTGATCTTCTCGACCTTCACGGCGGGGCCGAGCTCGATCTCGTAGCGCGTGACCGTCGGCCCGCGCGTGAAGCCTGTGACGACGGCGTCGACCTTGAACTCGGTGAAGACGTTCGAGAGCGAGTCCACGACCGCGTCGTTGGCGGCGCTGCGGGCCTTGCCGGGGCCGCCGCGCTCCAGCAGGTCCAGCGAGGGCAGCGAGTAGGTGATGTCTCCGGAGAGCTGCAGTTGCTCCGCGCGCGGGGGCAGGTCGCGGGGCGCGTCGGGAGCGGCCTTGGTCAGATCGGGGACGCCGGTGCCCGCGGGCTCCTTGGGCGGGTTCTTCCTGCCGGCCACCGGGGCGCCGGCCGCCGGTGCTCCGGTCGCGCGGGCGGGCGGCACCGGCGCGGACCGCTCCTGCTCGTCGCGGTCCGCGGAGACGCCCTGCGTGAGGTCGGCGACCAGGGCCGAGGGCGGCATGCCGTGCATGACGGCCCCGTCGAGCGCCGCGGCCGCGGCGGCGGCCACGTCCACGGCGTCCATGGGCCGCTCCAGGTCGGGCTGCACGGAGGCGCGACGCGGCCTGCGCCGCTTGGACAGGGCCGCTTCCTCCGCCTGGTCCGGCGAGGGCTCCCGCGGGCCGCCTGCGGGCTTCCTGCGGCCTCGGGTGCGGCCGGGCAGGGCCTCGCGCCACTGCTCGTCGTACCGCTCGTCGTCGTCGGAGTGGTCGGCGTACTCGATGTACTCGCCGTGCTCCCCGTACGCGCCCGCCTCCCCCACGGCCGGATCGGCCTCCAGGATCCCGAGCCGCACGCCGAGCTGCCGCAGCCGCTGCGGGATGGCGTTGACGGGTGTGGCCGTGACGACGAGCAGCCCGAAGACCGTCAGGAGCACAAGGAGCGGTACGGCGAGGACCTCGCCCAGCGCCTTGTTCAGCGGCGTGGACGCGCCCCAGCCGATGAGCCCGCCCGCGTCCCTTATCGCCTGCATGCCGTCCGCGCGCGCGGGCGAGCCGCACGCGATGTGCACCTGGCCGAGCACGCCGATGACGAGCGCGGACAGACCGATCACGATGCGGCCGTTCGCGTCGATCTTCTCGGGGTGCCGGATGAGCCGCCCGGCGATGGCCGCGAGCAGTATCGGCACGAGCAGGTCGAGCCGCCCGAAGGCGCCGGTCACCAGCATCTCGACCAGGTCGCCGACGGGGCCGCGCAGATTGGACCAGGTGCCGGCGGCGACGATCAGGGCGAGGCCGAGCAGCAGCAGCGCGAGCCCGTCCTTGCGGTGCGCGGGGTCCAGGCCCTTGGCGCCGCGCCCCACGCCGCGGAACATCGCTCCCACCGCGTGCGCGATGCCGAGCCAGATGGCGCGCACGAAGCGGTAGAGGCCGTTGGTCGGGTTCGGCGCCGGCTTCGGAGCGGGCTTCTTGGCCGCGGCCTTCTTGGCGGGCGCCTTCTTCGCCGCGGACTTCTTCGCGGGCGCTTTCTTGGCGGCGGCCTTCTTCGCCGGAGCCTTGGTCGGCGCGGCCGCCTTCTTCGCGGGCGTCTTCTTGGCTGCGGGCTGACGTGAGGCCATGGGTGTGAGGTTACCGGGGGAGACGACGGTGGACACGTGTGCCTACTGCTTCACCCGTCTGTGTCGCCCTTGTCGGGGAGGCAAACTGACGGGTGCTCACAGCGGGCGCCCGGAACCTACGATTCCGTTCATGGGGCGGACGCCCGGAATTGTTGCTTCCGTTCTCAGCGCGGTGCGCGGAGCCTTCGGTGCGGGGTGCTCGCGCATGCGGAGTGCTCGCTCGCGGCGGGCGGGGCCTCGGCTCGCGTCAGTTCTGTGACGGCACCGAAGGCGCGCCGCTGCCCGTGCCCGGCTCCAGGGCGTCAAGAGCCCTGCGCAAACCGGTCAGTTTGCGTTCGAGATGGGCTGCCGTGGCGACGGCGGCCGCGTCCGCGGAGTCGTCGTCGAGCTGCTTGGAGAGCGCCTCGGCCTGCTCCTCGACGGCGGCGAGACGCGCGGACAACTCGGCGAGCAGCCCGGCCGGCTCCTTGGTGTCCGGGGCCGCGGCCTTGGCGCCGCCCTCGAGCTGGAGGCGCAGCAGCGCGGCCTGCTCACGCAGTTGGCAGTTCTTCATGTACAGCTCGACGAACACCGAGACCTTGGCGCGCAGCACCCACGGGTCGAAGGGCTTGGAGATGTAGTCCACGGCGCCTGCCGCGTACCCACGGAACGTGTGGTGGGGTCCGTGGTTGATGGCGGTTAGGAAGATGATCGGGATGTCCCGGGTCCGCTCCCGCCGCTTGATGTGCGCGGCAGTCTCGAAGCCGTCCATTCCCGGCATCTGGACGTCCAGCAGAATGACCGCGAAGTCGTCCGTCAGCAGCGCTTTGAGCGCTTCCTCCCCGGACGATGCCCGCACCAGCGTCTGATCGAGCGCAGAGAGGATGGCCTCCAGCGCCAGCAGATTCTCCGGCCGGTCATCGACCAGGAGGATCTTGGCCTTCTGCACCATGGCCCGCCCTCCTCGCCCCGGCGGTACACCGGGCGCCGCCCCAGGGGACGGCTCCCTTGCGCCGTCCGTCCTTGTGCCGGTCATGGTAGCCGCACCCCGCCTGTCGCCACACCCTGTCACCGCGATGTCACTGTGCACGTAGCAGAAACGCAGCGGCGGACCAGAAGGTTCCCCGAATACCGCGGTTCTACACGACGTCGGCCACACTCTGTCAGCAACTCCGCGTAATGGTGCGGCTTCTTCCTTCCTCTGCGAGCCGCCGACGTCACTCCCCGCGCATCCACTGCTCCATCACCGACAACAGATGATCGGGGTCGACCGGCTTCGTCACGTAGTCCGACGCTCCGGAGTCGATGGCCTTCTCCCGGTCGCCCTTCATGGCCTTGGCGGTGAGCGCGATGATCGGCAGCCCGGCGAACTGCGGCATCCGGCGGATCGCCGTCGTCGTGGCGTAGCCGTCCATCTCCGGCATCATGATGTCCATCAGCACGACCGTCACGTCGTCGTGCTGTTCCAGGACTTCGATGCCTTCCCGGCCGTTCTCCGCGTACAGCACGGACAGGCCGTGCTGCTCCAGGACGCTGGTGAGCGCGAACACATTACGGATGTCGTCGTCGACGATGAGCACCTTCTCGCCACCGAACTGCAACCGCACGCGCGGGGCCGGCGCCTCCTGCCCCGCGCCGTCCTGCCACTCCTCCGGCGCTCCCGCGGCCCCCGTGCCGCCCTGCCCCGGAAGGGCACGCGCCGGCTCTCCGGCGGGCGGCGCGGACCGGCGGCGGC
>NZ_AOPZ01000214.1 GCF_000414115.1 Streptomyces aurantiacus JA 4570
GCCGCGCCCCCCGCCGCCGCGGAGCCCACCCGCGCCGTGCCCGACGGCCGGGGCCCGCGCCGGGTGCCCGACGACGCCGTACGCCACTTCGGCTTCGCGGCCGTGGACTTCGGCACCACGAACTCCACGGTGACCATCCACGACATGCGCCAGCTCGACGTGCGCGCCATGTCCCGGCCTCAGGAGACGCGGCTGCGCGACGAACTCGTGGCGCTGCTGTCCGATCCGGACGCGCTCGGCACCGAGCGGGCGCAGTGGCACGAGCTGCTCGCCGACGTGGCCGGGCAGTACCTCACCGACAGCGGGGCGGGACGGGCTGGTCCCGACGGCGGCTTCGAGGGGCACGGCTTCCAAGGCGAAGGCGCGGGGCGGGCGTTGGCGGACGCCCTGGAAAGCGGCCACGGCGACGAGGGGTGGGTGCACGCCCTGTACACGGCGCTCGAAGTGCGCGTCGCGTCCCGCGACGAGCGGCTGCGCCGGGCCGCCGCCCCGCTGCTCCACCGGTGCTACCACCGGGCGTTCGACGAACTGCCGCTGGACGTCCTGCGGCTGTTCCCCGCCGACCTCGACCATGTCGGCGGCACGGAACTGCCCAGCCGCATCGAGGTCGTCGGGACGCACCCGGAGCTGCGGGTGCGGATGGGCGAGGAGCGGATCGCGGTCGGCGGCGCCGCGGACGGAACGCGCTCGTACCGCGGCCTGAAGCAGTACCTGGGGCGCGACCACGTGATGGAGGGGCTCGAGCCCGCCACCGCGGACGACCTGATCCGCGAGGGGCTGCGCTATCTCCTGGACCAGACCGACGAGTACATCGCCGCCAACCCCAAGGAGTTCCACCAGGGGAAGATCGACCACGTCGTCATGACGTACCCGACCGTGGCGCCGCCCGGTGTGCGCCGCAGGCTGAAGGAGCTGGTCGGCACGGGCGCCGAGGGCACGGGCGACGGGCTCGGCGTCACGCTGGTGGACACCCAGTTCGACGAGGCGGTGGCGGCCGCCCTGTTCTTCATCATGCGGGACTTCGCGGGCGACTTCGTCGCGGGCGTCGAGGCGTTCCGGGCCCGCTGCCGTCCGCTGCCCGGCACCGACCGGGCCTGGCAGCAGAACGCGCTGATCGTCGATGTCGGCGGCGGCACCACGGACCTGGGGCTGCTCAACCTGCACCTCAAGGACGAGACGCCCGACCCGGTGGCGGGGCAGGATCCCCGCTTCTCCGGGCGCCTGTACGTCCTCACTCCGACGCTGCTCGGCTCCACCGGGCATCTCCAGCTCGGCGGCGACCTGATGACGCTGCGCCTTTTCCGCTGGTACAAGGCGGCGTTCGCCGACCACCTCCTGACCAGTCACCCGGAGCGGTACGAGCACGTCGTGGGCTCGCTCAAGGAGCCGTACGCCGTCGACGGCCGCTACCTGCCGCGCACGCTGCTCGACCGCGGCCACGACACCGAGGGCTATCCGGCCGACCTCGTCGACCGGGTGGTGCCCACGCGGTGGAGTTCCGAGACGGTCGTCTCGGCGGCGCGCGAGGACGCGGAGCAGACGTTCTGGCTGCTGTGGCAGCTCGCCGAGGACGCGAAGATCCGGCTCGGCGCGGGTGAGGCGGTGCACCAGCCGCTGCCCGAGACGCTGCACGCGCTGCTCGACCGCATGGGGGCGCCGGAACGGCCCGACCCGCCGTGGGCGCCGCTGCTCGACGCCGACACCTTCGCGGCCCTGCTCGCCCCGGACATGAAGGAAATCATGGATCTCGTGGTCGCCCTCACCAAGAACATCGTGACGGGCAGCGAGCTCGACCGGATCTTCCTCACCGGCAAGAGCAGCCGGATGCCGCTCGTGCGGCACAGCCTGGAACGGCGGCTGCGGCAGGACAGCGAGGTGCGGTGGAATCCCGCGGGCGTCGCCGTGGAGGAGGAGTACGGCAAGCTGGCGACGTCGATCGGCGCCTGCTGGGGGCATCACATCCGCCGGTTCGCGCACACCGTGCGCAAGGCGCGGGGTGTGCTCGGCCGGGGCCGCTATGTGCTGCGCATCGAGGTGGACAACCTCAGCTACTACCTGCCCTGCGACTTCGGGCCCACCTACCAGCTGGCGGCCAACGACCCCACGCACGCCCTGCTGCGCGTCGGCGCGCGGCTGAGCCCGATCGGTCCCGACGGCACCTGGGCGGTGCGCAGCAAGTGGCAGAGCCTGCCCGCGAGTTTGCGCGTCCACCGCAACGTCGGCACCGGCTGGAAGGAGTGGGGCGCCTTCGACCCCGACGCCTGGGTCCGCCTCGAGGAGCCGGGTTTCACCCTGAACATGACGGAGTGGACGCGGGAGGCGACCTTCCAGCTGGAGGTGAACGCCGACCTCGACCTGTCCGTCCATCTGGCGCGCGGCGCCCCGCACTACGAGGTGGACGGAGCGGCGCCGGTCCGCGTCTCCTTCGAGGGTGACCACGGCCACTGGACGCCCATCGAGATCGTCGCCGACACCCGCGTGGCCGGGGACCGCCCGGACATCGGCGTGGTCGTCTTCAGCCTGCCGCAGGATCCGCGCCGCCCGGCCGGGGAGGCCGTGGCTGCCGAGCAGTCCCCGGCCGTCGAGCAGTCCCCGGCCGTCGAGCAGTCCGCGGCCGTCGAGGCCGCGGCCCCGGCCGTCGAGGCACGCCGGTTCGACGAGGTCTTCCGGGTGGGCGCGGCGGGCGAGGCACGGCCCGTGCGGGGCATGACGAGCGAGCCGCTCGGCGCGCCGCCGCCCGACGGCTGGTCGTTCTACCTGCGCTATCCCGCCGACCCCGACCGCAAGTGGGACCTCCTCGGGGTCGTGCCCGTCCCGGACACCGACGGGACTGTGACAGCGACGGCCTACGGGCAGGAACCGGGCGAGGACGACGAGGGGGCCGGTTATGTGGCGACGCTCGACGAACACGGTCACCTGCGGGTGCACCGCGCCCCGGTCCCCTACTGGACGGCCGGTTCGATCGCCGAGATGTGGAACCGGCCGGGCTCGGTGTTCCGGGTCGGCATGAGCGACACGGGGGCCTCGTACGTCGCCGAGCGCGACCCGTTCAACGGCGAGCACTGACCGCCGTGGACGCGCTGCGCAGACTCAGCCGAGTGCCGGACTCCCGGCTCGCCCTGCTGGCCCGGGCCCAACTCGCCGGGCTGCACGCCGCGTTGAGTATGGCCCTGGACGCCCTTCCGGACGACGCCGGGTCGCGGGAGTGCCGGGCGGCGCTGGCGGAGGTGGCGGCGGCGTTGCGGGCGGGCGACTCGTGCGCGCCCGCGGCGCCGCCCGGCGAACGGCC
>NZ_AOPZ01000215.1 GCF_000414115.1 Streptomyces aurantiacus JA 4570
CTGCGGAGTCGGAGGCGTGGTCATCGGGCTGCATCCTCGTTGTCGGTGGCGCGCTTGGTCATCTCGGGGGCGGGCGAGGGGGCCCCGGCCGGGGGCTGCGGGGCCGCGGCGTACGGGTTCGCGTCGCCGGGGGCGGGCGCGGCGGGCGCGCCCTGCGGCATCGCGAAGGGCTGCCCGCCCTGCTGGGGCGGCGGCGGGGCGTACCAGCCCTGCTGGCCCTGGCCGGGCACGGGAAGCTGCGGCTGCGGCACGGCACCGGGCGGGAGCTGCTCCTGCAGACCGGCGCGCTGGTCGATCGTCGAGCGGTAGTCGACGGCGCCCTGCGTCATGCGCATGTACGCCTCTTCCAGCGACGCCTGGTGCGGCGAGAGCTCCCACAGGCGGACGTCCGCGCCGTGCGCGAGGTCGCTGATGCGGGGCAGCGGCAGGCCGGTGACGCGCAGCGCCCCGTCCTGCTCGGGCAGCACCTGGCCGCCGGCCTCGGTGAGCGCGGAGGTCAGCTTCTCGCGCTGCTGCGGGTCGGTGTCCGGCGTGCGCACCCGCGCGAAGTCGGCGGAGTTCGCCGAGATGAAGTCCCTGACGCTCATGTCGGCGAGCAGCTGGCCGCGGCCGATGACGATCAGGTGCTCGGCGGTCAGCGCCATCTCGCTCATCAGGTGCGAGGAGACGAAGACGGTACGTCCCTCCGCCGCGAGCGACTTCATCAGGTTGCGCACCCACAGGATGCCCTCGGGGTCGAGGCCGTTGACCGGCTCGTCGAAGAGCAGCACCTGGGGGTCGCCGAGCAGCGCCGCGGCGATGCCGAGTCGCTGGCCCATGCCCAGCGAGAAGCCCTTGGAGCGCTTCTTCGCCACCTCCTGGAGGCCGACGACGCCGAGCACCTCGTCCACGCGCCGGGCCGGGATGCCGGAGAGCTGCGCGAGGCAGAGCAGGTGGTTGCGGGCGTGCCGGCCGCCGTGCACCGCCTTGGCGTCGAGCAGGGCGCCGACCTGGCGGGGCGCGTTCGGCAGCTTCCGGTACGGGTAGCCGCCGATCGTCACCTGCCCCTGCGAGGGCGCGTCGAGCCCGAGGATCATCCGCATCGTCGTGGACTTGCCGGACCCGTTGGGGCCGAGGAAGCCGGTCACGGTGCCGGGCCGCACCTGGAAGGAAAGGTTGTACACGGCTGTCTTGGCGCCGTAGCGCTTCGTCAGGCCGACTGCCTCGATCATTCTCCGCACCCATCGAATGGTTCAGGACGTCGGGGCACACGCCCCCGTAAGGGTTAGGAGGATATCTGTGAACTGACGGTTCCAGCCAAGAGCAGGTAAAACCTCGCCCTTCGTCTAAGCATCCCGCTTCTTTAGTAGTACGTAGCCGCCGATGAGGGCCGCCGCCGTCCACGCCACCATGATGCCGAGGCCGCCCCACGGGCCGTACGGAGTGTCGTCGTCGAACGGCGTCTTGACCTGCATGATCCTGCTGCCGGCCTGGTCCGGCAGGAAGCGGCCGATCTTCTTCGTCGCCGAGACGTTGCCCAGGATGCTGGAGATCAGGAAGAAGAACGGCATCAGGATGCCGAGCGAGAGCATCGGGCTGCGCAGCATCGCGGCGACGCCCATCGAGAACATCGCGATGAGCGTCATGTAGAGCCCGCCGCCGATGACCGCCCGCAGCACGCCGGGGTCGCCGATCTGCGCCCGGTACTCGCCGAGCATCGCCTGGCCGAGGAAGAACGAGGCGAAGCTGGTGGCGAGGCCGACCACGAACGCGAGCACCGTGGCGACCGCGACCTTGCTGAACAGGAACGTGGCGCGCTGCGGGACGGCCGCGAGCGAGGTGCGGATCATGCCGGTGCTGTACTCGTTCGAGACCACCAGGACACCGAAGACGATCATCGCGAGCTGGCCCAGGGACATCCCGGCGAAGCTGATGAACGTCGGGTCGAAGGTGATCTTGTCCTCGCGGCTGAGGCTGTCGTAGTCGTTCTTCGACAGGATGCTGATGAGCGTCCCGAGGGCGATGGTGACGACGACGGCGAGGCCGAGCGTCCACACCGTCGAGGAGACCGAGCGGATCTTGGTCCACTCCGACTTCAGTACCTGCGTCGCGGCCATGGCTCAGTTCCCCTTCCGCGGCTGCTGCCAGCCGGAGCCCTGATGGTCCGCGTGCGCGTGGTACTCCACCGACTCCGCCGTGAGCTGCATGAACGCTTCCTCCAACGACGCCTGCTGCGGGCTGAGTTCATGCAGGACGAGCTGGTGCTGCGCGGCGAGCTCACCGAGCCGCTCCGGGCCGGTGCCGTCGACTTCGAGGGTGCCGCCCGCCGCCTCGACGGCGGTGATCCCGGACTGGTGCAGCACGTCGAGCAGCCGCTCCCGCTGCGGGGAGCGCAGCCGGACGTACGACCGCGAGTTCTGCCGGATGAAGTCCGCCATGGAGGTGTCCGCGAGGAGCCGGCCCTGGCCGATGACGACGAGGTGGTCGGCGGTGAGGGCCATCTCGCTCATCAGGTGCGAGGAGACGAAGACCGTACGCCCTTGTGCGGCAAGGGACTTCATCAGGTTCCGGATCCAGTGGATGCCCTCGGGGTCGAGTCCGTTGACGGGCTCGTCGAACATCAGGATCTCGGGGTCGCCGAGCAGCGCGCCCGCGATGCCCAGGCGCTGGCCCATGCCGAGCGAGAAGCCCTTCGCCTTCTTCCTGGCGACCGCCGTCAGACCCACGGTGTCGAGCACCTCGTGCACCCGCGCCCGCGGAATGCCGTTGGACTGCGCGAGACAGAGGAGGTGGTTGAAGGCGCTGCGGCCGCCGTGCATGGCCTTGGCGTCGAGGAGCGCGCCGATGTACTTCAGCGGATCCTTGAGCTGGGCGTAGTGCTTGCCGTCGATGCGCACGTCGCCCGCGGTCGGGTTGTCGAGCCCCAGCATCATCCGCATCGTCGTCGACTTGCCGGCGCCGTTCGGCCCGAGGAAGCCCGTGACGATGCCCGGGTGGACGGTGAAGGTGAGGTTGTTGACGGCGACCTTCTCGCCGTACCGCTTGGTCAGCCCCTCGAGCTCGATCATGCGCACACGCTAAGACGTGACGAAGCCCCCTGCCACTTGGCGTGACAGGGGGCTCCGTCGCGTTCACCCCGTGCTGATGTGCTCCGCGTCAGCGGCTCTGCTGTGCCGGGACCCCCCGCGAGATCGGCTCGTCCTCGGCGGGCGTGCCCGCGGCGGCGACGGCCGCGCCGGTGAGCGTCGCGAGCATCTCGCGGACGTTCGTGAGCTGGGCGTTGATCGAGTCGCGGCGGTTGGTGAGAGCCGCGAGCTCACGCTCGGATTCGCTGCGGATGCGGTCCGCCTTGGCGTTCGCGTCCGCGACGATGTCCTCGGCCTGGCGCTGTGCGGTCTCGACGGTCTGGCGGGCGCGGCGCTCGGCGTCCGTGCGCAGCTTCTCCGCCTCCAGGCGCAGCTGCTCCGCGCGGTGCTCGATCTCCGCGAGGCGCTTCTCGGCCTTGGCCTGACGGGACGCCAGGTCGCGCTCGGACTGCTCGCGGCGCTTGGCGAGGTTCGTCTCGAAGTCGGCGGCGGCCTGGGCGGCCTTGGCGCGGGTCTCCTCGAAGAGGGCGTCCGCCTCCTCGCGCTTGGACTGCGCGTCCTTCTGCGCCTCGGCGCGCAGCGCGTTCGCCTCGCCCTTGGCCTTCTCGACGATGCGGACGCCCTCGTCCTCGGCCTTGGACTTGCGCTCGGCGGCGAACGACTCGGCGTCGTTGCGCACCTGCTGGGCGGCGGACTCGGCGAGCTCACGGTGCTGCTCGGCCGCGCGCCGCGCCTCCTCGCGCAGGTCCTTCGCCTCCTCCTCGGCGAGGCGGAGGATCTTCTCGACGCGGGCCCCGAGCCCGGCGTACGACGGCTCGGCGTCGGCGACCTGGGCCTGGGCGTTCTGCGTCTCGAGGTGGAGCTCCTCGATGCGCTTTTCCAGAGCAGTGATTCGGGTGAGAGCGGAGTCTCGGTCGGAGACGAGCTTGGAGATACGTTCGTCCACCTGAGCGCGGTCGTACCCACGCCGCACAAGCTCGAAGCCGTAGGGGGAAGTGTCGCTCATGGGGTTCCTGTCGAATGAGACCGGGTGAGGTGATAGAGGGAATCCTAGGGGGCGTTGCGGCGTGTCATCGAGCGTATGCCCGTTTGATCTGGAGAATGACACCCCTTTTGAGTGGCTAACCGGCAGACTGCTTGCCAGCGACAGGGCCGAAGGTCCCTGCCCAGCACGGAACTGGCCCCCTGGCTAGCCTTCTGACGGCTTGCCACCCGAACGGGTCGCGCCGGCCGCTGCCCCCGCCTTGACGCCGCCGTCCTTGCCGCCGCTCTGCGGGGCCTCAAAGGATTCCAACGCCTCGAGCACGTCCTGGACACGGGAAATCTCCGCATTGATGTCCGCGCGACGCCGGACGAGGACCTCCAGCTCCCGCTTGCCCTCGTCCACCACGCGCTCGGCCTCGGCCTGTGCCTCGCTCCTGATCCGCTCGGCCTCACGCACCAGCTCGGCCTTCTTCGTCTCGGCCTCCTTGAGCAGGCCCTCGGCCTTCTTCACCGCGGAGATCCGCACCGAGCTGGCCTCCGAATCGGCCTCCGCGCGCAGCTCCTTGGCCTTCGCCTCGGCCTCGGCCAACTGCTCCTCGGCCGCCTTGACCAGCGCGTCGCAGCGCTCGCCCGCGGTCTTCATCGCCTCCGCCGACTCGCGCCGGGCCCGCTCGTGCAGCTCCTCGATCTCGGTGGTGATGCGCTCGCGGTGCTCCTCGGACCGCTCCCTTATCGCGGTGGCGTCCCGGCGCGCGCCGACGAGCAGTTCGTCCGCGTCCGTACGCGCCTTCTCCACCAGGGAGTTGCCTTCGACGGTGGCCTCCGCGACGAGGCGCTCGGCCTCCTTGCGGGCCGCGCCGACCATCGTGTCGGCCTGCGCCTCCGCGTCCGTCGTCGCCTTGAGCGCCTTCTCCTGGGCGTCCGCGGTGAGCTTCTCCGCCTCGGCCGCGGCCTCCGTGATGAGCTTGTCGACCTGCTCCGCGGCCTCCGTACGACGCTTGTTGGCCTCCTTGCGCGCCTCGTCGAGGGTGCGCTCCGCCTCCTCGCGCGCCTGCGCCCTGGTCCGCTCGGCCTCGGCGTCGGCCTCCTCCTTGACGCGCGCGGACTCCGTACGAATGCGCTCCGCGTGCTGCTGCGCCGAGCCGACGTTCTCCGCGGCCTCCGCGCGCAGCCGCTCGGCGTCGCCCGTCGCGTCCGAGATCAGCTTCTCGGCCTTCGCGACCGACTCGGCGCGCACCCGCTCCACCTCGGCGGCGGTGTCGGCCTTGAGCCGGTCGGTCTCGGTGATCGTCTCCGTGGTGAGCCGCTCGGCCTCGCTGCGGGCCTCGCCGATCAGGGTGTCGGCCTGGCCCGCCGCGTCGTTGCGGATGCGGTTGGCGTCCTCGCGGGCGTCGGCGCGGGTGCGCGCGGCGTCCTGCTCGGCCGTCGCGATGGTGTCCGACGCCTCCGTGCGCACCCGCTGGGCGTGCTCGGACGCGTCCGAACGCAGCCGCTCGGACTCCGCGATGGCCTCCGCGACCGTGCGCTCCGCGAGGGACTTGGCGGCCTCCGCCTCCTGCGTGGCCTCGCTGCGGGTGCGGCTCGCGTCCTCGCTCGCGCGCTCCCGCTCGGCGTACGCGTCGGCGCGGACGCGGTCCGCCTCGTCCTGCGCCTCCTGCCGGGTGCGCTCCGCGGCGTGCTCGGCCGCCGACCGCAGGCCCGCGATCTCCTCCTGCGCCTGTTCCTGCAGACCGGCCACCGAGTCCCGGACCGACTGGGCCTTCTGCTCGGCCGCCGAGACCATCTCCGTGGCCCGCGCCTCGGCCTCCTCGACCAGGCGGACCGCCTCGGCCTGCGCCTCCTCCACGCGCTTGCGCGCCGAGGCCAGCAGCTCCTCGCTCTGCTCGCGCGCCCGCTCCCGCTCCTGGTCGGCCTCGGTGCGCGCCGCGCCGAGGGTCTCCTCGGCCTCGCGGCGGCGGCGGGTGGCCTCCTCCTGCGCGGCCGACAGGGCCTCGGCGGCCTCCGTGGCGACCCGCTCGGCGGCCGCGGCGGCCTCCGCGCGCACCCGGTCCGCGGACTCCTGCGCCTCGGTCTTCAGCCGCTCCGCCTCGGCGGCGGCCTCCGAGCGCAGCCGCACCGCGACGGCCTCGCCCTCGGCGCGCGACTGGGAGGCGTCCGCGGCGGCCTCGGTGCGCAGCCGCTCGGCCTCCGTCTCCGCCTGCGACTGCAGCGTCCGGATCCGCTCGGCGGCCTCCGAGCGCAGCCGCTCCGTCTCCTCGGCGGCCTCCCGGCGCAGCCGCTCGGCCTCCTCGCGCGCGTCGGTCAGCGCCTGCTCGGCGGCCGCCAGGCGCTCCTCGGCCTCCGTGTGCAGCCGGGCCAGCTCGGCGTCGGCCTCGGCCTTGCGGGCCGCGACGGCACGCTCGGTCTCCTCGCGCAGCGCCTGCGCGGCGGCCTCGGCCTCGGACTTGACGGTCTCGGCCTGCTCGGTGGCCTCCGTGCGGTGCCGCTCGGCCTCCGCGCGGGTGCGCTCCAGGGTCTCCTCGGCCTGCTTGCGCAGCGACGTGGCCCGCTCTATGGCTTCCGTGCGGACCCGCTCGGCCTCGGTGGTCGCGGCCTGGCGGGCCTCCTCCGCGTCGGCCTTCGCCTTGCCGAGCAGCTCCTCGGCGGAGCGCGCCGCCTCCTCGATCTGCTGGACGGCCTCGCGCCGCGCCTCGCCACGGATCTTCTCGCCCTCGGCGACCGCGTCGGCCCGCAGCTGCTCGGCCTCGCCGCGCAGCCGGCGCGCCTCCTCCTGCAGCTCGACCGTCTTGGCGCGGTACTCCTTGGTGTCGTCCTTCGCCGCGCCCTTGAGCTGCTCGGCGATGTCGTGCGCCTCGCTGCGCAGCCGGTCTGCCTCGGCCTCCGCCTCGGCACGGACCCGCTCGGCCTCCTCGGCGGCGGCGCGCGTGGTCGCCTTCGCCTCCTCGGACGCCTTGTCCAGGACCTCCTCGGCGGTCCGCGCGGCCTTCGCGATCTCCGAGGCGGTCTCCTCGGCGGTGATCGAGCGGGCCTTCTCGGCGGCCTCCGCGATCAGCTTCTCGGCCTCGTCCCGGGCGTCCTGGAGCTTCTGCTCGGCCGCCTCCTTCGCCGCCTCGGCCTCCTTGGTGGCCTCGCCGACGAGCCGGGCCACCTGCTCCTTCGCCGTACGGGTGCGCTGCTCGCCCGCGGCCTCGGCGGACGCGAGCTGCTTGGCCGCGGCCTCCTTCGCCTCGGCGACCACCTTGTCGGCCTCCGCGCGCGCCTCACGCAGCGCGGTCTCGGCCTCCGCCATGCGCTGCTCGGCGCCGCGGCTCAGCTCGGCGGCCTGACGGCGGGCCTGGTCGGACTCGGTCGCGGTGGACGAGCGCAGCGCCTCGGCGTGGTCGGTGGCCTCCTGGGCCTGGGTGGAGGCGGCGTTCAGGAGCCGCTCGGCGTCGGTGCGGGCGCGGCGCAGGATCGCTTCCGCTTCGGCACGGGCGCTCTCGGCGTCGGCCGTCAGCCGCTGGCGGGCCTGCTCGGCGACGCGCTCGGCCTCGGCGCGGGCGGCGGCGAGGGCCTGGTCGGCCTCGGCGCGCGACTCCTCGAGGAGCCGGCGGGCCTGCTGCTCGGTGCGGGCGCGCAGTTGCTCGGCCCACGCCACGTTCTCGTTGACGTGCGACTCGACGGTCTGGCGGCGCTCGCTCAGCTCCTGGTCGAGCTGCTGGCGCCGGGACACGGCCTCGGCGTGCAACTCGGACTGCAGGCGGGCCTGCTGCTCGGCGTGCTCCTGGAGGATGCGCTGGGTCTGGGCGCGCGCCTCGCGCAGCTCCCGCTCGGCGTCGGCGCGCAACTGCTCGGCCTGGATCTGGGCGTTCCGCAGCAACTGCTCGGCCTGATAGCCGATGTCCGCGCTGTCGTAGGCAGGGCGGTTCGCGAGGTTGCGGCGCGCCTCGTGCAGCTTGGCGCGCAACACCTCGACCTGGTAGCCGAGGTCCTCGGCGTGCTGGACGGCCTTCTCCCGCTCGGTCTTCAGCCGGTCCATCTCGGCCTCGAACCGTGAGAGATGGTCGGCCTCAGCCGGTCGCCGGCTGTCCTGGCTCTCGTAGCCCCGCACTGCGCGGTCCCATCCTTCCCCAAGCTCTCGGCTTTCGCTCGAGCAGGGGAGACCCCACTCCGGTCTCATGTCCCTGACGTACGAGCCCCGCCCAGCCGACGAACGGGGCCCCCGGGGAATGGTGTCAGATCAACAGCGGAGCTCGGGCTGCTGCCCCGATGCTCGTCCCCCGAAACCCGGACCCCGGCAAGCGACCGCCCACGGTTCGGACGGCCGCCCCCAACCCTACCGGCCCGGATATGTGGGGGTCAGTGCTCCGGCTGTTCGGCGGGCGCGGAAGTGACGAGTTCGGTGAGGACTCCGTGACAGTCCTTGGGGTGCAGGAAGGTGATCCGGGACCCCATGGACCCGATGCGCGGCTCTTCGTACAGCACCCGCACGCCCTTGTCCTTGATGGCCGCGGCGTCGCCGTCGACGTCCGCCGTGCCGAAGGCGATGTGGTGCACGCCCTCCCCGTTCTTGGCCAGCCACTTGCCCACGGCGGAGTCCTCCCGCGTGGGCTCCAGGAGCTGGAGGTAGGAGGCGCCGCCGTCGGACGTCTCGTTGATCTTCAGCATGGCCTCACGCACGCCCTGCTCTTCGTTGACTTCGGTGTGGAACACCTCGAAGCCGTACGTAGCACGATAGAACTCGACGGTCTCGTCGAGATTTCGGCAGGCGATCCCAATGTGATCGATTCGCGTCAGCATGCCTCAAGTGCAGCGCGCCCGGCCGTGATTACGCAACGTGCGCGCGATCACACCGGCTGGCCGGTGACGGGCGCCGTACCGCTCAGTACATTCGAGTAAACCCTCGTTCACTCTCCTCAGCTCCCCAGCTGGAAGGGGCCGTGCCACATGTCTGGAACGACCGGAACCACCTCAGTGATCGTCGCGGGCGCGCGCACGCCCATGGGGCGTCTGCTCGGCTCGCTCAAGTCCTTCTCCGGCGCGGACCTCGGAGGTTTCGCCATCAAGGCCGCGCTGGACCGGGCCGGCATCGGCGGCGACCAGGTGCAGTACGTGATCATGGGTCAGGTGCTCCAGGCCGGGGCGGGGCAGATCCCGGCGCGCCAGGCGGCGGTCAAGGCCGGCATCCCCATGAGCGTCCCCGCGCTCACCGTCAACAAGGTGTGCCTCTCCGGCCTGGACGCGATCGCGCTCGCCGACCAGCTCATCCGCGCGGGCGAGTTCGACATCGTGGTCGCGGGCGGCCAGGAGTCCATGACCAACGCCCCGCACCTGCTCCCCAAGTCCCGCGAGGGCTACAAGTACGGTGCGATCGAGATGCTCGACGCGATGGCGCACGACGGCCTCACCGACCCCTTCGAGAACATCGCCATGGGCGAGTCCACGGAGAAGCACAACACCCGCCTCGGCATCGCCCGCCCCGAGCAGGACGAGATCGGCGCCCTCTCCCACCAGCGCGCCGCCGCCGCCCAGAAGAACGGCATCTTCGACGCCGAGATCACCCCCGTCGAGGTCCCGCAGCGCAAGGGCGAGCCGGTGCTCGTCTCCCGCGACGAGGGCATCCGCGCCGAGACGACCGCCGAGACCCTCGGCAAGCTGCGCCCGGCGTTCGCCAAGGACGGCACGATCACGGCCGGCACCGCCTCGCAGATCTCCGACGGCGCGGCCGCGGTGGTCGTGATGAGCAAGGCCAAGGCCGAGGAGCTCGGCCTCGCCTGGATCGCGGAGATCGGCGCGCACGGCAACGTCGCAGGACCCGACAACTCCCTCCAGTCGCAGCCGTCCAACGCGATCCAGCACGCCCTGAAGAAGGAGGGCATCGGCGTCGAGAAGCTCGACCTCATCGAGATCAACGAGGCGTTCGCCGCCGTCACCGTCCAGTCAATGAAGGACCTCGGGGTGTCCACGGAAAAGGTGAACGTCAACGGCGGAGCCATCGCCCTGGGTCACCCGATCGGCATGTCCGGCGCGCGCCTCGTACTGCACCTGGCCCTGGAGCTGAAGCGGCGCGGCGGCGGTGTCGGCGCGGCGGCGCTGTGCGGCGGCGGCGGTCAGGGTGACGCGCTCATCCTGAAGGTGGCGAAGGGCTGACGCCGGCCTCCTGGTGCCGCTGACGCTTGCTCGTATACGTACGGAACGGAGCCGCAATGCAGGACGTCCCCTCCCTGGTCGAGCAGGCCCGCGTGGGCAGGCCGCGGGCCGTGGCCCGGCTGATCTCCCTGGTCGAGGGGGCGTCGCCGCAGCTCCGTGAGGTGATGGCGGCGCTCGCTCCGCTGGCCGGGAACGCGTACGTCGTCGGGCTCACCGGATCGCCGGGCGTCGGCAAGTCCACGTCGACGTCGGCGCTGGTGAGCGCGTACCGGCGGGCCGGGAAGCGGGTCGGTGTGCTCGCCGTCGACCCCTCGTCGCCGTTCTCCGGCGGCGCGCTGCTCGGCGACCGCGTCCGGATGTCGGAGCACGCCTCCGACCCCGGCGTCTACATCCGCTCCATGGCGACCCGTGGGCATCTGGGCGGGCTCGCCTGGGCCGCGCCGCAGGCCATCCGCGTCCTCGACGCGGCCGGCTGCGACGTGATCATCGTGGAGACGGTGGGCGTCGGCCAGTCCGAGGTGGAGATCGCCTCGCAGGCCGACACGTCCGTGGTGCTGCTCGCGCCCGGGATGGGCGACGGCATCCAGGCGGCGAAGGCCGGAATCCTGGAGATCGGCGATGTGTACGTGGTCAACAAGGCCGACCGGGACGGGGCCGACGCGACCGCCCGCGAGCTGAACCACATGCTCGGCCTCGGGGAGTCCCGGTCCGCCGGGGACTGGCGGCCGCCCATCGTCAAGACCGTCGCGGCCCGGGGCGAGGGGACCGACGAGCTGGTCGAGGCGCTGGAGAAGCACCGGGCGTGGATGGAGGAGCGGGGGGTCCTCGCCTCGCGGCGGATCGCCCGCGCGGCGGGCGAGGTCGAGGCCATCGCGGTCACCGCGCTGCGCGAGCGGATCGCCGACCTGCACGGGGACGTGCGGCTCGGCGCTTTGGCGGAGCGGATCGTGGCGGGGGAGCTGGATCCTTACGCGGCGGCGGACTCGCTGGTGGAAGGGCTGACGTCGTCCTAGGTGACACCCGGGGCCGGGCGGATTCGCCGTTGACGTGAGGGCACCGTGGGCCTGGGCTGTGCCCACCCGTGCCGCCCCTGGCGGCCCAGCTGCCCACAGCGGGAGACGGCGGAGTGGCCGCCCACAGCGGGAAGTGGCGGCGGGGCTGGCCGCAGGGTGGGGGAGCCGGTTGCCCACTGACTGCCCACAGACGCCGAGCGGCCCCCGCCACCGAGGGTGGCGAGGGCTTGGCTGATGTTCACGTCTGGGGGTAGCCCGCCCACCCCCGCTGCACCTGTCGGTACGCAGTAAACGGGTGGACGGGTGGGAGAGCATCCGCCGCGAAGCGGCGGGGTCAGTCCTCCGAGCGGTCGACGGTGACCTTGCCGGAGTTCAGGTCAACGCTCCAGTGGGCCTCGGCGCCGGAGGCCGACGTGGTCTCGACGTCCCAGGAGCCCACCCGGGCAGCGTCATCGTCGACGTCCACGGAGGTCACCGCACCCTTGCCGGAGGCAGCCTTCGCCGCCTCACCGGCGGACACCGACGCACCCTTGACGGCCGACGCGACCCGCGCGTCCTCCGCGGCGTCGTCAGCGTCGTCGTCGCGCTCGACGTGCGAGCCGAGCACCTTGCCCGTACCCGGGTCGATCTCGACGCTGTGCCAGGTGCGCCCGTCCTTGCCCACGACGTCGACGTCCCAGATCAGGCCGCCGTTCTCGTCGTCGAGGTCCGCGGAGACCGCGGTCCCGGGTGTGGACTTCAGCGCGGCGGCGATCGCCTCGGCGGCGCCCACCTTGGCGCCCTTCACCTCGGCGGCGTTCTCCGCCTTGTCGCCCTGGGCCTCGCGGGCGTCCTCGCGGGCGTCGTCCCGGTCGTCGCGGGCGTCGTCCTTGCCGTCGTCGTCCGTGTCGTCCGCGCCGTCGTGGTCGTCGCGGTCGTCGTAGCGGTCACCGCGGTCGTCGTCGTTCTTCAGCTGCACGCTGGACTTGCCGGCGGCGGACGGCTCGTCGTCGCCGCCCAGCGCGAAGGCCGTCGCCGTTCCGCCCGAGACGAGCGCCGCGGCGGCGATGGTGGCGATGACGATGTTGCGCTTCATGAGGGTTCCTCCCGAGTGGTTGGCCCCGTCGTGGGGCCGTCCGTTCCGACGAGAACCAATCTGGCCGAGCGATCCTGAAGCCCCCCTGAAGGACCCTGAAGAACTCTTCAGGTTCCCTCGGGCATCCTGGGCGCATGCGCCTGTTGATCGTGGAAGACGAGAAGCGACTGGCCCTGTCCCTGGCCAAGGGCCTGATGGCCGAGGGCTACGCCGTCGACGTCGTCCACGACGGCGTGGACGGTCTGCACCGCGCCACCGAGGGCACGTACGACCTGGTCATCCTGGACATCATGCTCCCGGGCATGAACGGCTACCGCGTCTGCTCGACGCTGCGCGCCGCCGGCCACGACGTACCGATCCTGATGCTCACCGCCAAGGACGGCGAGTACGACGAGGCCGAGGGCCTGGACACCGGCGCCGACGACTACCTCACCAAGCCCTTCTCGTACGTCGTCCTCGTCGCCCGCGTGAAGGCCCTGCTGCGCCGCCGCGCCGCGTCCCCGTCGCCCGTCCACAGGCTGGGCGACCTGAAGATCGACACCGCCGCCCGCCGCGTCTTCCGGGACCCGGACGGCGAGGGCGGCACCGAGATCACCCTCACCGCGAAGGAGTTCGCGGTCCTGGAGCAGCTGGTCCTGCGGGCGGGCCAGGTGGTGTCCAAGGGCGACATCCTGGACCACGTCTGGGACTTCGCGTACGAGGGCGATCCCAACATCGTCGAGGTGTACGTGAGCGCCCTGCGCCGCAAGCTCGGCGCCGCGCTCATCAAGACGGTCCGCGGCGCCGGCTACCGCCTGGAGGCCCCCCGATGAGAAGGCTGTTCGGGTCCGTGCGCGCCCGCGCCACCGTGGGCGCGACCCTCGTCGTGGCGCTCGCCCTGGTCGCCGCGGGCGCGGCCGTGCTGCTCTCGCTGCGCTCCAGCCTGGTCGACCAGGCCGACACCCAGGCCGAGTCGGCCGCCCGCAAGGTGGCGGCGCAGCTCGCCGCCGACGTCTCGTACGCCGATCTGGACCTCCCCGACGGCGAGGACAACCCCGTCCAGGTCGTGAACGAGAAGGGCCGCCTTGTCGCGGCCAGCGACGACCTGGAGCGGGTGACGGGCACCGGAGTCGGCGACGTACGCCCCGATCCGGGCCCGCGGGCCCCCGCGCCCAGCGCGAAGCCGACCGGGAAGCCCACGGGCAGCCCGACGGAGAAGCCCGCCCCCACGGACACGGGCGACGACGCCGACGACAGCGACGACAAGGACGACGAGAGCGAGAAGAGCGACCAGCAGGAGGCCGCCGAGGACCGGAAGGAAGCCGCCGAGGACGCGGCGGAGGACGCGGCCGGAGACGGCGATTCCTCTCTCGAACCCGGCGACATCTCCGACAAGACCCGCAGCAGCGAGGGCTCGGCGCGGGTCGACGGCGAGACCCA
The DNA here is from genome assembly GCF_000414115.1 of Streptomyces aurantiacus JA 4570. Taxonomy (GTDB): domain Bacteria; phylum Actinomycetota; class Actinomycetes; order Streptomycetales; family Streptomycetaceae; genus Streptomyces; species Streptomyces aurantiacus_A. Next base: position 13,686 of record NZ_AOPZ01000215.1, read on the forward strand.
GGACTACCGCTTCGCCGCGGTGCGCGTGGACACCGGGTCGAAGGGTGAGCTGACCGTCCACGCGGGCGCCCCGCTGACCGCCGAACAGAGCGCCGTCACCACGGCGTTGACCGCGATGCTGATCGGCTTCCCGGTGCTGCTCGCCGTGATCGCGGGCGTCACCTGGCTGGTGACGCGCCGCGCCCTGGGACCCGTCGACGCGATCCGCGCCGAGATGGCCGCGATCACCGCCTCGGAGGATCTGGCCCGCCGGGTGCCCGAGCCGGACACGCACGACGAGATCGCGCGCCTGGCCCGGACCACGAACGAGACCCTCGCTGCCCTGCAGACGTCCGTGGAGCGCCAGCGACGGTTCGTCGCCGACGCCTCGCACGAACTGCGCAGCCCCATCGCTTCCCTGCGCACCCAGCTCGAAGTGGGCGCCGCCCACCCGGAGTTGCTGGACGTGCCCGGCGCCGTCCAGGACACCGTGCGCCTCCAGGAGCTGGCCGCCGACCTGCTGCTGCTCGCCCGCCTGGACGCCGGGGAGAAGCCGGGCCGGGGACGCGTGGATCTCGCGGCCCTGGCCCGTGAGGAGCTGTCGCAGCGCACCGGGGACCGGGTGGCCGTCACGACGGATCTGGAGAGCGTGGAAGTGGCCGGTTCTCGCGGTCAGTTGGCGCGGGTGCTCGGCAATCTGGTGACCAACGCGCAGCGGCACACCCGGTCCCGGGTCACGGTCACCACCCGTACCGACGGGGCGTGGGCGGTCCTTGAGGTGGCCGACGACGGCGACGGGGTGCCGCCCGAGGAGCGGGAGCGGATCTTCGAGCGGTTCGTGCGGCTCGACGACGCGCGCAGCCGCGACGAGGGAGGCGCGGGCCTCGGCCTCGCCATCGCCCGCGACGTGGCTACGCGCCACGACGGAACGCTGACGGTGGACGAGTCCCCGGACGGCGGCGCCCAGTTCACCCTGCGCCTGCCGCGAGCGACGGACGACACGAGGGCGCCCTGAGGGAAGCGCGCCCCAAAGGGGCGCGGGGCTCTGACATGTGCGGCTCCGCCGCGTGGGCGCGCCCAGCCCCCGACGGCCCGCAGGGAAGACACGGACCTGCTGGACGGCCACCCCCCAAGGGGCGCCGGGGCCCCGGGGTCCCCCAACCCCGGACCGGACCCGGCTACGGCACAGCGCCCAGCGTCACTTACCGCGCAACCCGCGCAGGTGCTCCGCGATCGGCGTGAGCGCCTTGTGCAGGTCGCTGAGCGCCTCCGGTGAGATCAGGTCGACGAAGTGCTGCCGCACGGACGCCACGTGGTGCGGCGCGACGCGCTTCATCGTCTCCATGCCCTCGTCGGTCAGTACGGTGAACAGTCCGCGCCGGTCGGACTCGCAGTTCTCCCGGCGGACCAGGCCCGCGTTCTCCATGCGGGTGATCTGGTGGGAGAGCCGGCTCTTGGACTGCAGGGTCGCGGCCGCGAGGTCGCTCATGCGCATCCGGTGGTCGTCGGACTCTGAGAGATGCACGAGGATGTCGTAGTCGTTCATGGTGAGATTGAACGGTTGGAGATCCTTCTCGAGCTGATACGTCAGCATCCTGTTGACCTCTACGTGGGTACGCCAGGCGCACTGTTCCTCGTCGGTCAGCCACTGCGGGGCCGTCTCGGTCTCCATGGAATCGATTCTACCTAAGAAGTTGAATGGTGAACGAGTGTCGGGGTGTGACGCACCTCGCACCCCTCGGATTTCGAGGGGTACAGGCGTTCGCCGTCACACTCCGCAGACTACCGCTCACAGGCCGAAGCGACGCTGGAGGTCCCCTAGTTGTCCGGGAAGGCGCGGTCCCTGCGGCTGCTGTCCACGTTGGCCATGTTGCCCCCGCTGCCCCGATGAGCCCTGAGCCCCCTGACCGCCGTGTCCGCCCGGCACTCCGTCCTGGTGCGGCACCGCGCCCGTCGCCGTCTCCGCCATCAGGGCCTCCGAGGACTGCAGCAGCACCGTGCCCGCGCCCACGAACTCGAACTGGTGCTCCTCGCCGGAGGTGCCGCCGATCCCGGTGAGGGCGCGGAGGCCGCCGATCACTCCGGTCATGTACTGGTGGTCGTAGTGATGGCAGGGCGAGGGGCAGTCCGCCCAGCCGACCAGGGCCTGCGGGTCCACCCGGATCGGCGGCTCCATGAAGACCACCGGACCGCTCGACACCGCCACGAACTTGCCGGTCCCGATCAGGGTGAGAAAACCCGGCACGATGGACTGCTTCAGCGCGAGAGTTGGCTGAAAAGCGAGGAGATTGCCCGCGCGGATGGTGAGGTTGCCGTTCTCGAGGTCGTACGAGTTCACGTCGAAGGCGCGGTCGGCGAGGAGCATCTTGCCCTGGCCCTCGGCCACCACCCAGTCGCTCGCGTGCAGCGGGGAGTGGAAGGACGTGCGCACGAGGCGGTCGAGGCGGCCGTGCCCGATGCCGTTGAAGTCGATGCGCCCGTAGTAGGCGATCATCTTGCCCTTCTGCAGGAACCACTGGCCGCCGGTCAGCTCCACGCAGAAGGTGTACGCGTTGACGTTGTCGTCGCTCGGGAGCGTCATCGGGTCGAAGATCACGGGCGTGCTCACAGCTTCTCCTCCGATGCCTGGACGTACACCACGCCGTGGCCGCTGAACTCGAGCTGGAACGCCTCGCCCGAGCCGCGGCCCACCATGTCGCGCCAGCCGAGCGCCGTGGACAGCTTGTTGCGCACGTCCCCGTGGTGCGCCACGTACGACTGGGGGTCGACGTGCACCGGGCGCTGGGGGGTGATGGGCAGCTCGACGACTCCGCCGTGCGCCATCACGGCGACCGCGCCATGGCCCTTGAGCGTCGTCGTGAACAGGCCCTGGCCCGAGACCTGGCCGCGCACCATGCCCATCACGCCGCCCTGCGAGCCGAGGAACATCGTGCCCTGCTGGAGGGTGCCGTCGAAGGCGAGCAGGCGGTCCGCCTCCACATGCATCGTGTCGCCGGCCAGGCTGATCACATGGACGTGGTGGCCGCCGTGCCCGAACATGACCGTGCCGTCGCCCTCCACGGTCATCAGCGGGACCTGTTCGTTGGCGAGCCGACGCCCGATCATGGACATCAGGCCGCCCTGGCCACCGCTGATGTTGGGGGTGAAGGAGACGTCCCCCTTATAGGCGATCATGGCGCCGCGCTGGCTGAACATCTTGACGCCCGGCTGCACGGTCGCCTCGACCATCTTCGCGTTGACCTCACGGAACGGCATGTCACACGTCTCCCGCGATCGTGTTGCGCTCACTGGCCTGGACATAGACGAGGCCCTCGCCCTCGAAGCGGATCTGGAAGGCTTCGCCGCCGCCCTCGCCGATGAGCGTGCGGAAGGTGACGCCGGACTGGAAGCTCTGCTTGAGGTCGCCCTGGTGCGCGACATACGCCCCCGGGTCGACGTGGAGCGGATACTGCTTCGTCACGCGCAGGAGCACCGCCGGGCCGTCCGATATCAGCGCCGCCTGGCCCGTGCCCTCGACCGTGGTGGTGAAGATGCCGTTGCCCTGGGTCGCGCCGCGCAGGCCCGTGAACGACGTGCCCGTGCGCAGGCTCGCCTCCGTGCACAGGAGGTTGTCGGCCTCCACATGGAGCTTCTCGCCCCGCAGGGCCACCAGGCTGATCTCCGTCGCCCGGTCGGCGAACCAGCAGGTGCCGTGCCCCTTCACCTCCATCACCGTCATCTGCTCGTTGGTGAGTCGGCGTGTGACCATGCCGCGGATGCCTTCTCCGCCGCCGGTCAGCTTCTTGAAGTTCATCGTGCCGTCGTAGGCGACCATGGAGCCGTTCTTCGCCTTGACCGCGTCGCCCGTCATGTCGACGGCGAGCATTCTGCTGCCCTGCAATCGGAACGTAGCCACGAGAGCGAAGGTAGCCGCAGCGCGGTGGCGGAGGACAGGCCACCGGACCCTGAGCGAACCCCGGAAACTCCCTGATGTCACAATGGGGGACGCTTGTGCATCCGTTCACAAGATCGACGTCGATCCCGCCCCCGAAGGTGACCCGTGGACATCAAAACCGCTTCCGCACTCCGCCGCCTCCGTCTGGTCTCGGTGCCCGAGGCCGTGTCCTTCCTGCTGCTCATCGTCTGCTCGGTGCTGAAGCGGACCACGGACTTCAACGCCGTGCCGGTGATGGGCATGATCCACGGTCTGCTCTTCGTCCTGTACGTCCTGTTCTGGCTCGACGCCTGGAACCGCACCAAGTGGGACGCGAAGACCGGCATCCTCTACTTCGTGCTCTCCGTGCTGCCCACCGGCGGCTTCTTCGCCGACCGCAAGCTGAAGCGCGAGACCGAGGCCGCCCTGATCGCCTCCCGCGCCCGCCGCGAGGGAGTCGTGAACGCGTGATCGTCGCCTTCTCCGTGACGCCGCTCGGTGTCGGTGAGGACGTGGGGGAGTACGTCGCCGACGCCGTCCGGGTCGTGCGCGAGTCGGGCCTGCCCAACCGGACCGACGCCATGTTCACCTCCGTCGAGGGCGAGTGGGACGAGGTGATGGACGTCGTCAAGCGCGCCGTCGCCGCCGTCGAGGCGCGGGCGCCGCGCGTCTCCGTCGTCCTCAAGGCCGACATCCGTCCGGGCGTGACGGACGGGATGACGTCCAAGATCGAGACCGTGGAGCGGCACCTGTCCCAGGGCTGACGCCGCCCGCCCCGAGCCCCCGCCGACCAGCCTCCGCCGAGGTGTCGGCGGGGGCTTTTTGGTGCCCTGGGGCGCGCCCCCCGGGGGGCGGGGGATGGGGGTTGAGCGAGTGCTCAAACTCCTGCTACGTTTCGATCATCACGTAGTTGAGCAGTCGCTCAAAAACTTGCTGACGTGGGGGTTTCCTGGTGAGCCTGTACATCGAGGCGCTGATTCGCGCCGACATCGACGACCTTTGGGCGCGCACCCAGGAGCCCGGGCTCCACCAGCGCTGGGACCTGCGCTTCACGGAGATCGACTACCTGCCGGCCGTCCCCGGGGAACCGCAGAGTTTCCGGTACGCGACGCGTGTCCTGCCCTTCCTGGCCATCGCCGGGACCGGGGTCAGCGCGGGCGAGAAGCGCCGCCCCGACGGCACCCGGACCTCGGCGCTCCGGTTCGCCTCGCCGCACCCGCTCTCGCTGCTCGCCGAGGGCAGCGGCTACTGGCGCTACGTACCGACGGGCGACGGCATCCGCTTCCTCACCGGGTACGACTACCGGCCGCGCTGGGGGCGCTTCGGGGCGCTCGCCGACCGGGCCGTGCTGCGGCCGCTGATGGGCTGGGCGACGGCGTGGTCCTTCGACCGGCTGCGGCTGTGGCTGGAGCGCGGCATCACCCCCGAGCGCGGGCTCGTCCACGGCGTCGGCGAGGCCGTGGCGCGTGCCCTGTGCGTCGCCGCCGCGTGGGCGCTCGCCGGGCCGGTGGCCGCCCTCGTCGTCGCCGTGCTCGCACTCGTACTGCCGCCGCTTCCGACGACTCCGGCGGCGCGGCGCTGTCTGCGTACGCCCCCGGAGCGGGCGCGCGCGCCGCGCCTCCTGGACGCCCTGACCGCCCCCGAGAGCCCTGCCGCCCACCCGGCCGCCCCCAAGGAGCAGCACGCATGATCACGCCCGCGCCGGTGCCCGCGCCCTCGACCTCGATCTTCCGCACCGTCCTCGGCGCCGACTTCGAGCGGCTGCACCCGGCGCTCCAACGGCGCTTCTCCGTAGGGCTCGACAGCGGCGAGGCGTGCTTCGGGCGGGGCGTGATGGACCGGATCTGGCACGGGCGCAGCTTCGTGAAGCCGTTCCTCGCCGTCGGCGCGACGCGCAACATCCTCGTCCCGCGCGCGGGCCGGCACGTTCCCTTCACCATCGAGAACGTGCCGTACGCCGACTCGTTCGGCCGTGAGACCGTGACCTTCGTGCGTACCTTCCACCTGCCCGGCCGGGCCCGGCGCTTCGACGCCCAGATGGTCCTCGGCCCCCGGGGCGACCGCGTGCTCGACTACCTGGGCACCCATCAGCACCTCGCGAGCGACCTGCACTTCTCCGCGTGGCCCGACGGGTCGCTGGTCATCCGCTCCGGAGCGCACCGGTTCCGGGAGGGCCCCGTGGACGTGCGGGTGCCGGACGTCATCGGCGGCGACGCCGAGGTGCGCGAGTCGTACGACGACCGCGCGGGGCGCTTCCGCATCCAAGTGCGGGTCACGAACCGGTACTTCGGGCCGCTCTTCGGGTACGAGGGGTCGTTCACGGCGACCTACCGCGACGTGCGGGAGTGCGGGGTGCGGGACGGGCTGCGGCCCGTGCGCGAGGAGGTGCGCGCGTGAGTCCGCAGGCGCGGGCGCGCGCCGCGACGCGCGAGAAGCTGCTCGACGGGGCCATCCGTACGCTCACCGGGCAGGGGATCGCCAAGACGTCGGCGCGGACCGTGGCGGCGGCCGCCGGGGTGAACCAGGCGCTCGTCTTCTACCACTTCGGGTCGGTCGACGAACTCCTCTCCGAGGCATGCCGGTACGCGACCGAGCAGCGCGTCGACCGCTACCGGGAGCGGCTCGGCTCGATCTCCTCGCTCGGTGAACTGCTCGCCTTCGGGCGGGAGATGCACGAGGAGGAGCGCGAGGCCGGGCATGTCGCGGTGCTCGCCCAGCTGCTCGCGGGCGCGCAGACGCAGCCGCGGCTCGCCGCCGCGACGGCCGCGGGGCTCTCCCTGTGGGTCGCCGAGGTCGAGAAGGTCCTGGTGCGGGTGCTCGCCGCGTCGCCCCTCGGTGAGTTCGCCGACCCGGTCGGGCTCGCTCGGGCCGTCGCCGCTTCCTTCGTGGGGATCGAGCTGTACGAAGGGGTGGACCGGGACGGGGCGGGGCGGGCGTTGGACGCCCTGGAGCAGCTGGGCGCGGTGGCCGCGGCCCTCGACGAGCTGGGCCCCGTCGCCCAGCGCGCGGTCCGCCACCGCCTGCGGCGCGCTGCGCGCGGCTGAGCTTTCCGGGCGGGGGCGCCGCCGCGGTTGACGGTGGCCGTCGGCCTGGGCTGCTCTTAGGGTCGGGAGCCGCCCCTGGCGGCCCAGCTGCCCACCCCACAGCGGGAGCAGCAGGAGCGGGGGAGTCCGCTGGCCGCAGACGCCGGACGGTGATCGCCCCCGCGGGGCACCAAGTCGCCGGGGGCCTTCGGCCGGCGGAACCGCGGACGCGCTCGCCGGGCCGGTTGTGCCAGTCACGGGTGGGCGGGTGGGAGAAATCCGCCGCGGAGCGGCGGTGAAGAACGACCCCCCGGTGGGGGCGGGCGACCGCGCCCCCCGCGGCGATCCGCAGGATAAAACCGCTCGCACGGACGCGTCCGGTTCGACACGCCGGGAAAACTCCACTTTTGTGGGGGTATCGGCTTTTTCGATCACCTGGAGGGCGCTGTGCGGCCGGAGGGCTACGACTACGACACCCACAGCCGGCTCGCCGGACCGCTCACCGAGCCGGAGGGCACGGGCGGCGGCACCGGCGGCGCCCACAGCGGCTACCGGGTGCAGTACCGACCACTCCTCGCCCGCGAGCCCCACCGAATACGCGCCGTCCTGCTGATGACGCTGGCCCCCGTCCTGACCGGCGCCCTCCTCGTGTACCTCGTCTGGCCCACCCACTGGACGGAACGTGAGGGCGGCGACCGCTGGCTGATCGGCCTCGACGTCACGATGCTCCTGGCGATCGGCCTGATCGAACTGTTCATGCTGGTCAACGTGGTGTCCATCGCGCACGCCACGATGGTCGCCCGCGACCCCGTCCCGGTCGTGCCCGAGCCCGGCACCCGCGTGGCCTTCCTGACGACGTACGTCCCCGGCAAGGAACCCCTCGCCATGGTCCGCGCCACGCTGGAGGGCGCCGTACGGATACACCACACCGGCACCCTCGACGTCTGGCTGCTCGACGAGGGGGACGACGACGAGGCCAAGGCGCTCTGCGAGGAACTCGGCGTACGCCACTTCACCCGGCTCGGCGTCCCCGAGTGGAACCGCAAGAAGGGCCCGCACAAGTCCCGTACCAAGCACGGCAATTACAACGCCTGGCTCGCCATGCACGGCGGCGACTACGACTTCTTCGCCTCGGTGGACACCGACCACGTGCCGCTGCCCGCCTTCCTGGAGCGGATGATGGGGTTCTTCCGGGACCCGGACGTCGCCTTCGTCGTCGGCCCGCAGGTGTACGGCAACTACACCTCACCGGTCACCAAGGCCGCCGAGTCCCAGCAGTTCCTCTTCCACGCGCTGATCCAGCGGGCGGGCAACCGCTACCGCGCGCCCATGTTCGTCGGCACCAACAACGTCGTACGCATCGAGGCCCTGCGCCAGATCGGCGGCCTGCACGACTCCATCACCGAGGACATGGCCACCGGCTTCGAACTGCACCGGCACAAGAACCCGCGCACCGGCCGGCACTGGCGGTCCGTGTACACCCCGGACGTGCTGGCCGTAGGCGAGGGCCCGGCCTCCTGGACGGACTTCTTCACCCAGCAGATGCGCTGGTCGCGCGGCACCTACGAGACGCTCTTCAAGCAGTACTGGAAGGCGCCCTTCAGCATGCCGCCCGGGCGCCTCTTCTCGTACACGCTGATGCTCGTCTACTACCCGATGACGGCCGTCAACTGGCTGCTCGGCATTCTGAGTTGCGTCCTCTTCCTGTGGTTCGGGGCGTCCGGCACCCAGGTCGCGGCCTCCGTGTGGCTGATGCTCTACAGCGACGCCGCCGCCCTGCAGATCGGCCTGTACCTGTGGAACCGGCGGCACAACGTCTCGCCGCACGAACCGGAAGGCTCCGGCGGCCTCGCCGGAATGGCGATGTCCGCGCTGTCCGCGCCGATCTACGCCAAGTCGCTCGGCTCGGCCGTGCTGCGCCGCCCGAGCCGCTTCGTCGTCACACCCAAGGGCGGCGGTGTCACCGCCGACCGGCTGCTGACCTTCCGCATCCATCTGTTCTGGGCGGTGCTGCTCGCCAGTTCGCTCGTCGCGTCGTTCGTGCTCGGGCACACGCATGTGGCGATGCGGACCTGGGCGGTGCTCGCCATGGCCATCTCGCTGGCGCCGGTCACGGTGTGGGGCTTCACCGAGGTGAAGGAGCGCCGCACGCGCAAGGTCCGCGCGGCGGCCCGGCAGCGGATCAAGGAACGGGCCGCGGCCGCCGACGGCGAGCCGGAGCCCGCCTTCGCCACCGGCACGACGACTGGAGGTAACTGACGCCATGCCCTACCGGCTCCCCGAACTCTCCAAGCGCTCCAAGAAGATCGCCTTCGGCGTGGGCGCGGGCGCGGTGCTCATCGGCCTCAACGCCCCCGCCGCCGTGTCCTTCGCCGAGGAGAAGTACTACGAGTACAAGATCGCGCAGCCCGGCTACAAGAAGAAGTACGGGTCGTGGCAGCAGGTCGGCATCCCGAAGGAGTACCGCACCAACGCCATCCACGCGGCCCTGCTGCACACCGGGAAGGTGCTGATCGTCGCCGGGTCCGGGAACGAGCAGAAGAAATTCGACGCCGGGTCCTTCGACACCGTGCTGTGGGACCCGGAGAACAACACCTTCAAGAAGATCCCCACCCCCGAGGACTTCTTCTGCTCCGGCCACGCCCAGCTCCCCGACGGCCGCCTCCTGGTGGCCGGCGGCACCGCACGCTACGAACTCCTCGACGGCGAGGTGGAGCGGGCCGGCGGCGGCATGCGGGTGAAGAACGAGAACCCCGACGCGCCCGTCGTCCTGAAGAAGGGCACCAAGTTCCGCTCGCCCTCGGGCATCGAGTACGTCAGCAAGTTCGACGTGAAGGTCCCCAAGGCCGAACGGGACTACGAGATCACGTACTCCAAGGCCGGTGCGATGAAGCCCTGGAAGACGAAGGTCGTCGCGAGCGAGGCGCGGGTCTTCGTGGAGGCGCTGCAGGACGGCGAGGAGGCGGTGACGGAGGAGTCCGCGCAGTACGAGATCGAGGGCCTCAGGGGCAAGGAGGCCGACAACACGTACGGCATCGCCGAGAAGCTCACCATGGACAAGCAGGACTTCCAGGGCATCAAGGCGGCGTACGAATTCGACCCGGAGGCCGAGAAGTACGTCGCCGTGGAGCCGATGAAGAAGGCCCGCTGGTACCCGACGCTGGTCGGCCTGGAGGACGGCCGGGTGCTCGCCGTGTCCGGCCTCGACGACGTCGGTGTCGTCGACCCCGGCGACAACGAGATCTACGACCCGAAGACCAAGCGCTGGACCGACGGCCCCAAGCGGTACTTCCCCACCTACCCGGCGCTTTTCCTGACCAAGGGCGGCAAGCTCTTCTACCCGGCGTCCAACGCCGGTTACGGGCCCGCGACCAAGGGCCGGGAGCCGGGCCTGTGGGACCCGAAGACCAACAAGTTCGAGAAGGTCCCCGGCCTCACCGACCTCGACCAGACCGAGACGTCCGCGTCCGTCCTGCTGCCGCCCGCCCAGGACCAGAAGGTGATGATCCTCGGCGGTGGCGGCGTCGGCGAGTCCGACAAGGCCACCCGCCGTACCGCCGTGATCGACCTGCGGCAGGACAACCCCGCCTTCAAGACCGGGCCCGAACTCCCGCAGGGCACCCGCTACTTGAACAGCGTCATCATGCCGGACGACTCGGTGTTCACCACCAACGGCTCCTCCGACTACCGCGGCCGCAGCGGCAGCAACATCCTCAAGGCCCAGTTCTACGACCCCCGTGCGAACGCCGGCCAAGGCGCCTTCCGCGACGCCGCCTCGCCCCGGGTCGGCCGCAACTACCACTCGGAGGCGCTGCTCCTGCCCGACGGGCGCGTCGCCACCTTCGGCTCCGACCCGCTCTTCGACAACGAGCAGAACACCAAGCTCGGCCACTTCGAGCAGCGCATGGAGATCTACACCCCGCCCTCCCTGCACAAGGCGGGCAAGGACCGGCCCGTGCTCGGCGTCGGCCCCCGGGACCTGCCCGCCGACGGCCGCGCGACGTTCCGTACCGAGCACCCGGAGAAGCTGGTCTCGGCCCGGCTGATGCGGCCGAGCGCCGTCACGCACACCACCGACGTGGAGCAGCGGTCCATCGCGCTCGGGCTCACCAAGGGGCCGGGCTCGGTGACCGTGGAGGTGCCGCGCGAGGACACGGCGCTGGTGCCGCCCGGCTGGTACATGCTGTTCGTGACGGACGCGGACGGGGCCTCGTCCGAGGCGAAGTGGGTGCACGTCAAGTAACGCGCGAGGGCGGTCGGCCGGGTGCCGCGCGAGGCCGGCCGGCTGCCGTGCGGGGCCGGTCAGTCGGCCGCGACGAACGCCCCGTGCGTCAGCACCGGCACCACCACGCACGCGTCCAGCTCCGTGGCGATCTCCACGTCCTCCGCGTAGCCGCCGTCGGACAGCTCGCGGCCGGAGGAGCAGGACGCGACGGCGTGCCCCACGTCCACGGCCGCGACGAAGGCCGAAGCGGCCGTGTCGGCCTCCGGGGACAGGTCCGTGCCGCCGCGGGCGCGCAGCGCGGCGATCACGGCACCGGCGCCGAGCAGGTCTTCGAGGGCGGGCCGCAGCGTGCCGTCGGGCCAGCGCTCGCCCGCCGCGATCACCCCGACGGGGTGCTCGGGCGTGCCGTGGCCCCGGCCGGTGAGCCACTTGCCGACGGCGGTGGCGTTGCGCAGCGATCCGACCGCGAGGGTCACGCCGCCCGCCGACGCGGCGATCGTCGAGCCGTTGGGCGAGGGCAGCACCAGGCGCGGCGCGAGCGGGGCGCGCCGCAGCGCGGCCGGGGACAGCGACCAGGGGCTGGTCGCGGTGACCGCGCGGCGCCCCACCGCGAGCCGGGCGTCCATCTGGCGGGCGAACGCCGTGGCGCTCTCGTCGCGCCACGGGTACGGGAAGACCCGGGAGCCGGACTCCACGGCGACGGACACCGAGGTGGAGAACGAGAGCACGTCGACGATCACCAGGCTGGAGACGGTGGGCGCCAGACGTTTCGCTCCGGCCGTGCCCCATTCGAACCGCACGCCGTAGCCCGCCTGAGAGAAGTCTTCGCGCCCCATGCGCCCTCAGGCTGCCAGCAACGGCAGGGCTTTGGCCAGCTGGGCCGGAGCCCTTTCCGTACGGGCGAGTTGACCTGCACACACCGTCCACTCGGCCATCAGATCGGCTACGCCTTCGCGTTGCGCACGAGCCCGAGCGCGTAGTCGGGCCACCACTGGCCCGCGGCCGGGCCGCCGCGGCACGGGCCGTCCGAGTCGCCAGGCCGCTTGATCCACAGGTAGGCGTCGAGCAGCGGGTCACCGGTGCGGTCGGTGGGCGGCGTGCCGAGGCCCCGCCCCGGCGGGTTGCACCAGGCGTCCTGCCGGTCGCCGGCGAGCGGGCCCCTGCCGTTGCGGCTGCTGTCCATCACGAAGTGCTTGCCGCCGACGGTGGCGGAGACCTTGCGGCCGTACGCCTTGACGGTCGCGTCGCCCTGGAAGTTGGAGACGTTGAGCGAGAAGCCGTCGGCCCGTGCGACGCCCGCCCGCTGCAGCGGCAGGGTGAGCTGGTACGGGTCGTTGATCCAGCCGGGGTTGCCCGCGTCCAGATAGACCTTGACGTTCGGCTGCCGCTTCAGGCGCTCGATCGCCTCCGACAGGAGCTCGTAGCGCTCCTCGTGGTACTGGGCGGGGGTGCAGCCGTCCACGATGTGCGGGATCGCGTCCGGCTCCAGGATGACCAGGGCCTTGCTGTTCCCGATGGTGTCGGCGAACGTGCCGAGCCACTGGCGGTAGTACGCCGCGTCCTGCGCGCCGCCCGCGGAGTGCTGGCCGCAGTCTCGGTGCGGGATGTTGTAGGCCACGAGCACCGCCGTGCGGTCGTCGGCCTTCGCGCCCGCGGTGGCCTTCTCGATGTCCGGCGCCGGGTCGTCACCGGCGGGCCACACCGCCATCGGCTGGTCGGCGATGCTCTTGAGCGCCTCGGCGTCCTGGGCGCGGCCCTCCTGCTGCCACTCCCTGACCTGGCGTGCCGCCTCGCTCTGCGGGTCCACCCAGAAGCGGTGCGGTGCCGGGCGCGCGGCCTTCGGGCTCGCGGCGGCCGTCGCCTCGTCCTTCTTCTCCTTCTCCTTGCCCGGTCCCGCGTCGGACCCGGACGAGCACCCCGCCGTGAGACCGAGGGCCGCGGCGGCCGTGAGTGCCGTGAACGTGCGGAGCAGCCGGTGCATCCAGACCCCTTGGGCGACGGTGACGGGCAGACGGGCAGGCGAGTCGTGCGTAATCGTGACATAAGGGATCTATCGCCCTCGTGTGCGACACCGCCGGGGCCGGTCGTCGGTGCCGGGATGGCCGTGTCGGACGCCTTGGCCCCCGGTCGTCCCTGCCCGGTCGTCCTTGCCCGGCCCGCCCTGGCTCAGTCGCCGGTGGCGAGGGCGACGCCCAGCGGGGTGCGCTCGTACAGGACCTGGTGCCCGTACCGGCGCGAGGTGAGCAGGCCCGCGTCACGCAGCGCCGTCAGATGGGCCGAGACCGAGGACGGGGCCAGGGCCAGGCGGCCGGCGAGCGCCGAGGTGCCGGCGGGCTCGGCCAGGGCGGTCAGGACGGCGGCGCGGTTGCGGCCGAGGAGCCGGGCGAGGGCGTCGGGGGCGCGGTCCGCGGGGGCGGACCACAGGCCGGCGAGGCCGCGGGCCGGGTAGACCAGGGTCGGCTGCCAGGGCGGGTCGTAGCCGCTGATCACGTCGGGCCAGCTGAAGACGCTGGGCATGAGGACCAGGCCGCGCCCGTCCAGGTGCCGCGAGTGCCGCCCCCGCCACCGCGCCGTCAGCGTCCCGGAGTCCCAGGCGAGGCGGCGGTCCAGCTCCGGCAGCAGGGCGCCGAGGCCGACCTCGGCGAGCCGCCGCGAGTGGTACGCCACATCCGCTTCGAGCAGGGCGCGCAGGCGGGGCCAGTACGGCTCGACCAGGGCGTGCCAGGCGGCCTCCATGGCGTCCGCCAACTCGCCCACCGCGCGCGCCGGTTCGGCGAGCAGCCGGCGTCCGGTCGCGCTCTCGGCGGCGCCCGGCGTCTCGGCGAGGGCCCGCGCCATGTCGTCCCGGGCGGCGTCCGGGTCGGCCGCGCGCACCGCCGCGATCTCCTCCTCGAAGCTCGCCGCGGGCCCCAGCGGCGGCGGCCCCAGGAAGTCCGGACTGTGCCCCCGCGACGGCATCAGCAGCCAGGCGTCCTCCAGGTCGAGCCGCGCGGCCGCCTGCCGGATCCCGCGCAGCCACCGCGGGTGATACCCGTGCCGCTCGGGCCGCTTCAGCGTGCGCACCGCCTCCTGCGTCTCCCACAACGGCGACACCGCGAACCGGCACCGCAAGAGGTCGCCTTCCCCGAAGTGCAGCTGGAAGGGCATACCGGCTCTCCGTCACTCTCCGTCCCGCCGCCGCGCGACGCGCTCCTGCCGTGGATTCGGCAGCAGCCGAAACTTTAGGAGCCGCCGGAGGGCACCGCCAGGGTGTCGGCATGACCAAGGGAAGAACGAGCGGGGCCGGGGCGGAGGGCGCGCCGGGGGCGCGGGGTGCGGGTGCGAAGCCACCGGGCGGGGCGGCGGCGCCCGGCGAGGGACCGGCGGCGG
>NZ_AOPZ01000216.1 GCF_000414115.1 Streptomyces aurantiacus JA 4570
CCGTCTGAATCGGCGCGTCCCAGCGGCGCACCACCATGTGAGAGGCCCCCGGCAACCGCCGGGGGCCTCTCACATGGTCCGGGGGCCTCTCACGTGGTCCGGTCCAAAGGACTCTGCTGCCTACGCGCTCTCGCGGATCGGCGTCCGCTTCATCTCCAGCGACTCCGCCATCGCCGTGAGCGGCCCGAACCCCGCGGTCCCGGCCACCACCGTCGTGGCGCCCTTCTCCCGCAGGACGAGCGCGTCGTAGCGCGTGCCCTCGTAGCGCTGCCAGGTCCGGCCGGCGATCTTCTGGGTGCGGTCCGTCTTCCTGGCCCGCTGCGTGGCCGTGTCGATGAACTCGGCGGGCTTGGCCGTGGACTGCTTGATCGCGACGTAC